>JAZQJB010000042.1:0-66838 GCA_045541375.1 Eubacteriales bacterium | reverse complement strand
CGTTCGTGCAGTACAGACTCCGATCTCCTCATTCACCGCTCCTCGCGGTCCCCTTTCCCCGCTGGGGAACGCTTAAGGGTGCGTTTAAACTCCTCATATCTTCGGCGAACATCGGATATTGCTTTAATTCTGTTTGGGCAGATTGGAATATTTTTATTTAGATTATTTCGCACTCGTAATGGAGTTTTTGCAAACTTTTTCAATAAAATATTCCAATTTGATATGCAAAATTATATTGCTAAATCACCTTCGCTGAACATTTATCGGTTATCGCCCAACCTTTAGCGTTCCCCAGCGGGGAAAGGGGACCGCGAGGAGCGGTGAATGAGGAGATCGGAATCTGTACTGCATAATTGACAAGCGTACTTGTTGGCAATAATTTTTCTTAAGTTGACAGCATTGCCCCACCGAGGAAGGCTGATTTTGAGAGTGCGAACATAGTTTTCTGTCATAAGCAACTACATATCTTGATTATCCGATAGAAATCATTATCAACCGAGCAAACAACCGCGTTGCCATTGTCAAAAAATAGATCACCGAGAAGGAAAATGCTATGAAAACATCAATATACAGCGTTCCCGAGCGCATTTTTATGCTGGACTGCGCACGGAAATACTACACTCCCGCGTGGATAAAGAGGCTCATTCTTGAAATTAAGAGCGCGGGGTTCAATACCATCAGCATACATTTTGGCGAGGATATGGGACACCGTCTTGAGTCGAAGACCTACCCTTGGCTTGCGGGCGGCGACCATACTCTTTGCGTTTACGGCGCGGCGAACGGTCAGGCGGAAAACGATTCCAAATTCATCACGCAGAATGAAATGGAAGATATCGTCCGTTTTGCGCAGAGCGAGGGAATCGAAGTGATCCCCTCATTCGACTCTCCCGGGCATATGAACTATGCTGTCAAGAAATACAACGCGCAGACGGGCTCGGACATCTCGAACTATTTCCACAAAAACGGCATCAAGTCGATAGTCAGGGGCTCAAGCTTCAATAAGGAGCCCGAGCAGTACAATTTCTCGCGCGGGATCGACATCTCCAATCCCGAGGCGGTCGAGTTTGCGCGGAATCTTTACGACGAGTACGGACGCTTCTTCTACTCCCTCGGGTGTCGGAAATTCGACATCGGCGGCGACGAGCTTCTCGGATACGGCGAAACCATCGATGACACCCTCTCGAAATGGCAGAATCTCGACCATTGGGACGCCCACGCCAAAGCTTTGACGGGCAACGAGAACGCCGTGGCATACGATGCCTTCATCCTTTATATGAACGACATCGTCGCCCTGATGCGCTCGATAGGCTACGAGAAGATACTTATGTGGAACGACGACGTCTACCGCGACTATGACACGGGCTGGCAGGGTGTGACCGAGCTTGACCGCTCGATCGATATTCAATATTGGTCGATAAAGTCGAACGGCGGCAAAAACACCGTCCATACATACCTCGACCGTGGTCATAAGGTCTACAATTTCATCAGCCCCTACGTTTATTACGTCGTCGGCTTCGGCGGCGATAAATACGGCACCACTCCCGAGATCCTCGAGCGCGATTGGAACGCCTATCACTTCAGCCGCGGCAATTCCGAGATCGATCTTCCCGCGCCCGACGAACGCATCCTCGGCGGCGGCTACTGCCTTTGGAGCGACTGTCCCGCGGGCGAGACCGAGGATGAATTGCTTGAAAATCTCAAGCCCTACATCCGCGCTTGCGGTAAAAAACTGAGGTAACAAAATGAAAAGACCCATTCCCGATTGGTTCAAGAAAGGCGCAGTCTATCAGATCAACCCGCGCACCTTTTCGGCAGATGGCAGGATCTCCGCCGTGACCGCCGAGCTCCCCGTGCTTTCGCAGATGGGTTTCGGGATAATGTATCTCTGCCCGATATTCAAGACCGACGAAAGCACCGACAAAACTTTCTGGAGCGCGCGGCAGCTCAAATCCGAAACCGATAACCCGAAAAATCCCTACCGTATGACCGATTATTTCGAGATCGACGAGGAATACGGAAGTATGGACGATCTCAAAGAGTTCGTCGCACACGCCCACTCACTCGGAATGCGCGTCATCCTCGACCTCGTTTACCTTCACATCGGCGTCAATGCAGAAATGTTCAAGGAACACCCCGATTTTGCCGTCAGAGAGGCAGACGGAAGCATAAAGCTGACGCGCTGGAATTTTGCCTACCTCAATTTTGACAGCGACGGCTTGCGTGAATACTTGTACTGCAATATGGCATACTACATCGGCGTGATCGGCGCGGATGGATTCCGCTGCGACGTCGGCGACGAAGTGCCGCTCGATTTTTGGGAGGAAGGCACCCGCCGCATACGCAAGATCAAACCCGACGCGATTATGATAAATGAAGGCAAAAAAGCCGATTACCTCAACGTTTTCGATGCAAATTACGGCTTTTACTGGCACCGCGCGATCTATGATCTCCTCGCGGGAAGCGTGAACGCCGAAGCTGTCATTGCCGAGCATAAATCACACGAGGAAGCCATCGCGGGGCGCGGCTTGATCCTGCGTGATATGGACAACCACGACACCGTCACCGATTGGCCGTGGCGTATCGAGGCTCATTACGGCCACGACGCGATGGAGCTCATCCTTGCGGCAAATTACACCATCGACGGCGTGCCGATGGTCTACTGCGGCAACGAGCTTGCCGACACCGCACGCCTTTCGATGTTCGCCAACCGTTTCCACCCCGGCAAATTCGAATTCACCGACAGACACGCAAACTCACCCGAAGTTGAACGCAGAAAAGAGATCGTAACCACCCTCAACGCCCTGCGCCGCGAGTGTGACACACTCTCCGACGGCACGACCGAATGGCTTATTACCGAAAGCGAAAGAGTCCTCGCATTCAAACGTGTTTCCGAGAATGGCGAGATCCTCTTCATCGGCAATTTTTCGAGTAAGGCTGAAGATTTGAAGCTTGATCTTGAATCAAAAGTGATTTTGCTTTCTAATAATTGTGTTATCAACGAAAACGCGGTATCCCTCGCGGGATACGGCTACGCGATCATAAAAAGCAGGTAAAAATGAACATTCAAAAAGAAATATCCAAACTCAGATCGGGCGGAAAAATATATCTTCCCGTCGGACGCTACGACATTTCGGAGCCTATCGGCATCGACACGCCTTGCATAAAGCTTGAGGGCGAAGTCTGGAATTACAGCTCCGATCCGAACGGCGTTTTTGAATCCGACTTCGGCACAAAGCTGAAGCTTACGGGCGGCGGCTTCCCCGCCATCCGCGTGGGTGAGAGCCGCACCCTCGGCGGAAATATCATCAAGGATATCGGCATCGCGGGCGACTTTGTCGGTATGGACACGCGCGAAAGCTTTGATTATCAAAATCCTTCCGCATCATCCGGCATCTGCTTCGATGCGGTGCGAGTCGATCAGGGCGAGGTATCAAAGGTCTCCTTCTGCGGGCTCGGCTCCGCTGTGTGCGTCACGGGAGACTCCGAGATCGACGCCGTTAGGTTTGAAAAGCTCAACACCGACGGCTGTTGCATCGGCATATATTTTGCCCCGAGAGCATCCTATTACGCACTTTTCAAGTCATGTATATGCGCAGACAATCCGCGCTACGGCTTTTTTGCAAATGGTGAGAACGCCTTGATGCACAATCTCCGCATCAGCGAGTGTTATTTCGTCCGCAACGGCGGCGCATTTACGGAAGCGGACCGATTCCCCCGCGCGGCGGTCACACTCTTCCAAGTCTCACGCGCGGCAGTCGAGAACAACATCTTCGACCTCCCCGGCGTTTTCTGGTATTACGAGCCCGATGCCGCTAATAACAGACAAAAAGAGGTATTCAAGCAAAAAACACCCGCGCTTTGGGTCGAGGGCGACAAGAATCGCATAACAGGCAACACCTTCACGCATTGCACCGCCTCCGCGATCACCGTCATCGGCGACGGCAACGTAATAATGAACAACATCACCGACGGCGATATCGTAATTAAAGGCAATAACAATATCATCTCGGGCAACGTCTTTACAAATCCGAATGCGAGGCTTATCATTGAAGAGGGGTCGGAGGGGAATACCGTTTTATAAAAACAAAGACTGTCGCAAGGCGGTCTTTATTTTTATATTTCCTTGCAATCTATGCCATTTTGTGCTATAATTATCTCAACAACATCAGGGGAGGTACTCTTATGTCTTCTACTATCCGACTTATGACACACAACATCTGGAACCGAGATAAAAACTCTCCCGCTTGGGAGGAAAAGGGATTCGACTGCTCTGCGGCGGTGCGTGCGCCCTCGCTTCTTCGCGTCTGGCGCGAGACCCAGCCCGACGTCATCGGCTGTCAGGAATCAAGCGCGCTTATGGCTGATCTTCTCAAGGAAGGAATGGCAGAAGAACCCGTTGATTACACCCTCATCTGGGGTCGTTTCACGCCCATTCTCTACCGCGCCGACAAGCTTGAGCTCGTCGATTCGGAATTTTTCACATATCCCGACTACATAGAAGGCTTCGAAGGCAAGTTCAACGACGCGCGCTCGAAGGCTTACAATATCGGTGTTTTCCGCGTCAAGGAGAGCGGTAAGCTCTTCATTTTTGCCACCACTCACCTTTGGTGGAAGCGTTCTCCGAGCGAAGGAATGGCAGAGCCCTATCCTTCCAACTGTCTGCCCCACTCGGACGAGGCTCGCGAGTATCAGATCGATCTTCTGACCCGCGCTCTCGAGCGTTTCCGTGAGAAATATGACTGCCCCGCATTCCTCGTCGGCGACCTCAACACGGGCTATGAATCGAAGGCGGTGCAGTCGGCGTTTGCCAAGGGCTTCCGCCACGCGCACGACATAGCCACCGACTTTGCCGAGGAAGCTGTCGGATATCACTACTGCTTCCCCGACGGATTCAGGACCGTCTACTCCGACCGTCCCTTCAAGACCGCCATCGACCACATCCTCGTCATTGGCGAGAAAGAAGGCGCCGTCAAGCGCTTCGAGCGTTATTCACCCGACTATTACTATCCGATTTCCGATCATTCGCCTGCATATATTGACGTGGAGGTTTAATTATGTATAATCCCAACTCTCTTGACACAATCTGCGGTGCGCTTGCTTATGCGCTTGGCATCGAGGCTCCGAGCGAAGCGGCTCCCGCCAATGCTGACCTTACAGCTTACATAGACACAGTTTTCGGCGGCGAGAAAGCCGACCGCGTCATAATGTATAACCCCGATGCGATCGCGGAATGGATCTATCGCAAGTATCCGCAGCTCACCAAGGGCGCGCAGGCTCGCGCGGAGATCGAGATCCCGCTCTGCTCTGTTATGCCCTCGGTCACTCCCGTTTGCTTCGGCACGATGTATACCGGCGCACAGCCCGCCGTTCACGGTATTCGCAAATACGAAAAGCCCGTCATCAAGATCGATTCAATCTTCGACGCCGCCATTCGCGCGGGCAAGAAATGCGCGATAGTTTCTTACGGCAAGGCGAGCCTGAGCAACATTTTCCTTGAGCGCGAGATGGATTACTACCTCTTCCCGCAGGGCGGTGTTGACGCCGTCAACGCGAAGGCTGCCGAGCTGATCATGAAGGATGAATACGATCTTATCGTCATCTACAACGGCAATTACGACTCCGTGATGCACAAAAAGGGTCCCGAGGGACTCGAGGCGCTTTGTGAGCTTCGCTCCAATGACCACGCTTTCGGCGAATTCTGCGAGCTTGTCGAGCGTCACCTGAGCCACCGCAACGTCCTTGTCGGCTTTGCTATGGACCACGGCTGCCACGAGATCGACGGCGACAACGGCTCGCACGGTCTTGATATGGAAGAGGACCTCAACATCGTTCATCTTTACAAAGGATACAAGAAAAAATGAAGCTTTATCTCATAAGACACGGTCAAAGCGAGACCAACCTTTCGGGTCATTACACCGGCTGGGCGCAGGTTGATCTCACTCCGAAGGGCATTGAAGATGCCGAAGGCATCCGCCCGACACTTGAAGGGATCAAATTCGACAAGATCTATTCAAGTGACCTCATCCGTGCGATGAAGACCGCAGAAACTGCCATCCCGGGTTGCGTTTACGAAACCACGCCGCTCTTGCGCGAGATACACCTCGGATCTCTCGCTCACAAGCCTTTTCTGCCCGCCGATTCCGAGGAAAGAAAGCTGATCGTCAACGGCTACACCGCATTCGGCGGCGAGAGCAACGATGAATTCCGAGCCCGCGCCGCAGAATTTCTCGAGAAAGTCAAAACACTCGACTGCGACACCGTTGCCGCATTCACTCACGCGGGATTGCTTCGTATGGCGCTCTCGATAGTTTTTTCCACAAATATTAATACAACCAATTTCGTATGCTCAAACTGCTGTATCGTCATCCTTGAACTCAAAAACGAAAAATGGATGCTGAGCGGTCTGATCAATCCGCAGTAAGGAGAAATAAAATGGATTGGAACAAATACCTCTACCCCGAAAACGAACAGCCGCTTGACAGACTCGTCTGCGGCTACAGCCGCACAAGCGTTTTCAGAACGATCGCCTTCATCGGCGACAGCCTTTCCTCGGGCGAGTTCGAGACCCGCGACGAGGCGGGCAAGGCACATTACCACGACCTCTACGAATACTCGTGGGGTCAGTATATCGCGCGCAAGAATGGCCTCAAGGCTTATAATTTCTCCAAGGGCGGCATGACGGGCAAGCAGTATATCGAGTCCTTTGCCGAGTCCCGCGGCTTCTGGAACCCCGAGCTGGCAGCTCAGGCGTATGTAATTGCCCTCGGTGTCAACGACATCTACAACAAGCATATGCCCGTCGGCACGATCGAGGATATCGACGTTTCGGATTGGCATAACAACAACACCGAAACCTTCGCGGGCTACTACGGCGCTATCATCAGCCGTTACAAGGAGATCAGCCCCGAGGCGAAATTCTTCTTCGTCACCTTCCCGCGCTCCAACAAACCCGAACGCGAGGAAGTCACCGCGCAGATGATCGATCTGCTTTATAAGCTGACCGAAGTCTTCGACAATTCCTACGTCATCGACCTTTACAAATACGGTCCCTACTACGGCGCCGAATTCCGCGAGCGCTTCTACCTCCACGGCCACCTCACCCCCGAAGGCTACATCCTCACCGCCGAACTGATAGATTCCTACATCGACTACATAGTCCGCCATAATCCGCGTGACTTCAAGCAAGTGGGATTCATCAATTCGGGGATCAAGCACGATCTAATATCATAAAGTTAACTGCCGACTCAAAATCGAGTCGGCAGTTTTTGTGTCGCAGCAAAGGAGCTATTTACAGACTATATTGTATCATATATAGCCTACTTTGTCAAGAGAAATAGGCTATAATTAATACAAATAATTCTTGGAGGCTGCCAATGAACACTTACACAACGGTTAAAAACCGAATTTTGTATTTGTGTAATGAAAAAAGAATGACGATCAACAACCTTGCTACGCTTTCGGCAATTCCGCCTTCTTCGCTCAAAAATATTCTTTACGGCAAAAGTCTGAATCCCGGAATCGTAACGATTAAGATGATCTGTGACGGTTTCGGTATCACGCTTGCAGAGTTTTTTGATACACCGGAATTTAATGCTCTTGAGCAGGAAATAAAATAAAAAATTCAACAGTACTTATGCTATAGGAGGACTTCACTATGTGGGATCAGAACAAAGAAAAACTCGGTGTAACGGGTCACAGAGGCTGCAAGGCTTATATGCCCGAGAACACTCTTATATCCTTCCGCGAGGCGTTCAAGCTCGGCGTTGACGTGCTTGAATTTGATATTCAGCTCACGCGCGACGACGTTATGATCGTTATGCACGACGAAATGGTCGATCGCACCACCGACGGCAGGGGCGCGGTATGGTTCAAGACTCTTGAGGAAATAAAGGCTCTCGACGCGGGCGTTAAATTCGGATTCCCCGGCAAGCGCGTGCCCACCTTTGAGGAAGCGCTTGAATGCATTCGGGACGAAGCTCCCGCGCACATGGTTCTCAACGTTGAGATCAAGGAGCAGCGTCCCCGCGTGGCTGACGTTGCCATCGAGCTGCTCGAAAAATACGGTCTGCTTGAACGCTCGGTAATTGCAAGCTTCGACGCGCAGACACTTCTCTACGTTCAGGATCACTATCCGCACGTTAAAACGCAGGGTCAGCCTCCCGTCAAGATGAAGAGATACGACCCCCGCGTGCTCGACCGTATGTACGGTATGGGCGTGCCAATGAGTATGTCCGACGAGGACATCGAGGCTCTTGTCAAGATGCTTGACGAAAAGGGCATCGAAGCCTGGGGCTATCACGCCGACACCCGCGAGGCTGCCGAGCGCTGCATGAAGTTCGAGTTCACCAACATCACCGCCAACGACCCGCACGATCTTATCGCCTATCTCGACGAGATCGGAAGAAGGGTTTACAAATAAAAAGTATCTCGGATATCCGATTTTGATCGGATATCCGAGACATTTTTATATTGCATCAAAAACTCTTACGTAATCGACCTCGAAGAAGTCGGGGAGGATCGCGTCGAAGAGCTCGGGGACGGGATCGCCTGCGCAGCAGCCCTTGTCGGTCGCCTCGCCGGCTTCACCGCTCTTTTTGAACACGCGGTTGTAGCCGTGGCATTCGGTCGAAACGAGGATGAACTGCTCAACGCGCGAAACGGGGCACTCGGGAGCCATCTGTCTGCCAACGAGCTTGCCGTCGGCATAGAAGGTATAACCCTCGGGCGTCCAATCGACCGCGTAGCGGTGCCAGCCGTCCTCGGTCTCCTCGAGAGGAAATTCGAAATGACCCGCCCATTCGCTTTCCGCGCCGTAGCCGCCCCAGCCGTTGCCGCAGATCATGGTGCCGTACTTGTACTGACGGTAGTTCTCCATAATATCGCACTCAACGCCCGCAACCTCGGGGTCGGGATGTGAGCCGATACCGGGAGCCTGAAGCCAAAAGGCAGAATGCCAACCGTCGCACTTGGGAAGGCGGCATCTGATCTCGTAATAGCCGTACTTATGCATAAACTTCGCGGGATCTTTTTTACCAAAGGACCAGAAATTGTGCGAGGTCTCGTCGCGGGGATTGTCAAAGGTGAGTCCGCCCGTCTGCAGATGCGCGGAGCAGAAATCGTCGCCCTTGCGGATAAGATTGATCTTGAGCGTTCCGTCACTGACCTCAACGCCCTCTGTCGTGAAGGCGGGGGAGCGGTAGCCCCAAAAATTGAGGCGGTAATTCCACTTACTCTCGTCAAGCGCGGTGCCGTCAAATTCATCGTTCCAGACGAGCTTCCACTTTTTATCAGCCGGAAGAATGCTCGGAGCGCGATCCTCGACCGCATCTACTGCGGTCATATTGCAATCGGTTAAATTTACCTGCTGAAATGCCATTTTTTACCTCAAGAACATATAAACAAAGTATGCGATATATGCAACGACCATAATTCCGCCCTCGGTGCGCGAGATCTTCTTGCCGGTTGCGGAGAATGCGAGAACGAGCGCGCTGATAGCGATGACTGCAACGGTGTCAATAACTGCAAGAATATTGACGGTCATCGGGGAGATGACTGCGCTGAAGCCGAGGATGAATACGATGTTGAAGATGTTAGAGCCGATAGCGTTACCGAGTGCGAGATCGCTCTCGCCCTTCTTTGCCGCAACCATCGAGGTTACAAGCTCGGGGAGGGACGTTCCGATGGCAACTATGGTCATACCGATCAGAGTTTCGCTCATACCGAACTTTGCCGCGATAGCCGACGCACCGTCAACGACAAAGTTACCGCCAAGGATGATGCAGGCAACACCGCCGACGATGGCGATGAGGGAGATCAGAGGCTTCATAGTCTTGACTTCCTCTTCCTCCTCAAGCTCGCCTGCCTTGCGAGCCTTGAGAGCGGAGCTGATCTGCCAATACATATAGAAAGCAAAGAACGCGACGAGAACAAGACCGCCGATGCGGGTGAGAGTGTATGTAGTGATCTCTGCTCCGCCTTCTGCTGCAACCGCAGTATCTGCGCCGAGAATGAGCGAGCCGAGAAGTGCGAAGGTGCAAAGGATCGAGAAGGGTATCTCCTTCTTTACCGAGTTCGGTTGTACGTTTACGGGAACCATAAGTGCGCTCGCGCCGAGAACGACGAGAGTGTTGAAGATATTCGATCCGACAACGTTGCTGACCGCGAGCGAGTTTGCGCCCTTAAGAGCCGAGCTGATCGAGACCGACGCCTCGGGGAGGCTGGTGCCGAGAGCTACAACTGTCAGACCGATGATGATGGTGGGAACCTTGAGAAGCTTTGCTACGCTCGATGATCCCTCAACGAACCAATCTGCGCCCTTGATAAGGAGCACGAAACCGCCGACGAGTGCCAGGATGGCGAGAAAGATGTTCATTTTTACCTGCTTTCCGCGATTATCGCTTGTTTTTTCTAACCTATATATTATACTATATTTCGACGGGTTTGTCAACCTAAATACTGAGTAAAAATACTCATCCCGTCAAAATGAGTATGTTTTCTTCCTATTTATATATACCATAAATAGGAAGCGTTGATATTATACTACAAAGCGGTTCAAATGTCAACCCTGTTTTACATTTTTATTTCAAATATCGTATTATTTACAAAAAACGACCGACTGTTTTAAGTCAGTCGGTCGTTTTTGGTTAAGCAATTACATTATTTTGCAAATTTATATTTCACAACTATGGGATAGTGGTCGGAGGACTCGTTGTCGTTCTTGACTTCATAGTGCGTCACGGTAACGCCCTTGCCGTTGGTAAAGATGAAATCGATCTTGCTTCCGCCGGAATAAGTATTGCCGGCATTGACCCTTTCCGCCGCTACCCTCTCGGTGCTGACATAGCCGTGCCCGTCCATTATCTTTTCCACGCCTGAGCCGTTATAGTCACCGCACATAAACATAGGAAGATCGCGGAACTGCTCTATATACGCCGCCATACAGGCTGCCTGATCGGTTTGACCTCCCATATGGTCAAAGTGGGTACTGATGAAGACAAACCGAACGCCCGTTGCTTTTTCCTCAAGTACGGCAAATGTAAATATGCGCTCGTAGCTCGAATCGGGAACCTTTGTGTATTTGATCTCGGGAGTCTCCGAAAGCCAGCGAGTGCCGCTGTCTATCAAAGTATATTTATCTTTGCGGTAAAGGATCGGATTGAACTGATCTTCCGAAGTGTGAGTGCCGTCTCTGCCCTCTCCGATAATACCGTATTCAGCGGAAAACTTATCGGTAAGGAACGCCATCCACTCGTGTGTGCATTCCTGCAAGCCCATTATATCGGGAGATATCTCCTCTATCGTCTGCAATACAGCCCTCACCCTGCTCTCCTGACCCGCCGTATGCATCCACACGTTGTAATCAAGGATAACCGTTTCTTCACCCGTTTCGGGAGAAGCGACAGTATCCTTAAGAGTCAGATTGGGAGTATCTTTCAACAAGGAAACAAAAAGGTTAAATGCGTGAAGAAGTCCTGCGGAATCGTTTGCGGCGAGCAGAATACCGTTCGTGCTGTTACCGACGAAGAATTGATCCGCAGAGATTGCGGGCGCAGTATCGCGCGAGGTAATACCGATTCTGATCTCTTTTCCCGTGGGATCAGATGCATCGCTCTTGATTTCAAGGGTGTACCCGCTCATTTCGGCGATAACGGTGCGCAGAAGCTTGGCAATATTATCCTCCGAGTTCTTTTTTGCGCGAGGACAGACTATTGAATATTCGGATATCGGAGTACCGCCAATGCTGACTTCGGTATATTCGTCACGGAATATAAAGCTTTGAGCAGCGTTGTCGAAAAAGACTTCTCCTTCATGCTTTTGGGTTACGTTTTCAATAAAATGCTCCATCGCCCTGAGGGTTCCCGCCGCAGTCGCGCCGGCGATAACAAGCTTACCGCCAACCATACCGTAGCCGTAATCGTTATACATAAGTTCTGAAACAAATTCTTGGCTCTCCTCGCGGTCGCAAGCTCCGACGAGTATCTCAAACTCGGATTCCGCATATCCCGGAATGGCATCGGTGACGAAATCAGACTTAACGTCAAGATCAAGCGAAAGATCCGATTTGAGCACCGTTTTAAGTCTTTTTGCGGAAGATTGGAACAAATAGTCATCATCATTTCTGATAATCACAAAGTTTCCAAGCTCAGAGAGGGCGATCTGCGCCGATGGTTGCGCCTCTGCCTCGGTAATTTCGGCTTCGGTAATTAATTCCGTTGTTTCTTCCCCGCCCTTTTCGCAGGAAACAACAAACGCCCCTGTCGAACAAAGAAGGGCGAAACACAAAAACAGGCTGAAAAATCTTTTCATAAATCTTTCTCCTTATTATTCAATATATGCAACTCTGCCTGTAAGCCGGGTTCTGTCGTGGACGACCATCTGTCTTTGCTGTATGTCGCCATACAGCTCCGGGGTTTCCCCGTGCCACCCGGGAGTATGTGTCGGGCAAACGACTCCCATACGGTGTTGCTTCGGATAGGGTTTACAGCGGACCTATGTTACCATAGGAACTGGTGAGCTCTTACCTCGCCTTTCCATCCTTACCCGCTTGCGCGGGCGGTTTATTTCTGTTGCACTTTCCCGGCAGTCACCTGCGGCTGACGTTATCAGCTATCCTGCCCTGCGAAGCCCGGACTTTCCTCACGGTAATACCTTTCGGCACAATACCGCGCGGCCGTCCGGCAGAGTTGCCTACATATTATAACATAGTCTTCATTCTTTGTCAACCAAAAAATACCCCATTTTTCCACTATAACGAAATAAATTAACAAATAAGTCTTGACAAATACCAAAATGTATGATATTATATAATATGCATTTTTGCGTATCGGATCCTCCCGCACGGAGAGATATCGAAGTGGTCATAACGAGGCGGTCTTGAAAACCGTTTGGGCTCACGCCCACAAGGGTTCGAATCCCTTTCTCTCCGCCATTTTTTGGTTTTTACCGAGACGCAAATATAATTCTGTAAGGAGGTTTGCATCAATGACAGGTCTTGAGATCACCTTTGGTATCATTCTCATCGTGTTCGCTGTTTTCCTTGTAGTGGCTGTTCTTCTTCAGTCCACCACCGAAAAGGGAATGGGCGTTATTGCCGGAGCAGGCGAGTCCTTCCTCGGCAAGGACAGAAGCTCGCGCCTTGATAAGCTTCTCAACAAGATTACACCCATCATTGCAGGAGCTTTCGCTATCATCGTTCTTGTAATGTACCTCATCGTTGAATAATCAAACTGAGCACAGAAAAACCCGCGCAAAAGCGCGGGTTTTTCTTTTGTTTTGATTGACTTGACAATATAAGTATGGTATAATTATATTGAATAAGTGAAAGGAGTGCGACCGTGAAAAAACGCTTGACTGTTCTTTGCCTTGTTTTATTTCTGATCCTCTCCTCTCTTACCTCGTGCTTTTACCGCGGCGCGATAATGAAGCTTGACGAGGGCGACCGCGCGGCGGCGGTCTTTGACGCTGTCAACAAGGTAAGCCGCTCCTCCTACCTCTTGCGCCGCGAAACAAAGCTTTCGGGCACCATTGAAAGCTTGCAGGCAGAGGTGAATATCACTTACGATTCCTACTATTTCGATCTCAACACCGAAACGCCGACGGTGCATCTTGAAACCATCGCCGAAACTACCGCTTACATTGATTCCGAGCCCTACACAACGACTGTCCGCGTCCGCTCGGGATTCCGCGACGGCAAGATGTACGTTCAAAACTCGGCAACTTCCTCGATGTATTCAAACATCACGGCTGAGGATTACTTCGCGTATCTGACCAAAAACTCCGCTATTGACGAAAAAATAACCGCTGCGCTCAAAAGTGCCGCGACTCAAACCTGCAACGCAAACAGGGATGGCTCGTGGCTTGTCGGATTCTCCGATTTTCCCGACGAGGAGCTGAGCCTTCTCGCCTCGGCGTATTTTGATCCCGCTGTTTTCAGATTTCAGAACACATCAATCAATGGGCTGATAGTTGTAATCGAAGCTACCAAAAAGCTCGAGCTGAAAGAAATGCAGTTCACCCTCCTTTTTGATAAAAACGCATCTGCTGTCACCACCGTCAAGCTGCTCGAAGCCGACAAAAACGATCTGCCGAAGATCAATTTCTATAAATCCAAAGAAGTTTCCGACCTTCGCTTCCTTGGTGAATTACAGAATAAGATAAACGAAAAGCTCGCATCCGACTCATATTCACTGTCGATGAACGACGTTCTCACAGTAACTCAAAGCGGAATGGGCGCATCCGTATTCAAAGCCGACTACCGACTTGTTTTTTCGGAAACTGAAAACGGAACCTCTTTTGATTATACCGTCGTAAATTCCAACTCACCCGAAGTCACCTATCATTATTGGTACCTCGACGGCTTACTTTGCTCAGAAATTGATGAGAGCAAAACATTTCTCGATAAGACAGAAATGAACGAGTATGAGGCACACATTTTTTTGCTCTCGATTATCGACACGGGTAATCTTGCGGGCGCACCGATCTCAAGCTTTATCACCGACGATAAAGACCCGAACAAATATACCCTTTACATTGAAAGTCCCTCAATAGACAAATATTACTATCTGATCGGCGGATATCCGCTTGATTCGATCAATACATCGGCGAGGATCGAGCTGATCCTGAAAGACGGAGAATTATCCGAATACCGCTATTATCTCACGATAAATGCGGAATACTATAATTATAAGGTAAGGATAGTACAAACCAACACAAGAATTTTTGAATAAGAAAGGACAGAACAAAATGAAAAAAAGAATATTTGCCATCATCATTTGCATTGCCCTTCTCTGCCCGCTTGCATCCTGCTCGGACAAATTTGACCTTATGAAGCTCGAGGGCGCGGAGCGTGCCGATGCCTTCTTTGATTTAGTAAACGCAGACCCCGCCGATGCTTACAGCGTCGGAATGGATATGAAGATCGAGGGCTCGCTTTATGGGCTCGCGCTCGATGCGGAGATCGAAAGCGAAACGATCTACGTCAATTATAAATCCGACTCCCCCGCCTATCACGCGGAGCTGAAATCCGAGATCACCGCGGGCGAGGTCAAGCAGAAAACAAGCTCCGTGACCGGCTACCAAGACGGAAAGCTTTACGAAAAAACCGATCGCGACGGCTCAAAGAGCGCTCTCGTGTCCTCAATTTCCGCCGCGGATTTCAAGGCTCACAAGGAGTTTCTCGTCGGTTACAGCGACGAAGAGCTTGAGGCTCTCCATAAGAGCGCGACGGTCAAGGATTGCGTCAAAAATGAGGACGGCACCTGGTCGGCTTCCTACTCGGGCTACTCCGAAGAAAACGTCCTTGCGCTGGTCGACTACGCCTTCGACCCGACAGTTCTCATTCTCGACGGCTGGAAGGTCAAAGATATCATCTTCACGGTCGATGCCGATGCGGAATTTCTTCCCACAGAATGGGAATATGAGATAGTTTTTGAGAAAACTTCGGGCAGCTACCCCGAGCCCGAGGCGAAGACAGAGATCGAATTTGACAACATCGGCACCGCAAAAGCTCCCGCGGTCGATCTTTCCACCTACACCGAGGTCGAGGGACTTGCAGAGCTTCAGAAGATCAGAATGCTTCTCGGCGAGATGTTCACCGCAGATTCGGGCTCCTTCACGACCGACAGCGAACAAAGGGTTGAAGTTGCGGGCACAACGCAGTACAACCGCGAGATCGACACAGTCAATTGGGCAAATGAAAACGGAAAATATTCCTTCAAGATCGATGCTCAGGTCAACCCGAACAGCATTTCGGGCTCTTATGACGCTGTGATAAACTACTCGAACGGCACCTTCAAGATGGAGGGCAAGGACATCAGCACAATCACGCAGGAAATGACCGACTCGGAGGCGCGCGCGTATATCTCCCGCCTTTACGACCCCGCGGGGCTTTCGAACGCGCAGATCTCGAATATCGAGCTGCTAAAAAAGGACTTTACTCACTATTTAACGCTAAAGATCGCCAACCCCGATTACTCGGCTCTCGAGGCATCGCTTTCGGCACTTGGTGCGAGCGGTTTCAAGTGTGAGGCGCGGGTAGGCATTGATTACGAAAACGGCGCGATCCAAAAATACCGATACACCTTGACCCTGACAGCAAAAGTCAGCGGCCAGGCGCTCACCGTTGAGGTGAAAAACACCGTAACCTTCGGCGGAATGAACCAGGAGGCATAAATGAAGATAGTTATACTCGACTCCGGCACACTTGGCGCCGACATTGATCTTGAACCCATAAAAGCTCTCGGCGAGGTCACGGAGCATAAAGCAACGCCTCCCGAACTCGTTGCAGAAAGGCTCGCGGACGCCGAGGTT
The DNA here is from genome assembly GCA_045541375.1 of Eubacteriales bacterium. Lineage (GTDB taxonomy): Bacteria > Bacillota > Clostridia > Oscillospirales > CAG-272 > CAG-390. The sequence continues at coordinate 50,530 of JAZQJB010000042.1, read as the reverse complement.
GCCGTGCTCAACAAGGTAAGGCTGAATGCAGAAAACCTTGCAAACGCGAAAAATCTGAAGCTCATCTGCGTTGCCGCGACGGGATACGACAATATTGATATCGAATTTTGCCGCGCAAATGGCATTGCGGTATGCAACGTGCCGGGCTATTCGACTGACAACGTCGCGCAGCTTTCCGTCGCAATGGCACTCTCGCTCGTCACTCACCTTGATGAATTCAGAAACTTCGTCCACTCGGGCGAATATTCAAGATCGGGGAGCGCAAACCGCCTCGAACCCATCTATCACGAGATCGCGGGGATGACCTGGGGCGTCGTGGGAGGCGGCGGGATCGGCTCGAAGGTTGCCGAGATCGCACAGGCACTCGGCTGCCGCGTGCTTCTCTGCCGCCGTCAGCCCGAAACGCGATACGAAGCCGCCGACATCGACCGCATCTGCCGCGAATGTGACATCATCTCGCTCCACGTACCGCTGAACGACGGAACTCGCGGCATGATCTCGCGCGAGCGCATTGAATCAATGAAAGATGGCGTAGTCCTCGTCAACACCGCCCGCGGTGCAGTTTGCGACGAGACGGCAGTTGCCGACGGAGTCCTTTCGGGCAAGATCGGCGCCCTCGGCTGCGACGTTTACTCAAAAGAGCCCTTTGGCGAAGACCATCCCTTCTCCGCCCTCCTCGACCGCCCGAACGTCTGCCTGACGCCCCACATGGCTTGGGGCTCTTATGAAGCGCGCAACAGATGCGTAAGACGTATGGCGGAAAACATAACCGAATTTTTTGCGGGTAACACGCATAACAGAATTTGCGACGCTATGGAAATATGGACTCCTGCTTTTCCCGATATTTTTTCGGAAAATTATTATGATATTGAACTTACAAACGGTGATAAAAACGGTTTGATCATAACGCTTTTGGGTGAAAGAGAAACGATTCGTCTATATTTTGGAATCATTACTGCGTTTCATATGTACGAAGAAAACCTGGACGGCGGAGATTATAGTTTTGACGAACTCAAACGATTTCAAGAGAATCATTGCCGTGACCGTGTTTACAAAATAAAAAACGGCAAATTCTGCGAAATTGTCAAAAAAGAATCATTCGGTCTCTGGGATACCTTGCAAAATCCGCTCCAATATATTATAATCACCGGAAATTATTTGGTCAACATTATATGTGACGGTGAACCTAAGATTAAGAGAACAACACTAAATTGAATATATGTGAACCTCTTGATATCATTCTTTGGTGAATGAGGAGGACATTATTCTACTCTTGTTATTCAGAAACAACTCATATAATTATCAAAAATGACAATCAGAAAAATCACAAAAAACGACAAACAGATCTACACCGCAATGGCGAAGGATTTTTATTCCTCTCCCGCGGTGCTTGAGAATATTCCCGAAGAAAATATAACCTCTTCCTTCGATCTTTTCCTCGCGGGCACGCCCTACGGCGATGCTTTCATATTTGAGAAAGACGGGCAGGTCGCCGGCTACGGCGTTCTTGCCTACACTCACTCCCAGGAGGCGGGCGGCAAGGTCGTTTGGATCGAGGAAATATACATCAAAAAAGAATACCGCGGAAGGGGACTCGGCTCCAAGTTTCTCGAATTCGTCAAGGAAAGCATTCCCGCACGCCGCTACCGCCTTGAGACCGAACCCGAAAACACTCGCGCCGCCGAGCTTTACCGCCGCCACGGATTTGAACATTTTGAATATGTAAATTATAGATTGGACAGGTGAAAAAATGAACCTCAACATCAAATTTTCCGAAAAGATCGGCACAATGAAGCCGATGCACGCCGTCAACAACGCCCCCGTGCGCCCGATGAAATCGCAGTGGCGAAGCAATTTTGACACCTTCAAGGCACTAAAAATTCCCTATGCGCGCACCCACGATGCATCCCTTTCCGAGATCTACGGCGCACAGCACGTAATGGACGTCCATTGCATCTTCGCCGATTTCTCGCGCGACCCCGACGATCCCACGGCTTACGATTTCCGCAACACCGACCAATACATCACCACCTGCTTTGATGCAGATTGCGAGATCTACTATCGCCTTGGAACCTCGATCGAGCATCTGCCGGGCAAATACGGCTCGATCAAGCCCGCGGACCCGCTCAAGTGGGCAAAGATCTGCGAGCACATCATCATGCACTACACCGAGGGCTGGGCAAACGGCTACCACTACCCCATCAAGTATTGGGAGATCTGGAACGAGGCTGACCTTGACGTCAACGAAACCGAAAACAAGCGTTGCTGGAGCGGCACGGCGGAGGAATTCTTTGAATTCTTCAAGATCGCCTTCCTCTATCTCCGCAAGAGATTCCCGAACATCAAGCTCGGCGGCCCCGCGCTTGCAAACAATCTGCCCTGGGCACGCCAATTCCTTGAAAAAATGACCGAGGGCGAGAGAGCCGAGCTCGACTTCTTCTCCTGGCACATCTACACGATCCACGCCGAAAAGATGCTTGACCGCGCAAAGAAGGTCGCCGACCTGCTCGACGAATTCGGCTACGGTCACATCGAAAAGCACCTCAACGAGTGGAACTACATAGAAAACTGGACCACGCAGTTCATCGACAGCATTCGCGTCATCAAGGGACTCAAGGGCGCGGCATACGATTTCGCATTTATGGCAGTCGGACAGAATTCGCCCTACATCGATATGATGATGTACTATGACGCGCGCCCCGACAAGGAATACAACGGTCTTTGGGACAGTCATTTTATTCTCCCTCTCAAGGGCTACTACGCCTTCGACTTCTTCTCTGCCCTCTATCGGCTCGGCACACAGACGAAGCTTGAATGCGATCAGGACGACATCTACGCCCTCGCGGCAACCGACGGGGAGACGGGCGCGGCTGTAATTTCCTATTACACCAACGACCCCGAAGCGACCGACAAGACCTTCACCGTAACCCTCGACCGTGCGGGAGATTACGAGATCTACGCGATCGACGAGGATCACGACGGCGACAAGATCGGGGCATTCTCGGGCACAGCGATCGAAATTACTATGAAACCCAACACACTTATAAAAATCGGAGGAAAGATCAAATGATTCAGATAGGTACATACGTTCACGGCGGCGGAAATATTGAGGAAAAGATCATTGCCGTCAAAAATGCAGGATTTGATTTTGTCGCACTCGGAATGAGCGCGTTTTCGGATGATAATCTTGAATATCAGGTCGAGCTTTGCCAAAAGTACGGCCTCCCCATCGACAACATCCACCTCACCGGCGGCAAGACGACCGAGATCTGGTTTGAGGGCGAGCTTGGCGACAAGGTCTGCGCGCGCTACTGCCGCGAGATCAAGCGTGCCGCCGCAGCGGGAATCAAAAAGGGCGTTGCACACATCACCTGGGGACACAAGGATCCCGGCGAGGTCAACGAATACGGCATTTCGCGCCTGACCAAGATGGCTGACTGCGCGCTTGAAAACGGCTTTCTTCTCTGCCTTGAAAACTCGGTATTCATCGAGCATCTCTATGCAACCATGGAAAAGCTCAAGGATCACCCCGCAGTCCGCTTCACCTACGACAGCGGCCACCGCAACGCCTTTGCGCACGAGCTCGATCTTCTCGGCGCATTCGGCGACAGACTTGCTGCTCTTCACATCGACGATAACGACGCCGCGCACGACCTGCACCTGATGCCCTTCGACGGCAACATCGACTGGGAACGCGACGCCCGTGCACTTGCAAAGACCGAGTTTGCACGCACCCGCATTTGTGCCGAGACCTCATACGGCTCGGAAAAGAAGATCAAGGATATGAGCGACGAGGAGATCGCCGCAATGGTCGATGCACTCCCCATTGCAAAGAACCCCGAGCTCTTCATAATCGAGGACGGCATTATGCGCTCCTACGCTTCGCTTTCATACGCGGACTACATGGTAAGACTCCACGAAAGACTGAAAAAGCTCGCAGATCTGATCGAGGCGAATATTTAATTGAATCAGAAAAACGGCTGTGTCCCAATGGGACACAGCCGTTTTTTGATTATTGCGAAACATATTTCTCCGCCTGCAGATTGAACATCTCGGCGTATTTTCCGTTTTTCGCCATCAGCTCGTCGTGGGAGCCGACCTCGCAGAGCTTGCCGGAATCGAACATATAGATCCTGTCTGCCATACGGGTGGTCGAAAGGCGGTGGGAGATGAAGATTACCGTCTTGCCCTCGGCGTATTTGAGGATAGACTGATTCAGCTCGTACTCGGCGACGGGGTCGAGTGCGCTTGAGGGCTCGTCCATTATCCAGAGCTCGTAGGGACGGGCGAATACGCGGGCGATGGCGACTTTTTGGCTTTCGCCGCCCGAAAGATTGGTGCCCTTTTTGTCAAACTCGCGCGTGAGCATCGTATTCGTGCCGAGTTTTAAGGTGTTCAGCTTCTCGGTAAAGCCAGCGGCTTCGAGGGAATCGGCGACTGTTTTTGAATCTTTTTCCTCGTCATACGCGCCCGACATTACGTTTTCCGCAACCGTGGTGGCGAATATCTTGTAGTCCTGGAAGACACATCCGATCTTGTTGCGGTATGCCGAAAGATCATATTCCTTCGCACTTTTGCCATTATAGAGCACCTCGCCCGATGTGGGATCGTAAAGGCGCATAAGCAGCTTGATGAGCGTGGTCTTGCCCGCGCCGTTGTAGCCGACGATGGCGATCTTTTCGCCCTTTTCGATCTTCAGATCAATTCCCTTCAAGGCATCGGCACTGCCGCTGTTCTCGTTTTTCGGCTTCTTGTGGTCGGATTTGTGCCACTGATACTTCGGTTTGTCCGAAAAATCATAGGTGAAAGAAACGTTTTTGAGTTCAAGCGACTCAAATGCGGGCACTTTGACCTCGCCGCTCACTACCTTCGGCTCGTATTCGAGGAATCCATAATACTTCTCGAGGAAGAGCGAGTGCTCGGGGAATTTGGCAACGCGCTCGACGAAATCGGTGATGTTCCACTCGACTCGCCAGATAAGTCCGACACTCGCGGCGAAAACTCCGACAAGGATCGCGCCGTCGAGCATTCGAAGCAGCAGGTAGAAGATGATCCCGAGGCGAACTGCCTCCATAAAGACGTTATAGAAGATGCCGTAGATCAGGAAATACTTGATTCCGTATTTCTTTGCAAGCTTTACTCTGTCCTCGTTGTTCGAATCAGCTTCGCGGAGGAGCAGATCGCTGACGCTGCCCGTGCGTATCTCCTTGGCGTAGTCGGGAAGGTGATAGACGCGGTTGAGATAATCGCGCTTGCGGTTGAGCGGTTTTTTCTCTTTTTCGTGCTTATAGCCGATCTTGTTGCCGAAATAGTTGACAACGCAACCAACAACGCCCATTCCGCAGACAACGTAGATGACGACCATATCGATATCCGCCGCGATCAGCGTTCCGAGAATGGTGACAAGAGCGATGACACGCGCCGCGAGTGTGTTGAGATCGGCAAGGATCTTCAGCGAGCGCGAGGATGCCTCGTCCATCGCCCAGACGAAGTCGTTGTAGAATTCGGGGTCATCATAGCAGGCAACGTCGATCTCCTTTGTCTTCATAAACAGCTCGGTGTGGATATGGTAATCGAGCTTGTGGTGGAGATTCGGCTTGACCACGCGGTGATAGGTGCGCTCGATGATGAAGTAAACTCCATACCACAGAGCCATTAAGCCGATGATCTTGACGATGTCCTCAAGCGGGTCGCCGCGGTCGAGTGCGTTGAAGAGATTGAGGGTAAAAACACCGTAAACGGCGTTGTTTACTCCGAGGAATACGCCCTCGATGAGGAAGCTGAGAAGCACGAGCTCGGGGGTGTATCTGCAGACCTTGCCGAAGAGGACGACGTTGTTTCGCAGGATCCTTCCGAGCGACTGGCGCTTTTCCTTTTGCTTTTTAGCCATTGTCCTCACCTCCCGACGTATAGTTTTTAGCCTGAAGGTGGAACATTTCGGCGTATTTGCCGTTCTTCTCCATCAGCTCGTGGTGCGTGCCCTCCTCGATGATCTCGCCGTCCTCCATCATATAGACGCGGTCGGCAAGCACGGCGGAGGAAAGGCGGTGCGAGATGAAGATGACGCTTCTTCCCTCGGTCGCCTTTATCATGTTTTCAAACATCTTGTGCTCCGCGATCGGGTCGAGTGCGCTTGAGGGCTCGTCGAGAACGACAACGGGCGTTTTTTCGGCAAAGATCCGCGCGAGCGAGACCTTTTGCTGCTCTCCGATCGAGAGGTTGACGCCCTCATCGTCGAATTCGCGGGTCATCGTCGATTCAATGCCGTGCTCGAGCGTTTCGATCTTGCTCCACGCGCCGCTCTCCTTGAGTGCCTCGGTCACGGCTTCGTCGTCACCCTCGCGGGGGAGACGGTGAAGGACGTTTTCCTTGACCGAAAGCGAGAAGAGCTTGAAGTCCTGAAAGACACTTCCGAAGAGTGCTCGCCAGGAGGAAAGGCGATAATCCTTCGCGCTCTTGCCGTTCAGAGTGACTTCGCCCTCGGTGGGGTCGTAGAGTCGGAGAAGGAGCTTGACAAGGGTGGTCTTTCCGCTGCCGTTGCGTCCGACAAGTGCAATGCGCTCGCCGTCGGCAATTCGGAAATTGATGCCCTTCAATGATTCCTTTTCCGCGCCCTCATATTTGAAATGTACGTTTTTGAACTCGATGTTGCCCTTCTTTGCCTCGGGAGCGTCCGGATCCTCTTTGATCGTCGGCTCATAAGCGAGGAAGTAGCGCACGTCCTCGATGTAAAGCGCGTGCTCGTTGAACTCGGCGAGGTACTGCACCATCGTCGAAAGGGCGTAGGATATGCTCGATATCGAGTTGAGGACGATAAGGCAGTCGCCCATCGTCATTCCGCCCTGACCGTCGCCGATCGTGCGCCATACGGCATAAAGCGTCGCGCCGAGGACTGTGACAGCTTCAAGTCCGAAATTCTTGATAAAATCGCAGATCGCGAGTTTCGGCCCGTACTTTTTCGTCAGGTCGTTGTAATTCTTGCGAACCTCCGAGAGCATTTGAAGCTGGCGCGGGAAGAATGAGCCCATTCGCATCTCCTTCGAGTATTCGCCGAGGTAGAAGGTGCGGCGGACGTAGGAGAATTTGCGGTTAATCGGCTTGCGCTCGGAATTCTGATCGTGATTCAGAACGTTTGCCTTTCTGCGGACGAATCCGAGAAGGAGCGGGATAAGCGCAAAGACGATGAGGAAGGGATCGATCGTGAAGATGAGGAACGATGTCATCGCAAGAGTGATGATGTTCCAGATGAGGTTATCAAGAGTCTGCATGACCTTGCGGACGCGCTCCTGCGTTTCGTCCATCGCCTTGACGTATTTGTCGTAAAACTCGGGCGTTTCGTAGCAAGCAAGATCGACCTCTGTCGCCTTTTTGTAGAGCTTGCGCCGCAGAGCGTGGTTGATCTTCTCGGAGTAGATGCCCGAGATGGCGTTCCAATAATAATTTGAAACGATCCAGATCAGTATAGCCGCGCCGCCGACGATGAAGATGTAGGCGAAGATCGCGTCGATCGACCATCCCACACCCTCGACGCTGTCAACGATCAGTCGGATGAGGTAGGTGTAGAGCAAAAACTCAAGCGGCGCGTTGAGGAAGGTCATAAGGTAGTAGATGATAAAATACGACTTCGAAGTTCCCCACACCTGCGCGAGGGCGAAGATGTTATTATCTATATTCCGCCTCAGCGGGAGTCGTTTTTTCTTCTTTTCTTCCTTTTCCTTTTTCAGCTTCGCGCGCTTTTCGGCGCGGATCTCTTTCTTTGTCTTGACCTCCTCCGCCGCGCCGTCGGAGAGGTTTTCTTTATCTTTTTCGATTGTACTCATATTGCCTCCTTTCGTGTGACCATAAAAAATGAGCACACATTTTGAATACGTGTGCTCTCTTTGTACGCGCAATTATCCTATGCGCATATATATCCGGAGGAAAAGACTATTCCGGCAAGAGCACTTCGTGTCTGTGTTTTCATATTCATTTCCTCCTTTCTTTCTTTTTATTGCACTAATTTTACCACTCCGCGCGGCTTTTGTCAATACTTTGGGGCAAATTTGCGACTCAACTTATTGTTGAGTTGAGAAAAGAGAAATTGCACGCTCGCTTATATAGTGTATATCAGCATGAAAAAGTTTGGTAAAAATGTAATTATCTCAGTGAGTTTTTACCTTAAGCCAAAAATCGCTTCAATGCCGTTAACTTTTAAGTCAACAGCATTGCACTTAGCGGGCGTGGTGCTAAGAATTAGCGCGAAATAATTCGTTAGCGCTAAGTGATGTATGCAGAATCGGTTTATTTTTCCGGAAGCTTTTTGAATTTATTCAACGGGATGTCCCAAACGTCCAAGAATAGCTCCATCCTTGCGGTTAGAACATTCCACTCACCATCTTCTGTCTTTATAAGATACCAGGTCTCGTCGTGGCATGTGTAATTCCAACCCCATTTTTCCAAGGCGATTCTGACTTGGAAAACCATACATTCTTCGTAAACCTTTCCAAATGAATTGCAAAATTCGAGGCTTTCACGGCATATTTCGTCGGTTGTATAGGTTATGGAGTGAATTTCCGACGAAATTGCATAGGGGGCGTTACGCGTGGGATCACCGAGATTGAATTGTTCTTTGATTGCCTCGGTAGCCTCTTTGCGTTCCTCTATTGAATATACATCCGACTCTCTGTACCAGATCTTGACTATGTTTATAAAACCGACAAGATAAATTGCGATGCAAAATATACTCAAAGCCGCCGCAACGATCAAGACGTTCTTTTTGATTCTTTTGCTTTTTTCCTTTTTTTCGTGCCTTTGAAGTATACCCTCTTTTTCCTTTTTGAGTAGTGCTTCGTTTGTTTCCGAACACAATTCTTGAAAAATCGCGTAACATTCGGTGCAGTTGGCTATATGATTCCGTATCATATTCGCACTTGCCTCACTGCAGGCTCCGTCAACGTAAAGGGGGAGCAGGTCGCGTACAACGTCGCATTCTTTACTCATTTTTCTCTTTCATCCTTTCTTGAATTTTAAGCTTGGCACGATGATAGGTAACGCGCGCCCAGGTTTCGGATTTGCCGAAGATCTCGGCGATCTGCGCGTATGAAAGCTCGCCGAAAACTCGAAGCTGGAACACTTCTTTGTAGGGCTCGTCGAGGCGGTGCAGTACGAGGTGAATGCGGAATGCCATATCCGAATCGGCTACCGACTGTGCCATGTTCTCGTCGGACGGCAGTTCTGCGGCTTCGCTGATATCCACTATGCGCCTTTCCTTCCGCATTTCATCATAGTAAAGATTTTTTGCGATCGAACAAAGCCACGTCAATTCGTCGGATTTGGCTTTGAAGCCTGATTTTGCGGTAACTGCTTTATAGAATGTGTTATGCGTGATCTCCTCTGCCAACTCGCGGTTGCGCGCGATCGAGAGAATATACGAATACACCTGCATATAATAGGCGGTATAAAGCTTTTCGTAATCCATACCTATCATCACCTCCTTTGCTTTCGTAGGTTAGACGGAGAAAAAGCGGTTTCGTTACAAATATTATAGCATATTTTTGGGGATATTGTTTGAATTTTAGGGTGATGGATCTAAATTATAGATTTGAAGAAGAAACATTAACAACATAAAAAAATAACCGCCTTCTGCTTGCAACTTGAGGCGGTTAAATCTTTAACTTAATCATTGGAAGCAACCGTCATCGGTGCTCTCCGTTATTATTATAGCATATAAGAGTTGATTTGTCAACTCTTTTTTCTTAATTTTGATATTGCTTCAGCTCGCTGAAATTCACGGGTTGCTTTGAGACCTCTACCTTTGATGTATCCGGCCATTCGTCGGGATCGCGGTCGATGGTGACATTCTTGCCGTCGAGAATGGCGGTGAAGGCTGCTCTGTCGGTCCAGAGGAGTTTTGAGCCCGCAGCCTCGCAATATCGGAGAGCTAACACCGAGCGCGGCTGACCGAGCATTTCCTCGAGCCCGCCCATAAAGACAGTATATTTCGCCTTCGTAACGTCAGTCAGCATGGGCGAGAAACGCGCGACGCCGTGATGCGGATAGGTGAGGATGTCGATGTTTTCAAAATTCTCGCGGCCGTAATAGTCGAGGGTGGGAGTGAGGCAGGTATCGTCGAAGCCCGAATAATCGGCGGGGATGAAGATCGAGTTTTCACCGTAACGGATAACCATCCAGGTCGAGTTGTAATTTTGCGCGAGAACCTTTGCGTGAGCCTCGTCGCGGAGAGCAACGATGTTCCAGAAGCCGCGCGAATAGTCGGGCGTTCCGTCTTCCTTGAGATAGATCGTGGTATGATCCTCGAATGCGGGGTAAAGATCGAGCACCGCGTCGATGTTTTCAAGATCGAGGCGGACGTGCTTGCCCCACGGAACTTCGTAATAAAACGTGCTCTTGCCGGGCAAGTATTCGTCGATGGCTTTGAGCCAAGTGACGTTGTTGCCCGTAAAATGGCGCATTTCGGGGTCGGTCTCGGGGGTTGAGATGTAGATCTTCTCGATCGCAATGAAGGGGTTCTTCATCATTATCTTGAACATTCCCGCAATATGGTCGCTGTGATAGTGAGAGAGACTGGCGTTAATTGCGATCTTCAGTGATTCGTCTGACTCGTCGATTCCAAGCTCTGCGGCGGCTTTGCGGCGAATGTCCATAAGGTAGTCGTCAAGTGCCTGACCGCCCTTCGAAAGTCCCGAGTCGCAGACCCAGATCTCGCCGTTTGCGGTGAAAAGGCTTGCAAGCATGTGGGTCATCCGGGGCATAAAATAGCGCAGCTTACCGTCGCGCACCATACAGTCATTCGCACGGACACCGTTTGATTTGCCGATTATGTGTTCGCTTTCGGCAATCGTCTTGCCATTCTTCTTCGCAACAACGTAGATTTCTGCCTTGCGCGCGTAATCGAGACCGACGGTAGCTGTCGTTTCGGCAATATTCTCGGCAACGCATTTGAAATCGCGGATAGAATCGGAATATTTGAGGTAAATATCGTAGTTTTCGGCGTTCGGTACGGCGCTCCATTCAAGAGCTCCGCTCCAATCGCCGGGGGTGAATTTGATAGTCATCAGTATCTGTCCTTTCCTGCCGTCAGTTTTATGAGAAGATCCATGTCATCGGGCTGAACGCGAGCCTCGTGCGCCGCGCGGCAACGCTTTTCAGCACCGCATTTGGTGCACTTGTGCGTGATGATGTATCCCTTCTTCGGGTCGGGCTCGACGAGGATGGGCTCCATTAGCCCCAGGCACTCGCAAGCGCGGTCGCCGGGGTTTTCATCGATATGTATCGACCACAAACAAAACGGGCAATGGTTGCGCGAGGACGAGCCGAGGGGCTTTACCTCGCGTCCGCAATGACCGCAGATGAATCCCGAATCGTTTTTGGCGAATCTTTTATTCTCAAGTCCCATAATTTTTGCCTCTTTTCTCTCTTTTTTGAAAAAAGCTCTTTATTTCTTTTGGTTTTTGTAGTATAATTATATTAATTATACATCAATAAAGGTTTATCGTCAAGAGATTTGAGAAATTTTTGATCCGCGGAGGTTCGGAATAATGGAAAATAAAATAAAACTGCCCGAGCTTCTTGCTCCCGCGGGATCACCCGAGGCGCTGACTGCCGCAATCCGTGCGGGCGCAGACGCGGTTTATATGGGAGCTTCGGGCTTCAACGCGCGGATCGGCGCGGCGAATTTCACGCCCGAAAGTCTTAAATATGAAATTGCACGCGCTCACGAGGCGGGCGTGCGGATATATCTGACGCTCAACACACTCGTCTATGACCGCGAGATCGGCGATATGCTGAAGACCGCGGAGGCTGCATACCTTGCGGGCGCGGATGCGCTGATCGTTGCCGACCTTGGCGTCGCTTCGATCCTCCGCCGCACCTTCCCCGATCTCCCGCTCCACGCATCAACGCAGATGTCAGGACACAACCTCGAGCAAGCAAAACTGCTTGCGGGGCTCGGGTTCGAGAGAATGGTCATCGCGCGCGAGACCTCGAGGGAAAACCTTGGGCTCGTTTGCCGAGAGTCGCCAATCGAGATCGAAGCCTTCGTTCACGGCGCGCTTTGCGTTTGCCATTCGGGGCAGTGCCTCTTTTCCTCCATCGTCGGCGGACGCTCGGGCAACCGCGGACTTTGCGCTCAGCCCTGCCGTCTGCCCTACTCCGACGCGAAGGGCGGCAAGAGCTATCCTTTGAGCCTCAAAGACCTTTCCCTCGCGCCGCATCTGCCCGAGCTTATCGAAATGGGCGTTTCCTCGCTCAAGGTCGAGGGCAGAATGAAGCCGCCCGAATATGTCGCGGGCGTGATCTCGATCTGGCGCCGTCTGCTTGACGAGGGCAGAGGGGCAAACGCCGAGGAAATGCGCCGCCTTGCCGAGATCTTCTCGCGCCAGGGCTTCACCGACGGCTACTACGTTAATAATATAGGAAAAAATATGCTCGGCATCCGCACCGAGGGCGACAAGGCGCGCTCGGCATCGCAGAAGACGCGCATTGATCACAAAATCGACCGCGAACCCATCCCCGCCTACGAAAGAATCGCAAGGGCAGCCGATTACAAGCCGAAAAGGGCAACTCTCAAACGCGGAAAACAAATCGTCAATACAGCGGTCTTCCAAAACGCCGCGCAATATACGGCGAAAGCGGCAAAATTCTTTGAGATCGCTTACCTTCCTCTCGAGGAATTCCCCAAAGCACGCGGTGCGCGCGGAGTTATCCTCCCGCCCGTCATCTTCGATTCGGAAATGCCCAAAGTGCGCCGTCAGCTTGAGGAAGCAAAAAAGCTCGGCGCGACGGATTGCCTCGTCGGCAATCTCGGTCACATTTCTCTCGCACGTGAGTTTGGCTTGAAGCTCCACGGCGATCTTCGCCTCAATATCACCAACAACGAAACGGCAGCGGTGCTCGAATCGCTTGGATTTGAGGACGTCATTCTCTCCCCCGAGCTGACTTTGCCGAGGATACGCGACATTTCGGGATGTACATCCACCGTCGTTTACGGCAGACTCCCCCTGATGGTGACCGAAAAATGCGTGGGCAAGGAGATCGGCGGTTGCGCGGTCTGTGAGCGCGGACAGGCAAGGCTTGTTGACAGAATGGGAATCAAGTTCCCCGTTCTTCGCGTATCGGATCACCGCTCATTGATCGTAAATTCGCTCCCGACCTATATTCTCGACCGCCCGCGCGATCTCACCGACGGCTTTATCACGAGAAGGCATTATATCTTCACCGTTGAATCCCCTCGCGAGGTCGATGCGATACTGAACTGCGCGCAAACGGGCTCGCCCATCCCCGGTGGAAAATGCCGCCGTCTGCCGCAAAATCAGCCGCCGAAGAAAGGAAAATAATATGAGAAACGTTAAAAACATAACCGCCGGCGTGGCGATACTTCTCTGCATTTTCATTTGTATTTATATTTTGACGCTCTATCTGAAGTTCACCCCCGATGAGCCGAAGCTGCTCGAGGACGGGACTTACGAGGAGATTGACGGCAAGATCAAGCAATTTCTTGATTCCGACGTCAACATAAAAGAGCATCTGACCCTCATGTTTCTGCTCGCATTTTCAGCCGCCGCGGGATTCTTGCTTGAAAAGTTGCCCGCATTCGGTATGGTCACCTCGGCACTCGCGCTTTCTTATGCGCTGACGATGCTCCGCTTCGACGCCCTGCCGAAATTCCCGATGTCGGTCATCACGCTATGCCTTGTTCACGCGTCGGGCGCGCTCTTCTTCGCGGCGACCTCGGAAAGAGGAACGAAGTCTTTCCTTGGGCTGAACAGCGCCGCATCTGGAGGAATGATCTGCAATATCGCCGCCATCGGTCTTTGCGCTTACATCTGCCCCATCCTTCAAAGGTTTGCAGAGATGGAGGAAAAGATCGCGATATTGAAGGAAAACAACCTCATTGTGAGCACCAGGATCGCCGCTATCCCCGACGTTGTCGATATGGTATGGCGCACCTTTGAGATGCACGGCGCGGAAAAAGCGCGCGAGGCTCTCACCTCGATCATCAGACAGTCCGAGAGCAACGGCGTTGAAGCCGCCTTCGCGGGAACATACCTTGCCGAGGAATTTCCCGTTTATCTCCGACTGGCGATAATGCTTTTCGGGATCGTGATACTTTCGCTTGTCTTCCGCCGCCGCGCATTTGTCGGCGCGATCCTGTCAGCCATCCCGCCGATCTACGTTTTCGGCAATATGATGTATGACAATATCTCAACGGCGACTCTGATCCTTCTGACACTCACCATCTTTGGTGCTATCGGCGCATTTGCGGCATATCAGCGCGAGGGTCAGCCCGCGCTTGTTGACGGCAACGGTGACGAGCTCGAAACCGAGGACGAAGACGATCCCGCGCCCGATGAGATCCCCGCAAGCGACGCCGAGGACGGCGCGGAAAACGAAGATCTTCCCGATTGGGAATGCGATAAGCTTGATTATTTCTACGAAAAGCCCAAATACGAGCCCGAACCCGAAGAGATCAGCCCCGAGGAGAGGGACGAATATCTTGAAATTGAGGAGAACAATGATGGAGATCAGAAAGAAGATAGCAAGCAGCCTTGAAGACGGCCTTGAATACGATTGCATATTTTTTAAGGTAAAATTCAACAATTTCCGCGACGTCAGCTATTCGACTGCAAACGAAGTGCTCGACCGCGAGGAGTGGGACGAGTGCGAATGCGTGCTCTGCCTGCCCGAATCCTACACCGATGACGGCGACGAAACGCCCTTCATTCTCTCCGTTCACGGCGCGGGAAGCCGCGTTTGCGAGGCGGATAACAAGACGGGCGGCATCGCATACTGCCGCGAGTGCATCAAGCAGGGCTATGCAGTCCTCGACGTTTGCGGTTCACAGCCACATGGACTTACAATGGGCTGTCCCGAGCACATTTTTGCGCTTCACAAGGCGTATCTTTACGCCATCAAGCATTATAACCTCTCGAAGCGAGTTCTCGTTGCGGGCGCGTCGATGGGCGGTCACACGGCAATGAACTTCGCGCACACCTTCCCCGGCATCGTCACCGCGCTCGGACTGATCTATCCCCGCCTCAATATGGACGGCGTTGAGATCGACGGTCATTACTGCATCGGAACCTGGGACAAGACCAAGAAGAGTGAAAAAACGGGCTACAGCACCCACGACCGCATCGTTCAGATCTACCGCTTTCCCGAGGACGAATGGTTCGCGCCGAACACGGTAGGCTTCAACCCCTACCTCACCCGCTCATACATAGGTGCAGACGGCAAGAGAGTCGTCATCCCGCCCTGCCCGATCAAGGTTTGGCAAGGAACGGCAGACACAACGGTTGACCCCGTTATGGTCACCGAATTCGTCGAATCGGTACGCCGATCGGGCAGCTACATCGAGTTCCACCTGATGGAGGGCGTCGGACACAAGATCAACGACGTTATGCGAACCGAGATCGCTATGTGGTTCAACAGATTTATATGATGGTAGTAGCAAAGAAAAAGAGCGGTCTCCTGCTGCTCTACGGGATCATATTGCTCTTTGGATTGGTGATCATTGTTGCTGCCTTCACAAAAGAGTTTGAGACGCACTATTTGATTGCGATCTTGTTTGCAATCGTCATCATAGCGGCATTTTCTTACAACATTGTGAAATACTTGCGCGTTCCGTATGAGATCATAACCGTGGACAACAAGGGAATGCTTCATCTCCCCAAGGATGTGACACTCGACCCGAAGGATATTATCGACGTTTCCTACCGCTGCGCGCGAGGCAAGGGCATAACTTATCATTGGGGCGAAATCACAATCATCACCCACCTCGAAAGCTTCAAATTCGATTACGTCGCTGACTGCGAGGATGTTTCAAAAGAACTGACTCGGATGATGTATGAGAGCAAGCAAAGCAAATAACCTTTACATTTCAAAAAGCCACGAACAGACCTGTTCGTGGCTTTTACTTAATTAATGATCTTTACTCTTCCCTCTCCTTCTTGAAAACGAAAGAAATTGCAAGGAAAATCATCGGAAGGGTCGCAAGTGAAAGGCTTGCGCCGCAGCCGCTCTTTTCAGGAATAGGTTCGGTTGCTGTGGGAGCTTCTGTGGTTACAGGCTCGGTTGTGGGGGGTGCGGTGGTTTCGGGCTCGGTTGCCTCGGCGGTGGTTTCCTCGGTCTTGGGTTCAACGAGGTCGAGGGTCAGGGTGAACTGATTTTCCTCGAGGTAGAAAGCCTTTCTGTCGGTCGAATAGGTTTCGACCTGCATCGTCTTACCGTCAGCAGAGAAATAAAGCATCGTGACGAGTCCGACGCCGCCCTGTGCCTTATCAACGCCCTGCGGGTCGACGAGCATCTGGGTGACTGTATTGCCGTTGACGCCCTTTTCCTGAGCCGCAACAACGTAGTCGCAGGGGTCGTGACCCGAGAGGACGAGGACGATATTTTCATACTTCTTGACGAGCTTATCCCAGATATGGTCGCCATTATTGTACTTGGGACCCTTGTTCGAGGGAGGAACAACGTCGCCGGCGTCAAGGGTGGTACCGTCGCGGAACATATATGCGTGAGTGGTGATGATGACGTTGTGATCGGGATGAGCCTCGATGATTCCGGCAGCCCAGTCGAGAACCTCATCGAAAGCGCCGTAGTCAAGTGTGAATACAAGATACTTAATATCGCCAACAGCGAACTTGTGGTAGCTGTTGATGATGCTGTTCGACTCATAGGTGCCCGTAACGGTGGAGCCAAACTCGCTGATGGGGAAATATTTCTTCATCTGATTGATCGAGTCGTGGTTTCCTCTGACGAGCGAATAGGGCACAACTCCGTTCATTCGGATAATATTCTTCTTTGCAAGCGCCCATTCGGCGTTGGTGTCGTCATCGGTGATGTCACCGAGTCCGAGGACGAATTTGATCTTTTTGGACTCAACGTTGCCGAGTATCCAATCGTAAAGAGCGGTGAATTTATCCTGATAGTTCAGCGCAAGTATCTGCGTGTCGCCAACAACGGCGAAGGAGTATGCATAGTCCTCAAGAGGTGCTTTTTCGGTGAAATACATCTTTTTAAGCTTTGCCGCAAATCCGTTTGCGCTATTATCGGCAATGATATCGGGAGCATTCAGACCGTCAAGCTCGTAGTGACAGATAAGTCCGTCCTTCGCGGGAGCTTTCATATCCGTCTTGATCTCGTCTGCGGTGCGCGCATCGGAATAGAGCGCGACGTTCTTGATCCTTCCCTTGAAATACTGCACGTTTCCACTTCTCAGGTCACCGCCGAGAACGTGAAAATCTTCGGTAACGGGATTCGGGGACGCCTTGCTGAGAGTCTGAACAAGCTCACCGTTGACGTAACAGCTCATCTTGCCTGCAGATTCACGAACTACAGCAATATGTGTCCATTCGCCTGTGTAAACGTTAGCATTGTTGAAAACGAAATTATATACCGTTCCCGCTTTATCCGTGATGTACACTCTGGGTGAACCGTCCGAATAAATTTCAAAGTTGACGCAAGCGGAATTATTTCCGAAGTTACCGATGATAACGCCACCGCGCTCGCTGGGAGTGTAATTCTTGGGGAAATATACGGTTGCTTCAAAGGTGTTGATCGGGTCTGCGATCTTCTTTTCAAGCTTATAGATCTCTGCAGTAAACGCCATTCCGCCCTTTTCTGTGTCCTCGACCTTCGGAACGTCAAGAAGCTTGCCGCTGTAGGTCAGATCTCTGCCCTTCGACGAAAGATCTTTAAGGCAGCTTGTATCTCGCGCGGAAAAATCATAAGCCGCAAGAATATCGGCATCGGAAAGAGCTACATTGGCCATGTCAGCCTTGATCTCTGCCTCGGTTCTCATATCCGAGAAGAGAGCGACGGAGGAAAGCTCCGAATTCTTGAGATAACGCTTGTTGCCGGAACGGAGGTCACCTCCGATGCAAAGCGCGCCTGTCTTTGACATATTTACGTCGGGAAGAGGTGCAGAAACGGTCTGCACGAGCTCACCGTTGATGTAGCAATATGCGGTCTGGCTATCGTGCGTTATCGCAACGTGTGTCCATTCGCCGGTGCGGAGGTCGACCTTATCGAACGAGATGCGCTGATTGGTGCCTTCACCGCCATAGCCAAGCCAAAGGAAGGGGTTGCCGTTTGCGCGGACTTCCATTCCGTAGCTGTGGGTCGAGCCGTTTTTATAGTTGCCCGCGATGACTCCCAGCTCGGAGGCGGGCGCGCCCTTTTCAACCTTCACCCAAGCCTCGTAGGAGTGAGGCTGTGCGTCAAGTCTTTCCGCTGTGCGGTAAAGCTCATCGACTTCAAAAACCGCGCCACTCTTCTCTGCCGCACCCGCGGGCATAGCAAAGAGCGAGAGTATCATAATTGCCGAGATCAGCAAACAAACTATTCTTTTCATGTCATTTCTCCTTGAATATAAATGTCAAAAAGGCAAACGTACCCCACGCTTGCCTTTCTATATGTATATTAAAGCTTATTCTTGATTTCGTCAAGGCAGTTCTGGCAGATTCTCTTGCCGTTGAAGAATACGATATTGTCCGCATCTCCGCAGAAAATGCAGGCGGGCGAATATTTCTGAAGAACGATCTTCTCGTTGTCGATAAAAATTTCAACGGGATCTTTTACGTTGATGTCAAGCGAGCGGCGGATCTCGATGGGAAGCACGATTCTGCCAAGCTCGTCAATACGGCGTACTACTCCGGTAGATTTCATTTTAAAATCCTCCTATATATTGTGGTTTATGCCATAATTATACCACATCTTTCGACCCTTGTCAACATTTTTTGATGATATTTCTAAAAATTTACAGTAATTTTTTTACATTTTGCCTTTTAAATGCATATTGAAAAACTTATTGCGGAAATAATATTGTTGACAAACAACACAAAATATAGTATAATATACTTTGGCTGTTGACCGCCCCAAGGAAATAAGGCGGTATATATAAATAATAATGAATAAAACGTTCCGCCTCGCACGATTTTCGGTGAGGTTTTGGTTCGTTTTGCAAAAAGGAGAATATATGCCTAAAAAGAAGAACAATCAGACCCCCGGCGCACCCGAAAATACCGCGCCCGAAACAAAGAAGAAGCAGGCAAAGAAGCCTGCTGCAAAAAATGATACAAAGCAGGCACAAAAGCCTCAGAGTGAGAGAAAAACTCACGTCAGAAAGCCCAAAAGCCAGAAAAATGCCGCTCCCCGCAAGAACGAAAAGAGCGTAAAGGTCATTCCCCTCGGCGGTCTTGGCGAGATCGGCAAGAATATGACTCTGCTCGAATTCGAGGACGACATCATCATCATCGACTGCGGAATCGGCTTTCCCGAAGAAGATATGCCCGGCGTTGACCTCGTCATCCCCAATTTTGCATATCTTGAAGAACACCGCACAAAGATCCGCGGCGTGCTTCTCACCCACGGTCACGAGGACCACATCGGAGGAATCCCCTACCTTCTCCGCCATTTCAATATCCCGATATACGGCACAGCGCTGACGATCGGCATCATCAAGGGCAAGCTCAAAGAGCACCGTATGCCCTTCGCGCCCCAGCTCAACGTGGTTTCTGCGGGCGACACGGTCAAGCTCGGCGTTTTCTCGGCTGAATTCATCCACGTAAACCACTCGATCGCGGATGCCTGCGCTCTTGCGATCAACACCCCCTGCGGATACATCATCCACACGGGCGACTTCAAGATCGACGTTTCCCCCATCGAGGGCGAGATGATCGACCTTGCGCGCTTCGGTGAGCTCGGCAAAAAGGGCGTCACCCTTATGCTCTGCGAGTCGACGAACTCCGAGAGAGGCGGCTTTACGCCCTCCGAAAAGAGTGTCGGCGGCACGCTTGAGGATATTTTCACCGCCAACGAGGGCAAAAGGATCATAATTTCCACTTTCTCCTCGAACGTTCACCGCGTTCAGCAGATAATCGACGTTTCGCTCCGCCACGGCAGACGCATCGCCCTTTCGGGCAGAAGTATGCAGAACGTCGTGTCCGCCGCCATCGAGCTTGGCTATATGAACCCGCCCGCGGGCGCGATCATTGATATTTCGGAAGCCAAGGGCTATGCCCCCGGCGACATCACCGTTATCTCGACGGGCAGCCAGGGCGAGCCCATGTCCGCGCTCTACCGCATGGCTTTCGGCGACCACCGCGACATCACCCTCGGCGCAAATGACGTCGTCATCTTCTCTTCCAGCGCGATCCCCGGCAACGAAAAGCTGATCGGACGCATCATCAACGAGCTCTGCCACAACGGCATCAAGGTCATTGAGGGCTCAGTCCAGCTCGGTCTGCACGCCTCGGGACACGCATCCTCGGAGGAGATCAAGCTCCTTTATCAGCTTGTCAAGCCGAAATTCTATATGCCCATCCACGGCGAGTTCCGCCACCTTGCGGCAAACAGAAATATCGCAACCTTCCTTGGCACACCGCCCGAAAACGTCTTCGTCGGAGATCTCGGTCAGGTACTTTCGGTCAGCCGCCACCGCGCGGCATTCACCGATACCGTCAGCGCGGGCAGAACGCTCGTTGACGGCTTTGGCGTCGGCGACGTAGGCGGTGCCGTGCTTCGCGACAGACTCCACCTTGCAGAGGACGGAATCCTCATCGTCTTTGCCTCTGTCGATCTGACAACAAGATACGTCATCAACCCGCCCGAGATCATCACTAAGGGCTTTGTCTACGTTCCCGACTCCGAGGATCTTCTCTACGAGGCGAAAATGCGCGCGGCAGAGATCATCGCGGATATGCTCGACCGCTCGAAGAAGCCAAACCTCGAGGCTATGAAGGAGCGCGTCCGCCGCGAGCTTTCAAGGATGCTTGCAAGCGAAACCGGCAGAAATCCGATGATCGTGCCCTTCATTACCGACCTTTAAGCAAAAATTTTACGCAAATTTACGGTTTATTAATATATAGCGTTGTAAAAAATAGTATAATATAACTTGGTCTATTTCTCGACAAAAGAGAACTAAAAAACAAATCCGCCAAGGCGGAAAAACAATTTGCGCGTCAGGCAGCCCTATGTCAGGTCAGACGCGCCGGAAAGGTTAATAACATGGGAAAAGGAAACAGAAGCAGACAGGACAGAGCTTTTGAAACTGTAAACACCACAGTTGAAGCTACTCCTAAGAACACAAAACTCATCACAACTATCACAACTATCGCGGTATCGCTCCTCCTTGTAGGATGCATCCTTCTTTCGGTAATTGTAAACACCGGCATCGTACTTCGTACAAGAACCGCTGCAAAGACCGACAACTTCAGCGTAAGCGGTACCGTAATGTCCTACCTCATCTACTCTCAGGCACAGCAGATGGTTGCTCTCTATCAGCAGTACGGACTTAATTACACCCTTGCTGACGTTCTCAGTCAGTCTTTTGACTCGATGGCAGAAAGCACCCTCGATCAGGTAAAGCAGATGCTCGTTCTTTGCGAATATGCAAAGGCTAACGGAATCGAGCTTTCGGCTGAGGACAATGAGGCTATCGACGCTTACATGGCTTCCATCGACGAGGCTGCATCGTCCAACCTCTACAGCACCGCAAGCTACATCAAGCTTATGTACGGCAACGGCGTAAACGCAAGCGACATCCGCAAGTCTCTCGAGCTCAACTACCTCTCGAACGCAGCTTACGAGGCTCTTGAGGCTAAGCTTGAGGCAGAGATCACCGAAGATGCTATCAACAAGTACGTTGAGGAGAACGTTGACCTCTTCTACATGGCTGACTACCTCACCTACACCTACACCGCAGAGCTCATCGAGGCAGGCGCAGAGGCTACCGTTGAGGAGACCCAGGCTTACGAGGCAGAAAAGGCAACTATGGCAGCTCTCGCAGAGAAGCTCGCAGCAGTTAAGTCCGCTGACGAGTTCAAGTCCACCGCTGCTGACCACATCGTGCTCACCGTATGCGCCGAGAAGTTCGACGAGCTTTACGAGAAGGAAGCTCTCACCGATGCTCCCGCTGCTGACGTTCTCGCAGCTGACAAGGACGCTCTCCTTGCTCTCGTCCGCAAGTCCCTCACCGAGGATGACGTAAAGTTCGAGAAGTCCGCTGACAATGCATATAACAACGCTCTCTCCGAGATCTTTGACGAGCTTTGCGACGAGGCAGAGACCGCTTACGACGCGATCGTTAAGGAAGACAGCCTCCACTACGATCCCGAGGCTGAGGCTGACAAGATCACCGAGCTTGACACATGGCTCTTCGACGAGACCACCAAGGTTGGCGACACCAAGACCATCACCTCCGAGGGCGACAAGAAGTCTACCTACTCCGTATACTTCATGGAAAATACCTCTCACCTTGACGAGTCCACAACCAAGGACGTTGCTCACATTCTTGTAAGCTTCGACGACTACAAGACCGGCACCACCATCACCGACGAGGAGAAGGCTAAGGCAAAGGCTGAGGCTGACAAGATCCTTGCAGATTACCTTGCAGGCGAGAAGACCCAGGAAGCTTTCGAGAAGCTCGGCGAGGAAAAGACCGCTGACTCCAACGTTGTTTACGAGGGCGTTTCCAAGGGCGATATGGTCGAGGAATTCGAAAACTGGATCTTCGACGAGGCTCGCACCGTTGGTGAGACCGGCATCGTTGAGACCACTTACGGTTACCACGTAATGTACTTCATCGGCGACGGCAAGCTTGCTTGGGAAAACACCGCACACAGCGGCGTTCTCAATGACCTCTTCACCGAGTGGGTTGAGACCAACGCTACTACCTACAACTACACCGCTAAGGAATCCGTAGTTAACTCCATTAAGTAATATTACTTATCATATCCGCACTGCACGCGGTGCAGTGCGGATATCTTTTTTGTATATGTCAGCACTAAAAAGTAAAACATATACTATAAAGAAATATATTGGAGGAACACATATAAATGATTTTAGAACCCAAATCGACCTCGATCGCTTACCGCTGTCCCTCTTGCGGAAGCGGAATTATGAGCGCTGTCGACGTTTTCAAGCTGTCGGCGGACAGGGTAAGGCTCAAATGCACCAACCCCGATTGCGCTTCGGTCAAAAAAAGCGAGGACAACGAAAGATCCGCGCGCGACAATGCCGCGCTTGACATAACTCTCGCCTCGGACGGCTCGGTACGCATCAGCGTTCCCTGCATCTTCTGCGGCAAGCCCCACCAGTTCAACGTCAATCCGAGCCTCTTTTACGGCAAGGACATCTTCATGCTTCCCTGCCCCTATTCGGGCATCAACATCTGCTTTATGGGCGAGCAGAACCACGTAAAAGCAGAGCTTGCGCGCAACGAGCTCGAGCTGCTTGATATGCTTGAGGAAAACGGCATCGAAAGCTTCCGCGACCTCGACGCCGACGAAGCCGCCCTTCCCGACCCGCAGATAATGGAGATCGTCACCTTCGTCATCCACGACCTCGACGCCGAGGGCAAGATCTACTGCAAATGCCACCCCGAGGGAAGCGAGGATACCGCCCCCACCGACTCCTTCGACCTCACCTCCCCCTACGACGGCGACTACGCCGCCGAGCTGACCGCAGAAGGAATGCGCGTCTACTGCAAAAAATGCGGCGCACAGAAGATCATCCCTACCAACTCCCTCATCTCCGCTCACGATTTTCTTAATTGCGATAGCATTACGCTTGAGTAAGTTGCCAACCAAAGATAAAAATCCGCCCACACGGGCGGATTTTTACATCTCAATTAAAAAAGCGGAAAGTTTTGATCGAACTTTTTCAAAAGTTCGCGGAGCACGAGGCAGAGCCTCGGACTAATGCGAGAGCTTCAGCTCTCGCCTCCGTGCTTCAAAATCGTGAAGCTCTGCTTCTCGATTTTGGACAGAGTCAGTCCTTCCCGAATGTAGGGAAGTGCAGCTCTTGCGGTTTTCCGAAGGAAAATGGAGGCGGGAGCCGACAAGCAAGAGTTGCAACTTGCCGAAGGCAAGTACGCGCTCCTGTCACCCCCCGCCCGAAGGGCGCAAACATATCAATACCTCTCAAACAAATCTATCCGATAAAGGCACTCTTCCTCAATATTCGCAAGAAACGCGGGGATGTCAAGGTCATAAATGTGCACGGTTTCTTTCTTATACGCTCATCCGTCCCATCCAAGTATTATATGAAAAAATAATCGCAAAAATCAACTCCGCGATTGCGGCGATGAGAAGCAAGTAATTCTTCCATTCATTTGTTGTCCTCCACAAGTTTGCACATGATCTCCGCTGCGATTTCATCGATTGTACGTGTCGACTCTATCCGCAGCACGGGGCAAGCGACAGTCTTGATCCACTTTTCAATCTTATCGGGCGTTCTTTTCGCGGCGAAGGCGAAAAAATTCTCCTCTTGCTCATACATATCGCCGCCGGGCAGCACACGTGAGCCGAATTTGTCAACGCTTCTCTGCCGTATGCGCTCCATTCGCTCATTTTGCGGCGCTTCAAGGTAGACTATTAACTTATAAAACGGCTCGATCGCGGCAAAATCCGCGCAGACCGCCGAGAGGACGAAATCCCCGTGCTCCTTGATGTCGGCAAGCATCAACCGCTCGACTTCCTCGCGTGTCCGCGCGACGGCGTAAGGAACATCCGATTTCGGGAAATAATAATCCTCGACATCCATCCGATAATACCCGAGCCTTTCGGCAAGCGCCCGCCCGAGCGTCGTCTTCCCACTGCCGTTCAGCCCGACTATGGCGATTCCCTTTGGCATATTATTGAATCCTTTCGAGGAGCTTGCAAAGTGCGGGTATGTCCTGCGTGACGGTTTGATAAACAATGTCAAGTTTTACGTCGCCATATTCATGCACAATTTTGTTTCTCATACCTTTGATTGCTGCCCAATAAATATCTTGGTGACTCGATTTGAACTCGGGTGTGAGTTTTGCCGAGTTTTCGGAGATCTGAATCAGACGGAAAAGGATCGAATCACATAGTATTTCATTACTTTCGAGTATTTCAAGAGTCAAGTCTTGTGTATGGGAAATAATAAACTTAACGTCTTTGATTATTTTTGCAACATAATATGCGTCGCCTTTGACATTATCCATAAATTTTTATTCCGTCCTTTAATATTTCGTTCATCAGCTCAAAATTGCCTTCTATCTGTCTTTGATCAAGCAGATCTACCTTCTTTTTCAGTTGCTCGCGCAGTTCTTCAATCAAGCCGAAAAAGTGCAATCCCGTTACAGAGGTGTTGACAAATAGATCTACATCGCTTGAGGGAGTGGCTTTCCCTTTTGCGTATGATCCGAACAAATAGCAGTATTCTACGGGATACTTGGATAAAACAGAAATGCAAGCACTCTTGATCTCATCCAAAGTGAGCACACCGTTTTCTTCATTAATATATCCGTATGTGCGGAGTGTATCGATTATATACTTATATTTTACACTCGATTGCTTTTGGGGGTCATTTTCATAATTGGTGTAAGTCCGCAGAGGTACACCCACGAACTCTGCTGCTTTTTGCTGAGTAATGCCTTTATTTTTTCTTAATTCGCGTAGCGTCATATTATCACCTCGTGTATATTATATCATAATTATTATAAATATGCAATAGAAATATGCAATTTTTGCGTATTTATAAAAAATAAAATACGCAAAAATTGCGTATTTTGATTGCGTATTTTGAGGTGAAAGGATTCTGAACCTATATTTGCGCGCATAATTTGTGCTAAACTGATATGCGGCGGTAGCGCGCAAATGATTGCTGTTGCGGAGCAACAGCAAGAGGTTCTTCATCAATAGAACAAAACAAAAAGACACGAAGGGGACTTTGTCCCCTTCGTGTCTTTTTGGCCTGCCCAACAGGATTCGAACCTGCGTCCTTCAGAGTCGGGGTCTGACGCGCTATCCAGCTGTGCCACGGGCAGATGTGTTATTATTATACATCGCGGGGGAGGAAAAGTCAAGTCTTTTTTTGTCGCGGTGCTTGACTTTTTGCCCATATTATTATATAATGAAGAAAATATATTTGGGAGGCGCATTATGAGCTTACTTGGACGCGCTTGTGACAAAGAATTTTGGGCGGAGGTTCGCGAGAAGGACTGCTATGCCCGCTTTCGTGAGGACAATCTTCGACTTTATCAAAATCTCTGCGAGGGTCGCGAGATTCCCGAGCTGACTTACGGTCTTTTCAAGATCTATTTTGACACGGGAAGCCGCAGCGAATATGAATCCGTTTACTTCAACCGCCGCTTGCGGATGAACGCCTGCACCTTCCTTTCGCTGATCTATCCCGAAGAGGAAAAGTATTTGGATTATCTGCAGGACGTGCTTTTCGCCGTTTGCAACGAGTATACTTGGTGCTTGCCGGCGCATTACGGTCAGGCAAATAACGTGGGGAGCCTTATGGTCGACCTTTTTGCCGCCGAAACGGGCTTTGCTTTGGCGGAAATTTATACAATGCTCAAGGATCGTCTCGATCCGCTTGTTGCCTCACGCATTGAAGCGGAGATCGACCGCCGCATCATTGAGCCCTATGCCACCAAGCTCAACAAGCTTTGGTGGGAGAGATGCACGAACAACTGGGCGGCTGTTTGCGCGGGATCGGTCTGCGGTGCGGTTATGCTGATGCATCCCGAGCGATTCGACGAGCTCCGCGATCGCATTTCCGACACGATGGAGAGCTATCTTCGCGGCTTTGCCGACGATGGATTTTGCGTTGAGGGCAGCGGATATTGGCATTACGGCTTCGGATTTTTCACCGTTTACGCCGATCTGGTCAAAAAATTCACCGGCGGTGAGCTCGACTATTTCACCCGCCCGAAGGTGCGCGCGATTGCGACATACATTCAAAAAATGTTCCTTTCGGGACGCACTTCGATCAGCTTTGCCGATTCGGGTACCTCGCTCGCCTACCAGATCGGACTTGTGCACTATCTGAAATCGGTCTATCCCGATGACGTTGCAGTTTATGACCGCAGTTTGTCATATACCTACGACGGTTGCGCCCGCTTCTGTTTGCATCTCCGCACCGCACTTTGGTATCGCGAGGAATATGACACCGATGCGCTTCCCGACGACAGATGCGCTTTCTTTGCCGAGGGCGCGCAGTGGTACATCAAGAAAACGCCCGCCTACGGCTTTGCGGCGAAGGGTGGACACAACAACGAGCCCCACAATCATAACGACGTCGGCTCCTTCATCTTCGCCAAGAACGGCGTCCAGGTCCTTGCCGACCCGGGCACGGGCAAATACTGCAAGGATTATTTCGGCTCGAAGCGTTACACCTTCTTCCACACCCGATCCGACGGACACAGCCTGCCCATCATCGGCGGCGAGGGACAGAAGCCAGGCAAGGAATATTGTGCGCGCGATGTTCGCGTTGACGGCGATGAATTCGTCCTCGACATAGCTCCCGCCTACGGGATCGAGGAACTTTCCTCGATCGAGCGCCGATTCTCCTTCACCGAAACGAGCGCATCCGTCACCGACCGCTTTGATTACAGCGGCGGCGGGGAGATCGTTGAGCGAGTCGTTTGCATTCGCGAGCCGAAGGAGATCGAAAGCGGCAAGATCGCCATTCTTGATTCTCTTCTGACCTACGATGCCGACGCTGTTGAGTCGGTTGCTATTGAAATGCACACCTTTGCCGGCTCCGCGCCTTGCTACACGATTGATTTCGCCCTGAAATCGGGCAGAAATGCATTTACATATTCGATTGATTAAGAGGTAAAAATGATCATCACAGTTGATTGCGGCACAACAAATATGCGTTGCCGCCTGTTTGAAGGAAAAAAGCTTATTGACCAGGAGCGCGAGAAGTGCGGAATCCGCGACGGCGCTTTCCGCGGCTCGACGGATATTCTCAAGGAAACGCTCTCGAAGCTGATAAAGACGCTTCTCGAGCGCAATTCGCTGACCGAGGGCGACATCGAGGTCGTTCTTTCCTCGGGAACGCTTGCCAGCGACGTTGGAATCTTCAAAATTCCGCACGCCGTTTGCCCCGCGTGGATTCCCGAAAGCGTAAAAGCGGCGGGGATGACCGTTATGGAGGACGTGACGAAGATCCCGATCCTCTTCATCCCCGGCGTCAAGACCCTCCCCGCGGATGACGCCGATCTTGAAACCAAGATCGTGACTTACGAGTCTATGAGCGGCGAGGAAAGCGAGATCTACGGAATCAGCGAGGCGCTCGGACTCCCCGAGGACTTCATCATCACCCTTCCCGGATCGCATAATAAGGTCATGGAGGTCGTGGGTAACAAGATCTGCTCGATCCGCAGCGGACTTTGCGGCGAGTTTATTGCCTCGATCTCGGGGCACACGATGCTCAAAAGCGCACTCCCCGACCCCGTCATCCGCGAGGTGATGCCCGAAATGCTCACTCTCGGCTGGCGAATGGCGGATAAATACGGTCTCTCGCCTATGCTCATCAAGGCGAGAATGCTCCAACTCCTCGGCGGCTACACGCAGGACGAGGCGGCAAACTTCTTCGTCGGCGCGCTTCTGCACGATGACATTCAGACAGTCGCACGAATTGCCGCAAAGCCCGAGTCGAAGGGCAAGCCCGTCGTAGTAGGCGGCGGCGACCCCCTTAAGACCGTCTTTATGATCCTCCTCGCCGAAGCCGGAACCGAAAATCTTATAGCCGTGCCCGATGAGGTTGCGACTCTTGCATCGAACTTTGGCGCGATGCGGGTTTATGAGGCGTGGAAGAGGAAATGAGTGGACAGTGGTTAGTGGACAGTGGACAGAAAGATGCGGGCAAATAATTTTGTTCAGTACGTCTGAAACGCTGTTTACTGCAAAACTGAAATAAACAAAAGAAATCGGATATTTTGAAGTAATCTTCTTAATATCCGATTCCTTTTTTGAATTATCTGCCGGAACAATGGAAGGCAAAAATCAAAATTAAATTATCATTCGCATCTTTCTGTCCACTGTCCACTGACCACTGTCCACTCTTATTTGTCCACTGACCACTGTCCACTTCAATATCAAGAACACCCAAACGATAAATCCTGCCAAACTGAATAAAACCTCCTCCCTTGGTTAAAAATATGACTGTAACCAATCAAAAGGAGCCAAAAATGAAATTCAATCCATTCAGATCAAAAAAGATCAAATTCCCGCAAAAGCCCGCAAAGATCAAGCAGGCGGGTGAAAAATCTCCTGTCGAGAGGAACGAGAGCGCCGAGCGCGTCAATCGTACCGTTTATCTGACGGTCGCCGTTCTTCTCATCGTTCTTGCCGCCGCGGTGGCAATGACTTCCGCCGCCAACAAGGCTCGCCGCGGTCAGCCCGCCGAGACGAGCGCGCCCGAGACCACTCTCCGCACGCCCGATACCGTCGCGCCCGCGCCCGAAACGACTGCGCCTCCCGCGGAAACTCAGGCACCCGCCGATACCGCCGCATCGGGCGAGCAGACCGACGTGCCCGTTGCCGCGGGCATTCCCACCCTTTCGCTCCCCGCGGAGGGAACTCTCGGCAAGGAGCACGACCCCACCGTTCAGGTCTTCTCGAACACCCTCGGCGAGTGGCGCGTTCACCTTGGCATTGACATCATGACCGAGGCAGCCGCGCCCGTCTATGCCGCCGCGAAGGGCAAGGTCAAGCAGATCGCGGACGATCCTCTTTGGGGCAAGTGCATCTGGATCGAGCACGACGGCGATGCCGTCAGCGTCTACCGAGGACTTGACGATACCCTTGCCGAGGGTATCAAGATCGGTGCGAAGGTCAGCGAGGGCACTCTTCTCGGCGCCGTCGGCGAGGGCGGAGTTCTCGAGCTTGCCGAGGAGCCCCACCTGCATTTCGAAATGAAGGTAGCCGGCGAGGACGCCGACCCGCTCGAGTATTTTTCTAAATCCGCGCTCGAGATCCTTGCAAGAAAGCCCGAAAACGTTTACGAGGACTGACCACAATCGCCCGCACTTACTTCCGAGTGCGGGCGGTTTTTTATGATTGAAGTAAACCGGCAATTTCTACTCGACCGTAAGGGAGTGCGTCAGATATAAGGTGATAATTTAATGCAAATGTTTGTCTGATGTGCAGTACAGACTCCGCCACCCCTCATTCGTCGCTTCGCGCCACCTTCTCCCAAGATCCGGGAGAAGGCATAGTTCGCCTCCGGCGAACAGTTAGTTTGGTTCGCTCTTCTTTGCGTTTCAGCGAACACCGTTTAGGATAAAAACGTTTGTTGGTCAAATAGGAATAATTTATTGAAATAGTTTGCAAAAATTCTATTACGAGCGCGAAATTATTTATATAAAAATATTCCTCTTTGACTAACTGAATTATTGTAATGAATATCATTCGCTGTACAAACAAGCGGATAGCACAAACTTTTCGCCTTCTCCCGGATCTTGGGAGAAGGTGGCGCGAAGCGACGAATGAGGGGTGGCGGAGTCTGTACTGCATAAACGACAAGCGTACTCATAGCAATATCATATTTTAAGCTCTCGTTTTTGGGATACATTTTATTTTTATCAATCAATCTACACCTCCCTACACTGTTTTGTAACATATAAAAAGCAATTTATTATTGATTTCCGTCGGAAAAATATGGTATAATAGAAGTTGATGCGACGAAAATGTGTTTTTTATAATTTTTTTCGAAAAAATCAAAAAAATTTCCGAAACCATGCAACCAAACGAAAATTTTGTTGTGTATATAGGTGTAGGGCATTGGAGGCAAATATGCAAGACGAAAAAATTGTGGAGTTGTATTTTGCGCGTGACGAGCAAGCCATTGCGGCGACCTCGGCAAAATACAATACCTACTGTATGAATATTGCAATGAATATTTTGCACAACCGCGAGGACAGCGAGGAATGTGTAAACGACACCTTGCTTGCGGCTTGGAATTCGATACCACCTCACCGACCCGAAAACCTTTCGGCATTTCTCGGAAAGCTGACAAGAAACTTTTCGATCAACCGCCACAAGGCAAACCACGCCGAGCGCCGCGGCGGAGGCGAATTCGCTCTCTCGCTTGAGGAGCTCGACGAATGCATCGAGGATCCCCGGACTCTTACGGACAACGCCGAGGAGCTTGGCAAGATCATCAGCGAATTCCTTTACACCCAACCGCAGGAAATGCGAAAGGTCTTTGTGCGCCGCTACTTCCACAGCGAGTCGATCTCGGATATCGCAGACTTTTTTGATATGTCCGAGTCGAAGGTCAAATCGATCCTTCACAGAATGCGACTTTCGCTGAAAAACCACCTCATCGAACACGAAATACACATCTGACAGAAAAGGCACTTATCAATGAAAAATGAAATTTTGGCGCAGGCCATGACACACATCGACGACGCCCTGATAGCCGAAGCCGATGAAAGACGAACCCGCGGTGCGAAGATCACGGCGCGGACGCTGATGCGTAACGTCTACCGCTACGGCGCGGTTGCCGCTTGCCTCATCCTGGCGATCGGCGTGCTGATCGCAGGCAATATCGGCGGGCAGGACGTTCTTCTCTACGGCGAAAGCATTGCGGATTCGCCCAGAACCGTTGCGGAATATATGCCCCGCGCGGTTGCATACTACGTTGATACCCACGCACTCGAGGACGTAAACCTTCCCCTTGAGCTTGAATTCAAGAAGGAAACGAAGCTGACACTTACCTCGGGCACTATGCTTGTTCTCGACGAGAACGGCGAGACGCTTTACGAAGGCACGGAATATGCCGCTTCCGACAGCGTTTCTCTCATCGTCACCCTTCCCGGAGATGCCGAGGAGTGCATCATCGAGACCGACAGAGGCTACAATATCGTACTCACACAGGACGGCGAGTCCCACGTTTGGTACGTTAATATAGAAAAATAAATTAAAAGATAAAATTTTCACACACAAAGGAGAAAACCAAAAATGAAAAAGATCATCGCACTCGCACTTGCACTTGTTATGCTCACCATGAGCTTTGTAGCATGCACCGGCAACGGTGAAGAGACCACCGAGGCTCCCGAGACCACTGTTGCTCCCGAGACCACTGTTGAAGCAACCGAGCCCGTAGTTGAGCTTCCCTACAAGTCCGCTATCGAGCTTCTCACCATCATCTACAACGGCTACAACGCAGCACAGGCTACCGATGAGACCAAGCTTTACGTTGCAGGCGGAAACATCAACAACTTTGAAACCACCAGCATGGAAGGCCCCGCAGCTTTCGTTGCACTCGCTGACGAGGATTACGACCAGAACCTTGGTATCCCCACCGCTCAGGTTGCTTCTATCGAGTCTGCTGCTTCCATGTTCAATATGATGAACACCAACGTATTCAATTCTTTCGCAGTTCAGTTCAAGGCAGGCACCGACGTTGACGCAGCGATCGAGGCTATCAAGGCTAACATCCTTGCTCGTCAGTGGATCTGCGGCGCTCCCGAGAAGCTCGTTATCGTTAAGATGCCCGGTGACTGCATCGTTGCAGTATGGGGTGCAGTTCAGTTCGGCGGTATCGTTGATCCTTATGCTGCAAGCATTCCCACTCTCGTTGAGGGTGCAACCGTAGCGGTTGAGCACAGCTTCGCTCAGTAATCTATACTTAAACCACGGGGGATATTTGCTCTTTTGAGCAATATCTCCTTTAAAAAGTCAAATTTTCGCCCAAAGGAGCACAAAAATGCTTTTTTCGAGTATATCATTTCTATTTTACTTCCTTCCCGCGATAATTCTGCTTTACTATATCGTTCCCTTTAAGTTCAAGAACACAGTCCTTCTTGCGTTCTCGCTCTTCTTCTACGCTTGGGGCGGAGTAAAGTATGCGGGACTTATGATCATCGCGATCATTCTCGGATATATCTTCGGTCTTCTCATCGAGAAGTTCCGCGAGAAGAAAATCGCGAAATTGTTCGTCGGACTTGCTGTAGCCTGCATAATTTCCTTTATGCTCTACTTCAAGTATATGGACTTCTTCATTGACAACTTCAACAAGGTCCTCGGCACCGAGATCCCGCTTCTGAAGATCGTTCTTCCCATCGGAATCTCCTTCTACACCTTCCAGATCATCTCCTACGTCGTTGACGTATACAGAGGCGAAAAGGCGCAGAAGAACCCCATCAACCTTGCGGCTTACGTTGCAATGTTCCCCCAGCTCATCGCGGGCCCCATCGTTCGTTACCACGACGTAGCACTTCAGCTTGAGCACAGAGAGCACAGCTTTGAGATGTTCAGCGCGGGCGCACGCCGCTTCGTTATCGGTCTTGCAAAGAAGGTCCTCATCGCAAACTCGATGTATGACCTCAGCGAGATCATGTACGCGGCAGAGGAAAAGACCGTGCTTATGTACTGGATCTATGCTATTTCCGTTGCCCTTTAT
Source organism: Eubacteriales bacterium (assembly GCA_045541375.1). Taxonomy (GTDB): domain Bacteria; phylum Bacillota; class Clostridia; order Oscillospirales; family CAG-272; genus CAG-390. The sequence goes on along the minus strand of JAZQJB010000042.1, from coordinate 17,353 downwards.
ATCTACTTCGACTTCTCGGGCTACTCGGATATGGCTATCGGACTTGGCAAGGTCTTCGGCTTCCGCTTCCTCGAGAACTTCAATTATCCCTTCATTTCGAAGAGCGCAACCGAGTTCTGGAGAAGATGGCATATGTCGCTCGGCTCCTGGTTCCGCGACTACCTCTACATCCCGCTTGGCGGTAACCGCGTGTCCAAGGGACGCCACATCATCAACATTTTTGCCGTCTGGCTCTTCACCGGCTTCTGGCACGGCGCATCCTGGAATTTCATCCTTTGGGGCGTGTTCTTCGGAGTTCTCCTCCTTATCGAGAAGTTCTGGCTGCTTAAGGCGCTCAATAAGAGCGTTGTGCTTTCGAGATTCTATATCCTTCTCGCGGCACTCCTCAGCTTTGTAGTGTTCCAGATCCCCACTCTGACCGAAGCATTCTCCTACATCGGCGGTATGTTCGGCGCGGGCGGAATCGCATTCTCCTCTGCTGAGACCCTCTATCACCTCAAGAGCTATGCAGTTCTTCTCGTGATGGCAATCGTCGGCGCTACCCCCGTGGTAAAGACCCTCGCAACCAAGTTCTCCGAGTCGAAGAAGCTCGGCAAGATCGCAAACGTACTCGAGCCCATTATGATCGTGGTTCTCTTCTTTGTAGTAACCGCTTTCCTCGTTGACTCGTCCTCGAACCCCTTCCTCTACTTCAGATTCTAAGGAGGTAAAGACAAATGAATACTAAGATCAAGAATATAGTAAACGTCGTTGTTTTCTGTGTTGCCGTCTTCGGTTTTGCTCTGCTTTGCCTCGTTCTTCCGAAGCCCGAGTTCCTTGACAGCGAGCGCCGCCCCGCCGCAGCCTTCCCCACTCTCAACCTTGAGAGCATTATGAAGGATGGCCTTGAATACGGCGACAGCTTTATGAAGCAGTTCGACGACAAATACACCCCCGATAACTTCCCCTTCCGCGATTTCTTCCGTAATCTCAAGTCCTTTGTCAACACCAACGTATTCAATAAGTCCGACAAGGACGGCGTTTACGTCGTTGACGGCGTTGCGGCAGAGATGCAGGAGCAGATCGACAAGGATTCGATCGCTCACGCAGCTGAAAAGCTGACCTTCGTTTATGAGAAGTTCCTCAAGGATAAGGGCATCAAGCCCTATATGGCGATCATCCCCGACAAGGGCTACTTCCTTTCCGAGGCTAACGGCTACCTTTCGATGGACTACGACGCCTTCATTGCAGAGATGCTCGCAAGCGTTGAGTTTATGGAGTACATCAACATCAAGGACAGCCTTGAGGTTGGCGACTACTACGCAAGCGACACACACTGGCGCCAAGAGCAGCTTGTCAAGATCGCGGAGATCCTTGTAAACGCAATGGGCGGCAATTATGACTCGAAGTTCGAGAAGAAAGAACTCGACGTAGACTTCTACGGCGTTTACGCAGGCCGCGCACCCAAGCCCCTCGATGCCGAGACCATTTACTACCTCACAAACGGCAACCTTGAGAACGTCAAGGTCACCGACTGGGAGCACGGCGGCAAGGAGATCAGCCTTTACGATATGGAAAAGGCACACGGCAAGGACGCATACGACATGTTCCTCTCGGGCGAGCTTTCGAAGGTTACCATCGAGAACCCGAACGCAAAGACCGACCGCGAGCTCGTCGTCTTCCGTGATTCCTACGGCAGAAGCCTTCTTCCCCTTATGGTCGAGGACTACGCCAAGATCACCATCATCGACATCCGTTACCAGATCCCCCAGATCCTTCTGATGGGCGTCAACTTCGAGAACGCAGACGTGCTCTTCCTGTATAGCACCCTCATTCTCAATAACAGCTCTGAGCTGAAATAAAATTTCAGGGGTTGCTTCATTGAGGCAGCCCCATTATTTTTTCAATATCCGAAAAAATACATTACGAGATAAGAATTACTTTTTTAACAACAATTATATTACGCTGTCATCCTGAGCGGAGCGAAGCGGAGTCGAAGGACCTCGCGCAGCGGGTCAATTATGGAATCCGATTTGAATGGTATCAATATGATCCCAAATAATTCACATTGATATAATTCATAGCAGACCTCATAGTTAGCCCGGCTACGCCGAGGTCCTTCGACTCCGCTTCGCTCCGCTCAGGATGACAGCGTAATATTATATTGATTTATAATAATATTTGCAGCTCGTAATGAAAACTCGCAGATACCTCTCGTGATTTTATGTTTTGAATCAAGCTGATAAAAATCTATTTACCATTTTTGAAAAACTATTGATATTGGTAAATAAATGCAGTATAATAATATACGTGAAGGTGTCCGGTTCGGTGCAATTAATAATTGTTTAGTGAGAGCCAGAGCTTAATATGGTGAAAACCAATATTAATTCAAATATATTTTAATTTACTTAACCGTCCGTTAGATATTATGTGATATACTATTAATGTAAAATTACCGAAAGGAGTCGCGAAAATGTCCAAGACAATTTATATCGTTATCAGCCAGACGGGCACGGCTTTGTCGCGCATACTCAAATTTATCACGGGCGCGAAATATAATCACGCCTCGATCAGTCTTGAATCCGACCTTTCAACAATGTACTCCTTCGGCAGGACCAACCCCTACAACCCCTTCCACGGCGGATTCGTCACCGAGTCCCCGAATTACGGCACCTTCAAGCGCTTTTCGGGCACGAAGGTCGAGGTGCTTTCGATCGCGGTTTCAGAGGGGCAGTATATCAACCTCGGGCAGATGCTTGAGGGTATGGCAAAGAACAAAAAGCGATACCACTATAATTACCTCGGGCTCTTCCTTGCAGGCGCGAATATCCATTACAGGCAGGCGAATTCCTATTATTGCTCCGAATTCGTCAAGGAAATGCTCGTCCGAAACGGCATCCGCGAAGCCCGCGAGCTCGCCGACATCGTCGAACCGATGCTCTTCCTCACTCTTCCCAACGCCAACCACGTCTACAGCGGCAAGCTGAAGGATTTTGCGAATAAAACTTAATGAGGATGACTCATTTTGAATCTTATACTGACAGAAAACGCACCACCCTTGATGTAATTCGTGATAAAATGAAGTTGCGCGCTCTCCTTTCACCGCTTCCGCGGTCCCCCTTCCTCCCGGAGGAAGGCTGATTGATTAGTGCATACTCCTTCGGATATTCAGCGAATATTGTTTTAACTTAAACCTTAAACAGCAACAAGGAATATTTTATTGAAAAAGTTTGCAAGAACTCTGTTACGAGTGCAAATTGATTCAAATAAAATATTCCTTTTTTGTATGCAAAATTATTAATTTGAGCAAGATTCGCTGCACAAACAATGAAGGTTGCTCGCACCCTTTAGCCTCCCTCCGGGAGGGAGGGGGACCACGGAAGTGGTGGAAGGAGCCCGCGCAACTATCGGTTAGCTCAAATAGCATCTATGTCAAATAAGCCCCCGTTTATTAAATTTTTCTTAAACCCCTTGACAAACCGAATAAACTGTATTATAATAATAGTACACTAATACAAAAGGAGTGATGAAATGACTTGGACGCTTGATAAATCCCGCCCAATATGCCCGCAGATCTGCGAGATGATCTGTGCCTCGGTTGCGAGCGGAGAATTTTCGGCGGGGGAAAAGCTTCTTTCGGTGAGAGAGGTCGCGCTTTTGGCGGGTGTCAATCCGAACACGGTTCAAAAATCCTTCGAGGAGCTTGAGCGCCGCGGGGTTATCCACTCGGTTCGATGCTCGGGTTGGTACGTCAATGAAAACACATCCGCGGCTGTGGAGGAGCTTGCATCTCTTCGCATCAAAAAGACAGAGGAATATCTTGCCGAAATGGCACAGCTCGGCTGCAGCCCCGAAGAGGTCATCGAATATATCAAAAAATGTCAAGGAGGAACACAATGAACGAGATCCTGAAATGCACGGGGCTTTCGAAAAGATACGGAAGCGTGCAGGCACTTAACAGAGTCGATCTGACCGTCGAGCGCGGCAAGATCATCGGTATTCTCGGCCCCAACGGATCGGGAAAGACCACACTCATAAAGCTCATCAACGGTCTGCTCACACCGACCGAGGGAAGCATTCTCGTCGGCGGCGAGGCACCGGGCGTGGATACGAAAAAGATCGTTTCCTACCTTCCCGACAATAGCTTCTTGCCCTCTTGGATGACCGCGGAGCAGATAATCGAGCTTTTTTGCGATTTTTACGAAGATTTCCGCCCCGAGCTTGCTTATGAAATGCTCGACAGACTCGGCGTATCGAAAACGACAAGGCTGAAAAATCTCTCGAAGGGAAACAAGGAGAAGGTCTGCCTTATCCTCGTTATGAGCCGAAACGCGCAGCTTTACGTCCTCGACGAGCCGATCGCCGCGGTTGACCCGGCAACGAGAGATTACGTTATTTCCACCATCATCAACAACTACAATCCCGAAGCCTCGGTGCTCATCTCGACTCACATCATCGCCGACATCGAGCCCGTGCTTGACGAGGCGATATTTATCAACCGCGGCGAGATCGTGCTTCACAAGACGGTCGACGAGATCCGCGAGGAGCGGGGAATGAGCGTTGACGCACTCTTCAGGGAGGTATTCAAATGGTAAAGAAGCTGTTCAAACACGAATTTATATACTATTTCCGCACCTTTGCGCTGTTTTTGCCGATAGTTCTGGTCATTGGCGTGATGGCGCGAGTGTTCAGGCTCTTCGAAAACTTCGATAGCGCGCTTGTAGATATCGCGATCATTTCGTCCGCCTTTATGCTCGTTGTGTCTTGCTTTGCACTTCTGATGCTTTCGGTTGTCGTGGCGGTGGTGCGGTTTTACAAAAATATGTACTCCGCCGAGGGTTATCTGACCTTCACCCTGCCCGTGAACAACGCGCAGCACATATTCGTCAAGCTCTTGACCGCGATCTGTTGCCAGGCGATCTGCCTTTTGACCGTTATCCTTGCGGTGATGATCGCGATTTCGGGCGAGCCCTTGAGTGATCTTGCACAGATTCTTTCCGTTGGCTTTGCCGAGTTTTACGAAGAACTCGGAATGGTGAATTTCATCGCTTTTATCTTTGATATAATAGTGATCGCCCTTCTGTCGGTTGCGGGAAATATGCTTTTGTACTACGCCTGCATCACTGTCGGACAGACGGCAAAGAAAAACCGCATCCTTATGGCGGTGGGCGCATACTTCATCTATTACGTTGCGACCCAGGTTATCGCCACGGTTCTCGTGATGATCTTCACGGTGCTTGGAATGAGTGGCGTATTTGACGGCATCGTAATGTGGCTTGACGACCACATGATACTGACGATGCACCTGACCATGGGCGTTTCGATAGTGATCTACGCCGCTATGGCGGTCGCCTTCTGGTTTGTGACACAGTCGATAATGACCAAAAAGCTGAATCTTGAATAAAAATAAAGCGGCTGATTTCAGCCGCTTCATTTTTACGCGTTATTGATAACGTCGCGGAGCTTTTCTGCGTTTGCGAACATATCCCCGCCCTTGGCGTAGATCGAGGAGGTGCCTGCAACGAAGATGTCTGCGCCCGCCGCGCTCATAAGCTTCGCGTTCTCGAAGCTTACGTTGCCGTCGACCTCGATCTCGATCTCGGGATGACCGTGGTCGTCAAGGTACTTACGCATACGAGTGATCTTGTCGAGAGTGGAAGGAACGAGCTTCTGACCTGCAAAACCGGGGTTGACGGTCATAACGAGCACGCCGTCGATGACGTCGAGGAGTTCTTCGATCGCACAAATGGGTGTGCCGGGGTTGAGAGCAACCATGGGCTTTGCACCGCGAGCCTTGATTGCCGCGAGCGCGCGTTGGATGTGGGGCTCGGCTTCGATATGTAAGCAGACGTAGTCGCCCTCGCCAAACTCGAACCAATCGAGCTTCGAGCCGGGATTCTCGACCATCATGTGAATGTCAAGCGGAATGCTGGTTGCCGCCTTGACACGCTTAACGAAATCGGTGCCGAGGGTGTAGTTGGGGACGTAAACGCCGTCCATAATATCGATGTGGAGATACTCGATGCCCGCCTTCTCAAGGAGCTTCAGCTCCGCGCCGAGATTGAGCAGATCCGCGCACATCAGTGAGGGAGAGATCTGTTTTTTGTGTGCCATTTTGGTTTCCTCTGTTTTCTAAAAAATATATAATAATTATATCATAGAAAACAGAGTTTTTCAATACTTATCGTGACAAAAGCTCCTCGATGAGCTCCAAAAAGCGGAATTTGAGGGGGTGTTTGGGCGCGGGGGCGGGGGCTTCTCTTTCGCCCGATTCGGTTATGGTGCGGTATTGCTCGGGGGTCAGACTTGCTTCGATCGATTCCTCCTCACCGCGGACAGCGGAAAGGCAGAGAGAGGGAAAGAGCACGCACCACCAATTATCGCCCTCGCCTTCACCGAGCTCGACGATCAGCGCGGTGTATTCGCCCGCGGGATAGACTTCCCCGCCGTAATTACGCTCGGGAAATTCCTCTTTGCCGACAGAGATCCGCGCGCCGTAATCGGCACCGAGGGCGGAAAGAGTGGAATTGATGTGCGAAACGATTGCTCCGCTTTCGTTTTTTGCGATCTTTACGGCGTCGGGAAGACCATTGCAGTCGGCGAAAAGCTCCGAGGTGAAAGGCAGAAGTGCATCGCGGACGGCGAGCTTGGTTGCCTGATCTTCTTCGCTATTCGAATTTGCGCGGATATGGAGGCGGAAAACGCTTGCATAGACGGGGTCTGTGTCGAAACTCTCGAATTTCAGCGAAGCGGCGAGCAGAAGAATGAGAGAGACGAGGATAGCGGCGCAGGTGATGAAAGCCGCGGCGCGGAAACCACGCGCGGGATGTGTAGGAGTTTTCATTTTATTTGTCCTTCTTTTTGCGATATGTAACGCCGCTTGAATTTATTATTGACGAAGGACTTGAATATTATTCAGAAAATAGCGGAAAGTTTTGGTCAACCTTTTTCAGAAAAGTATGTTTGCCTTCGGCAAACGGCGAATTCTTAAGGCAGCGCCTTAAGTCGCCCTCCACAGAGGGCGAAACTCTCCCCTTGCGCTTAAAACCGGCGGCGCCCCTGCCGACGGTTTTGAAGGAGTAAAATCTTCCCTTTAGGGGAGATTTTTGCTCCTTCGCTTTATTTTTCTGAATTCTATTCGACAAAGGGTGACAGAGTCAATACTTCCCTACAATCGGGAAGTATTGACTCTGTCCAAACAGGAGAAGCAGAGCTTCACCTGTTTGAAGCACGGAAGCGAGAGCTGAAGCTCTCGCATTGAAATGAGGCTCCGCCTCATACTCCGCGAACTTTTGAAAAAGTTCGATCAAAACTTCTCGCTGTTGCTGGCAATAAAAAGCTGATCCACGTGAGTGGATCAGCTTTTATCTTATAAAATTCCAAGTCTGGTGAGATCTTCACGTAACTTTTCCGCCGTCGTAAACAGGTGCGCCGTAAGGCCGCACTCGGTGGCGGCGTCGGTGTTGAGGTAGAGATCGTCGGCAAAGAAGCACTCCTCCGCGCAAAGACCGTATCTTTCCATCAAAAGCGGAAACGCCGTGCTCTCACGCTTGCGCGCGTGAAGCTCGTAGGATACCGCCCTGCCGTCAAACATATCGAAAAGCTCAAAGCTCTCCCAAACGTGCTCAAAACACTCGGGATAATCCGAAAGAATATACAGCTTATATCCCTTCGCCTTCAGCTCCGAGAGAACCTCGGGAATGCCCTCGATCACCCTGTGCTTGCGGTACCAGGTGTCGAAATACGTCAGGCCAATCTCGCGGTCATCCTCGCCAAGCGCGGCGCAGAGTTTTTCTTTCACCGTCTCGGCGTCAACCTCGCCCCTGTCAAACAGCACCCACTCGGGGAGCAGAAACATCGTGCGGTGGATGTGGAGCGCGCGCTCCTCGCCGACTTCTTCGCGCAGCCAATCGAGCCCGCCGAAGCGCAAAAGCGTGTCCGAGCAGTCAAAAATCAGATTTTTTATCATTTCTTAGCCTTTTTCTTGAAGATCTTGCTTCTGAAAAGCAGAATATTCATTCCCGCAAAGAAGAGGATGAAGATGATGAGAACAAGGACGGGCTTTGTGGGCGCGAGTGTCGCCAGGAACATCATCGGGAAGCCGAAAACTATCGCGGGAAAGTTCTGATATACCATATTGTCCGACGCGGGGGTCTTGAACTCGCCGTCGATCTCGCGGAGAAGGATGATGCCCGTGCTCGCGGTGCCCGTCAGCATACCGTACATCATAAGGAACTGCTCCTCATAATAGTCGGGGAAAAGAACCTTTGCCACGATGCGGTTGTAAATGAATGTGACGGCGAGACCGACAACTGCGAGAATGAGCAGGATTCCCCAAGAGCTTTCAAGAATGTCAAGTCTGATAGCCGCAACCCCTGCAACGACCATAAGGTCGAAGAAGAAGTTGGAAGCGCGGGTCATAAGGAAGTTGTTGGTGTATTTGCGGTGGATGATCTGCTTTTTGTGCAGAAAATTCATAAGGAGCTTGATAAGCGTCGCAGTCAGCACGCCAAGCAGGAAGTTGAAGCCGTAAATGACCGATTTCATACCGGGAAGCAGGTTTCCGAGCACGAACATCAAAAGATACGCGGCGATATATGCCACGATGATCAGCGCGATCTGCACGGTGAACTTGTCGATGCTCTCCTGAAGCGGAATCTCGCCCTCGGGATCGACCTCTTCGGAATGCGTGCTTCCGTCATTTCTGGTCGAAAGAACGATGCGTCCGCGCTTCTTCATAATGTTGAGGTGGATAACTCCGCCGATTGAAGCCGAAAGGAAGCCGAGTGCCGCAATAGTCAGACCGAAGCTCTTGCCGCCGACAAATCCGTGCTCGACCTCATAGATCGTGCCGTAGTTGAGCGCCTGACCCGTGCCCTGACCGTAGCCGAAGGGGAGAAGCACGCCCGCCGCCGCAAAGAAGTCCTTGATGACAAAAGTGGCAAGAATTGTGATTATCAGTCCTACTGAACCCTGGAGAAGATAGGTAGCAACTGTGGTCACGCCTGTGTTGAATATCTCTGCCGATCGCTTTTTTGTCAGCTTCGAATTCGTCGTTTTGAATGACGACGCAATAAATCCGAGCGCGAGTGCGTGATATGTAATGATCTCGAGGTGAGCAGTGCCGTTGGTGCCGAATGCGGCGGTGTCAAACATAACCTCGCCCGTTATCGCCTTATAAATGGCGGCAACGATGAGAAGGATGATTCCGCCAACGACCGACGTGGGGGTCAGCGAATCGCGGAGAAAAGGAATGCTGCGCTTGAGCATATTGCCCACAAGAAGGCTTCCGAGTAGCACCGCGAAGGTGTTGATCCAAGCCCATACACTAAAGTCCCAAAAATTGCTCATTTTCGTCTCCTTTAATTATGTTTTTGTATCTGTGATAGATATGGACGTATTTCAGAGCGTTGAAACGTTTGCCGCCCTTGAGCTGATAGATCTTGCCGCCGTGGTATATGTTCGCCTTGTTTTTGCCAAGAACTGTGACGGCAGTCGCCTCGTCGAAGGGGAATTCAAGATCGATACCCTCTCCGCGGGCGGCGATCCTGTCGCCGCAAAGGGTGATCTCGGCATCCTTGCAAAGCGGGACCTTGCGGTCGTAAACGATGACCTCCGAGATGCGCGCGCGGTCGGTGTAGATGACGTCCGAGCCGTAAGCGGTGACGTCGAGCGAGTTCATAAAGTCCTTTTGCGCGTCATACCAGCCCGCAACGTACTCGTGCGGGAAGTCAAATCCCACGCCCTCGAGCTTTTTCGAGGGCAGATAACGTATCTCCCTGCCGCATTTCTTACATTTAATTATATCGCCGTTGCTTTCGAATTCGGAAAGTCCGCAGAAGGGGCAATAGTAGATCGCTCGCTCGAGGTATTCGGCAAGTTTTTTGTGCTTATACTCAAAATCCTCGCAAGCCTCATCGACGTAGAGCGTGTCGCGGATGACGGCAAAGAGCTCGTCATCGGTCATACCCGCGTATTCCTCGGGCTGAACGGTACGCGCGCAGTAAACGCGCATCTTACCCTTGCGCACAACGTCGCTCCAGCGCGGCTCGCTTCCGTAGCCGCCCTCGATGCGGTAAAGCAGGATGGGCATTCCGAGCTTGCGCGCGAGCGAGACGATCGAGGGGTTCATATATTCGGTGCGTCCGCTGTATGTGCGGTTGCCCTCGGGCGCGATGGCGATCGAGCCGCCCTCCTTTGCCACCTTCAGGCAATTCAGTATCGCGCGGATGTCGGTGGTCTGTTTTTTGATCGGGATCGGCGCGACGAGGTACTTGATGACCTTCGAGATCCAGCCGTTCGAGAAAATGTCCTCGGTCGCCATATAGTAAACGGTGCCGCGCAGAGTCATTCCGACGAAGAACTGATCAAAGGGCGTCTGATGGTTGAGCAGAATGAGGTAGGGACGTTTTTCCTGCTCCTTATATCTTTCTATCTTGATGCCATACTTGAAATGAACGTAGGGTCTGAGGATGCAGTAAGCGATATTTCGAACGACCAAATGCCGCCACTTTCGCCATTTCGTATCCTTTTTCTTCTTTTTCATAAGACCTCCAATAAAGGGGAATTTTTGCATACACGTATAATTATATACCATTTTATGCAAAATGTCAAGAAAAAACCCTAAACGCGAATGTCAACAATGGTTGACTTAGAGGGGGGGAGAGTTGGCTGAATTTCAAAATATCTAACAAGCTATTGCTCGGCAAAATGAATTTTTATAGCAGCTTTAGTGAAATTACCTTTTGGAAGATTTTCTCGCTACGCTCGAAAAACAGTATCTTATCAAAACGCCTCATTCCCCACTTCGTGGTCCCCCTTCCCCCACCGGGGAAGGCTGACTGTTAGTAACGCTCAAATTTTCTGAATTTCGTTAAGTGCAATAATGCACTTTTGTTCATAAGTATAAAAAGCATTAAATAACTTGCACAGTTCTTATTTACTTGATTTCTCTATCTCTATATTCGATGTTCGCACTCAACACAGCAGGGCTTGCTTGTCGGCTGAATGTCTCCACTTTTCGACTAAAGACAGTCAAACTCGACGAAGTGTGTCAATAATCGATGAATATTCATCAAAGCTGATTTAGCAACATAATTTTACATATCAAAGTGGAATATTATTTGAAAATGTTTGCAACGACTCTATTACGAGCACAAAATTAATCAAATAAATTATTCCTATTTGCCTAAATAGAATTATAGCAGTAAATGATGTTCGCTGAAAAGTTAAAGGTTATCGACCAATTAAGCAGCCTTCCCCGGTGGGGGAAGGTGGCACGCGTGAGCGTGACGAATGAGGCGTTTTAATAAGATACCGTTTTTCGAGCGCAGCGAGAAAATCTTCCAAAAGTTGATTAATTATATGTTTATCCCAAACTCCATTTTGCAAATCAAACAAATAACAACCCTTTGCCAAAAGCAATTAATGCAGTTTCCTCACCCTTGACAAATCGTTTTGATTGTGGTATAATTTAGAAAACTTAGATAAGAGGGGGCGAGGACTTGATTTTAGCGCTTGATATTGGCAATTCGGTGATAAATATCGGCGGTTTTGACGGTGGTGAGCTTGATTTTGTCGCGCATATTGCCGCGGACAGGAAAAAGACCGCGGATGAATACGCCGTTTCTCTGCTTTCCGTCCTCTCGCTCCACTCGCGCGACCGATCGGACTTTACGGGAAGCATAATCTCCTCGGTTCTCCCCGAGCTCAATCCCGTTATCAGATCCGCTCTTCTCTTCCTTTTCGGAATCGAACCGCTGACGGTTGGCCCCGGCGTCAAAACGGGAATCGGCATCAGATGCGATATGCCCTCGTCGGTTGGCGGCGATCTTATCTGCGCCTCGGTTGCCGCACATAATCTTTACACCTCGCCCTCGCTCATCGTCGATATCGACACGGCGACGAAGATGACGATCGTCAATTCGGACGGTGCATTTGCGGGCACCTCGATCCTCCCCGGCGTGCTTATGGGACTCGAAGCCCTTTCGAGCGGCGCGGCACTTCTGCCGACCGTCGAGCTTTCCGCACCCGATAAGGTCATCGGCAAAAACACCGCCGATTGTATGCGCTCGGGCATCATTTACGGTAACGCCTCGATGATTGACGGTATGATCGACCGCGTATTTGCCGAAAACGGCGAGCGTCAGGTCATCGTCACGGGTAGTCAAGCGCACCTCATCACACCCTATATAACCCACAGCTATACTTTCGACGAGCACCTCGTTCTTCGCGGGCTTGATCTGATCTATAACAAAAATAATTGAATATTTGCTCTTCGGAGCTAAATATAAATTTATTCAGCGTTGTATTGCGAAAGCAAACGACAGCAAGGAGGAATTTATGAAAAACACAAGAAACAGCGAACGCACAAGAAGACTTGTCACGGCAGCGATGATGACGACCCTCGTCGTTGTCTTTCAGCTCCTCGCGACCTACACCGCCTTCTTCGGACCCTTCTCGACCGCCATCGGACTGATCCCGATCGCCATTGGTGCCTGCCTCTGCGGCCCCCTCGTCGGCGCGTGGCTCGGATTCGTTTTTGGCATCGTAGTCCTTGCAACCGGCGGCGCGGCTCTCTTCTTCGCCTTCAGCATTCCCGGCACCGTCATCACCGTTCTTCTCAAGGGCGCGGGCTGTGGATTCGTTGCAGGACTTGTCTACAAGCTGCTTGAACCGAAGCTTAAATTCGTTGCCGCGATCATCGCCTCGCTTCTCTGCCCTATCGTCAACACCGGCATCTTTCTTCTCGGAAGCGCGGTATTCTTTATGCCTCACGCCCAAGCGATCGGCGAGATGGTTGGCGTTGATAAAGCAGGATTTGGCGTTTTCATCGCCCTCGCCTTCGGCAATTTTATCATAGAAGTACTTATGAATGGGCTTCTCTCTCCCGTTTTCGTCAGAATAATCAAGATAGTTAAGCTGGGGAAGAAGTGAACAGTGGTCAGTGGACAGTGGACAGAAAAATGCGAGTGATAATTTAATTTTAATTATCGTTCTATTGTTTAGGAAATAATTTAATGAAAAGAATGATCTCGGATACTTTGAAGTAAAAACTTCTTGATATCCGAGATCTCTTTTCACATTTTTATATGATATTTAATTACCTTGCGAAGTTATCAACGAAACAAGCAGATTACGCATCTTTCTGTCCACTGTCCACTAACCACTGTCCACTAAAAGCCAAACACCCGACCGCGTATTCGGTCGGGTGTTTGTTTAATTTATCCGTGCCAAACCCGATTAAACGCCGGCAACTGCGTCTTGCCTTTGTTTTTTTCGGATTTGGCGCGGTGGAGACTGTTGCGCGCATCTTCCTTGACGCTATCAATCACCGACATGTCAGACCTCCCGGGCGAGTGTGACGCTCATCGCCCGGTGTCGCAGCAGTGTTGAAAGAAAACACGCGTTCCGTCAAGACCTCAAATTTGTTGGAGAAGCTTTGGAATTTCCCCTCTACTTATATAGACAACTTTTTTTCGAAAAAGTTGCACGGTTGCGGAAAATTTTTCGAATATTTTCAGAATTATTTTGGAATTTGCAGACAATTTTACATCCTATAATTCTTATTAGAAATATTATACCACTTTCAAACCTAAATGTCAATAACTAATTTATCGTTTAGGCAATTTGACGATAGGTTTGTTTACTATCACTAAAACTAATCCAAGAAAACGCGTAAAATACGACAATGTGCACATATTGCGGGTATATTTCCTCTCGGATGCTATTTTAGCGCTGAGTAAGCTGAATAATATCAAAAGGCTTGATTTAGCAAGTCATTTATTGTGAGTGTGAATTGCCTTCCCTCGTATTTTATTTTAACCTCAAGAAAAATTTGCACGGAGTCGATTTCGCTGTTTTGGGTGTCAGAGGCGTATGCTACGACCTGTCTTAAAAACTCGACTTCGCACCGGTCGGCGTCCAAACCTGCAAGAGCAAGATATTCTTTCAGATACTCTAAAGCTACTTCGTCTGTGAGAGTAAAGGTGTATTTGTTTTTTTCGGCAAGCAGCTTATCCGGCTTATAATAGCCGATGAAATTTCCGAACATTCCGTAAAAAACGTAATTATACAGTCCGTCTGCCGAAATATCGTTCCGCTCGGTTTTCGCACCGTCGAAATCGGTGTGAGTGATCTTTCCGTCCGCAAAGCTATATACGATAGTTTCTCTCGGTGCTATATCACCAAATTTGTATATTTCATGCGTAACCTCTACGCTTTCATCCTTCCGGTATCTTCCGTAAACAGTATGATTATATAATTCTTCCCATTTGTTGTTTTCGATCTTTGTGATCTTAATTTTATTTGAAAAGTTGAAGCTGTTTCCGTAGTTGACCACGCGGTAGTAATTATAGGTTAATTTGGAGATGAAATTGTAGAACGTGTTGAATTTTTCGAATTGATAGATCGAAAGTTCATCGGGAGGAGTAATTTGTATGTCTTCGCCGATCCTCTCGAGCGTACTGTACGTCCTGAAATCGATTTGCTGTTCCTTGCCAAGCTGCTTTAACATAAGCTCGGCTTCAAGAGAAATGCTTACGATATTTCCCTCGCGGTCTATCCAGGCAACGATTCCCGCTTTTCCGACTGTGTATGGAGATTCCGGCGCACCGGGGACGTTGCCAACAAGGCGGTTCTTTCCCTTATCGGTGAGGTCTATATTTACGATAAAACCCTCGTCGCCCGCGGAAACGATGCCGTCACCAAAGTTTTCGTTGCCCGAAAAATCAAACAACATGGGATTTGATATGGTAGGACCGTTGCCCTCGAGCTTCTTATATTGCTCTTCGTTTTCAACAACTGCGGAATATCCCATATCTCCGATCATTGAAACATAGAATGCAAATATGCTGTCAGAATACATTATGAAGCTTTGCAGTTCATCGTCTACCAAAAGCTTTTCCGAAAAATTATCGTGGTTTTTTATATAGACGATCTGTTTCGTTTGTTTTCCGACATCGGGGATATCAAAGGAAATTTCGGTAGTTTTGATAAAGCTTTTATAATTTCTTGTATTTTTTGCGCTTTGCCGCAAAAGTGCAATAGGCTCCATCGCTGCCAGCTTATCGTAGAGAGTTGTGGTTTCCTCTTCCGGCGGGAGAGTTACCTCTGCCGTTGTTTCCTCGGCTGATGTGGAAGGCGTCGCTGTCGTTTCCTCCGCCTCCTCGCCAAGACACGCGGAAAGCGGGAAAATCATGCATAGAGCCATAAATAGTGCCAAAAATCTGTAAAAGTGTTTCATAATTTCTCCTTTCCGTATTATAATCCAATTGTAAAACTGCGTTTTACAATTGATACCCGCGCGGCGGGGATACGCGCGCTTATCGCCGCTTGCCAAAATCTGCGATTTTGGCAGCTCCCCTCGGCGCGCGGACTCGCTTTGCTCGTCGGGTAGGTGTTTTTTTGGCGGCAAAGCCGCCAAAAAAACGGATTCTATTAATTATTGCGTTTTTTTACAATCAACTAATAATATTATAGCATAATTGTTATTGCGGAGTCAACAGGAAAAATGCGTTAATTCGATCCTTCTGCGGGAGTGTTAACGGTACCGCCGCCAAGAACGGGCAGGATGGTATCGGTGCCGCTGACAACGGTTTCGGGGAGCTTACCGTCCCAACCGAGAGCCTCGTAATACTTGATAAGCGCCTCTGTCAGCGACTCTGCGAGAGCCTTGTTAGCCTCCGCTTCCTTTTCGCCCGCGTACTTTTCAGCATCTGCCGCAAGCTTTTTGGCTTCTGCCTCTGCAGCTGCCTTGATCTTGGCTACCTCTGCGTCGGCTGCCGCCTGAATTTCCTTGACCTCGGCGTCTGCCGCAGCCTTGATCTTTTCACGTTCTGCCGCCTTTTCTTCCTCCATCGTCTTCTGCGCCTGCTCGGTCTGCGCCTTAAGAAGAGCCTGCTCGGCTACTACCTTATCCTCAACGCTCGCGGTGAAGGCGTCGGAGAAGTCTATATCCTCAACGGCAGTCGAAACGACCACGATATTGTAAGCGCCGAGCTGTTCGATGAGGGAATCCGTGATCTGAACCGAAAGAGCCTCGCGGCTTTCGATAAGATCCTCAGCCGTATATTTGGCAATCACGCTCTTGACGACCTCCTGGATTCGGGGCGCCATGACGGTGTTGTAATAATCGACGCCGATCTCCTTGTAGATCTTCTGCGCGTTCGACTTTTCGATCTGATAGTTCATCGAATAGGAAACGAGGACCTCCTGGATGTCGCTCGAAAAAGCCGAAAGCTCAAGATGTGCGACCTGGGTTCTGTTATCCATGCACACGATCTCCTGGAAGGGAGATTTGATATGCATTCCCGCCTCGAGGGTCTTATCCTCGACCTTACCGAAGGTGGTCAGAATACCCGTGTGACCCGTGGGAACGGTTGCGACCATTCCGCCGAGGATGAGAACAAGACCTAAAACGCAAAGTGCCTGACGCCCGCAAAGTCTCCAGCCGGTTTTCGAGTATCCGAGTGCCACAAAGAGCACCAAAACTGCAACAATAGAAGCAACTATCCAAAACATTTTATTATACCTTCCTTTCATTCGTAATGCTTGGTTTATCGCTGTACTAATATTATATCACACGGTCAAGTGATTGTCAATACCTTTTGCAAATATTTTTTGCAATTTTTGTTGAATTATGGGGGAATTGATGGTATAATATATAATGTAATAATATACCACACGTTCCGCGAAGCGGAATATATCGTGCGCCCGAAGGGTGCAACCGTTGAAAAATGTTGTTTAGAACGTTGAACAAAGAAGTTTGCGAGCTTAAGTTTCCCCTTCCCGGTTTACGGGAAGGGGAGTAAGGGGATAGGTCCCGATTTGCCTGAATAAAATTATTGGGATATCGGCGAAGACTCTATGAGCGTACAAAATTATGTGTACGTACCCGCAGAAAGCACAAAACCCTATGCGGCATTGCGCGACCGTAGGTCGCGCGGGGTGAAGGAGCGAGTACTTGCCTTCGGCAAGTTGCAACTCTTGCTTCTCGGCTCACGCCTCCATTTTCCTTCGGAAAACCGCAAGAGCTGCTCTCCCGCAAGTGGAGGTTTTACTCCTTCCAAACAGCCGACGGGACGTCGTCTGTTTGAAGCGCAAGGAGTGAGCAAGCGAAGCTTGCGGGTTTGCCGAAGGCAACCGCTTTCGCTGCTCTGCGGAGCGCGACTTAAGGAACTTTTTAAAAAAAGTTCCTTAAGGATCTTCCAAAACTTTTCCGCTGCTGTTGTCTTTTGTTAAAGCGATAATTTCCGCTTGCGGAAATTTACCTTATCATTTCGCCGCAGGCGAACTATCATTCGGCGTAAGCCGACCATCATTCTGCGAAGCAGATCATCATTCCGCCGCAGGCGGATTGCTCTTGACTTCCCCA
>JAZQJB010000041.1:0-16687 GCA_045541375.1 Eubacteriales bacterium | reverse complement strand
ATATCAAACTCGCAGGATGCGTTCTTGACACCGGGGGTGTTGAGCGCATATGCCTTCAGCTCTGCATAGTGCGTGGTTGCGGCGCAGATAGCTCCCGCCGCGCGAACCTCGCTGATGACTGCGATCGCAAGCGCCGCGCCCTCGATCGGGTCGGTGCCGACGCCAAGCTCGTCGAAGAGAACGAGAGCGTCATCGCGGAGATCGTCAACGATCGAAACGATATTGACCATGTGTGAGGAGAAGGTCGAGAGCGACTGCTCAATGCTCTGCTCGTCGCCAAGGTCAACGAGGACTCTGCCGTAGATCGGCACGGTTGAATTATCGTCACAGGGAATGTGAAGTCCCGACTGCGCCATCAAAGCGAAAAGTCCGAGAGTCTTCAGCGTAACCGTCTTACCGCCGGTGTTCGGACCCGTGATGACGAGGGTGTCGAAATCACCGCCGAGGCGGATGTTTACGGGAACAACTTTTTCTTTAGGAATAAGAGGATGGCGCGCGCGGCGAAGCTCGGTCCTTCTGCTGTCGGAGGAAAGCTTCGGCTGTGAGCCGTTCATCTTGAAGGAAAGCTCGGCGCAGGCGAATACGAACGCAAGCTCGTCGATATTCGCGCCGTTGTAGCGGATCTTATCCGAAATTGCCGCGACCTCGGAGGAGAAATCGTAAAGGATTCGCTCGATCTCGTGCTTTTCCTTTGCCTCGAGCTCGCGGATCTCGTTGTTTGCGTCAACAACTGCAAGAGGCTCGATGAAGAGAGTCGCACCGGTTGCGGATGCATCGTGAACAAGACCCTTGATCTCATTCTTGCACTCCGCCTTTACGGGAACGACAAAGCGCCCGTTACGGATGGTGACGATGTTCTCTTGCAGGCTCTTCGAGTATGCGCCCGTGGTGTATTTCGCAAGAATATCGCGCACCTTTGCGGTGGTCACACGGATCTTGCGGCGGATATTGTAAAGCTCGGGCGAGGCTTCGTCAGCCATCGTTTCCTCGCTTATGATAGCGGTTCTGATCTTATCCTCAAGCTTTTTGTCGGGGAGAAGACGTTCAAAGACCTCGTCAAGCACGGTCTCGAAACGGCGGTTTGTGCGGCTGTAATCGAGAAGCACGCGGCTTGTGCGGAGGATGTCGGCAACGTCAAGCAGCTCGCGCTGTGTCAGCATCGCGCCCTTTTCGGCACGCTCGCAATGGGGAGTAATATCCTTGACTCCGCCGAATGCGGGCTGACCCTTTTCTGCCGCAAGTCTTTTTGCGTCGGTAGTCCGTCTTTGCATATTGAGCACGCGGACGAGATCGGATTCTGGCATAAGCTCAAGTGCCGCCGCACGCGCACCCTCGGTGCGTGCACAGTCGCAGAGCATCTGCCTGATCTTATCAAATTCAAGTAATTTTATACTTTTTTCGGGTAGGTACATCATAACTGTTAATTCCTCAAAATTATTCGCTCAATTCGTGATAAAGCCTGAGCGATGCAAAGCCGCGCTCAAGGTGGTTGAGAATATATGTCTCCGCCGCGCGGCAAAATGTTTTCTTATCAACTTCGGAAGTGATACCGAAGGAGAGCAATCTTTTCAGCGGCGCATTTACGACATATCGCATTGCCGCAAGCACTCCCACCGTTATCGGGATGATTATCGAACGGGTGCCGTAAGCATCGACGGGTATCTCCGCCTCGGGGATTTCGGGAGCTGACGCTATGCAATCCGAGCAGACGATGCCGCCGCCCATAACGTCAAGGTAAAAGGCGGGAGCCTCGGTCTTTTCACATCTGATGCATTCGGTAAGTTCGGGCAGATAACCCGAAATCGCCGCCACACGGAGCTCGAAAGCCGCTTTTACGATCTCACGGTCGTATTTGTCCGAGCAGAGCGCGTGATAAGTATTCAGCGCAAGCGGCAAAAGCTCGCCCGCAGGCTCGCCCTGACCACTCAGCTCACAACAGACGTCCGAGATATACTGAGCAAGATACATCAGCTCAATATCCTTCTCGAGCGAGGTGAATGATTTGATGACCGACGCATCGCGCACCCAAGCCATATCGCCCTTGAAATGGAGCTCGAAGTTGCCCCAGACAAACGCGCGACAAGGCGACATCAACTTATTACGGAGCGAACGCGCGCCCTTTGCAATAACGGTTATCCGACCTTCATCTGGGCAAAGGAGCGTCAAAAGGCGGTCGTGGTCGCCCTGCGGCACGGCGCGGATGACGAGCGCATCGGTTGAAATATCATAGGTTGCCATATCGGCTTACTGATCGATGTCTTTCTTGTTATAGCCGAAGTTTGAAACAAGTCCTTCGCGCTCGCGCCAATTTTCCTTGACTCTTACCCAAAGGTCAAGGAAGATCTTCGAGCCCGTAAGCTTTTCAAGTTCCTCGCGTGAATACATACCGACTTTCTTGAGCACTTCTCCGCCCTTGCCGATAATGATCTGCTTGTGCGACTGCTTCTCGCAGATGATCTCGGCGCGGATCTTGGTGAGGTTGCCCGTGTCGCGGTATTCCTCGATGACTACGGCAATTCCGTGAGGAACTTCTCTGTCAAGTGCGCGAAGAAGCTTTTCGCGGATGATCTCGGAAACGTACTGACGCATAGGCTGATCGGTCGCGGCATCCTCGGGGAAGAACCACTCGCTCTCGTGGAGGAATTTTGAAAGCTCGTCCATAACCTCGTCAACGTGCTTGCCCGACTTCGCGGAAACGGGAATGACGGCGTCAAATTCGTGCTTTGATGCGTAAGCCGCTATCTTTTCGGCGATCATATCGCGGCGGACGGTGTCGATCTTGTTGAGAACGAGAACCGAGGGAACGCCCTCTCTCTTGAGGTAATCGATGATCTCCTCCTCTGTCTTCGAGACCGGCTTGTTTACGTCAACGACGAGCATAACAACGTCACCCTGCTGCATTCCCGACTTTGCCGCAGTGACCATATAGTCGCCAAGGCGGTTCTGCGGGCGGTGGATGCCGGGGGTATCGAAGAACACGAACTGATCCTCGCCCTCGGTGAGGATTCCGCGGATGCAGTTGCGGGTCGTTTGCGGTTTATTTGAAACTATGGCGATCTTTTCGCCGAGTATGCGGTTCATAATGGTGGACTTGCCGACGTTGGGTCTGCCGACTATCGAGATAAATACTGTTCTTTTCATTTTATTTCTCCGTCGTTTCATCTATAAATTTCTGCAAGTCGTATGAACTCGCGTCTTTTGTGTACTGTGTTGCAAGAGGATCGAGCTTGCCGGGATTCTTGTGGAATAAGTAGATCTCCTCGCCCGATACGTGCGAAAGCATCATGCTTTCGATATCGCCTTCTTCATCCATTCCGATCGTAAAGGCAAAGTCGGTCTCGCGGAGAGGAAAATAAAAAATAGGCAATTCGGACGAGCCGAGAGCGACATGTTCAAACTTCGAGAACTGCCCCAATTGAAGTTCCCTTGCCGTATCGGCAAAGTCAAGAACCGTCCCAAGACTCATAAGGGGTTTATCCTCTTCCTTTTTTCCGCACCCCGCAAAGGCGCAAAGAACAAAAGTGAGTGCCAAAATAATCGAAAGTATCTTTTTCATCATTTCACCTCAAGTCCCATGATTTTCATGATCTCGCGCTGACGGCTTCGCATATCCGCCTCGTCCTCTTCTCCGGTCTCGTGGTCGTATCCGAGAAGGTGAAGAGTCGAATGAACGCAAAGGAACGCGACCTCGCGCTCAAATGGATGCCCAAATTCCTCTGCCTGCTGACGTGCCCTTTCAAGAGAAAGAACAATGTCGCCAAGGCAGAGCTTTTCGCCGTCAAAGGCTTCCTCGAGATCGCCGTCCTCCGCTATCGGGAAGGAGAGAACGTCGGTCACGCGGTCGATCCCGCGGTATTCGGCATTGAAACGGCGGATGCCGGTGTTTCCGACGAATGTGACCGAAACCTCGCAGTCATCCTCGATCTCCTCGAATTCAAGAGTTGTTTCGATGGCGCGCTGAACGAGCTCCTTGAGCTCATCCGTGACCTTTTCCTTTCGGCATCTGACCGAATAATCTATGATCAGCATTTTCTACCTCCCTCAATAGTTCTTGCGGCGGTAGGTGTGACCGCCTTTGTCTTTATTCTGATTTTCCTTTTCGTATTTGTCGTAGGCAAGAATGATCTTCTGCACGAGCTTGTGGCGGACGACGTCGCGCTCGGTGAACTGATGGATCGAGATGCCCTCGATGCCGTCAAGTATCTTCACCGCCGACCAAAGACCGCTGACTTGACCTCCGGGAAGGTCGGTCTGCGTAAGGTCACCAGTTACGACCGCCTTTGAGTTGTTTCCAAGACGCGTCAGGAACATCTTCATCTGCTCAAAAGTCGCGTTCTGCGCTTCGTCGAGGATTATGAATGCATCGTCAAGGGTACGGCCGCGCATATATGCGAGGGGCGCAACCTCGATTATCTGCTTTTCAACGTTGCGCTGATAGTTTTCGGGACCCATCATCTCGAAGAGCGCGTCATAAAGCGGGCGGAGATAGGGGTCGATCTTGCTTTGCAGGTCGCCGGGGAGATAGCCGAGCTTTTCGCCCGCCTCTATCGCGGGGCGTGTCAGAATTATTCTGCTGACCTTTTTGTCGCGCAAAGCCTTGACAGCCATTGCGACCGCAAGGAAGGTCTTACCCGTACCCGCAGGACCCGTGCCGAGAACGATCGTGTTGTTGCGGATCGACTCGATATATTTCTGCTGACCCACGGTCTTCGGTTTGATCGGCTTGCCCTTTGCCGTCACGCAGATGCAGTTTTCGTCAAATGCTTCAAGCTCGCCCTCTCTGCCGTCGCGAACCATATTGATGACGTAGAGCACGGTCTGTTCGGCGAGGGTTTCGCTTCTCTCGCCCATTCGCGCCAGAGTTTCGATAGCGCGCGCCGCGGCGTCAACTCCCTCGGGCGTACTTCCGCTGACAGTAAAGACCTCACCGGCACCCGAAATATCGGGGCGCGTATGGACAGTCACGGCAAAAGCAGCCTCAACAAGCTTCATATTGGCATCGAAAGCACCGTAAAGCTTTGCGGCAAGCTCTGCAGAACCGATTTTAACTATTTTTTGTTCCATATTGTTCTCCTCACTCGGACTTGTTGATGTAAAAGGGGACGGGCTCGGCGATGTCATCGATGCACTCGACGCGGCATTCAAGCCTGTAAGCCGTGCCGTCGGAATTCTCGCCGCCGCTGAATGATTTTGAAAGTATCTCCGCTTCGGGAATCGAAGCGAGAATTTTGCGGTTTATCTCAAAATACGCTATATCCACCGCCTCCGCAGGCGTGCGCTTTGCAGCCCTCTCGGCGAATATCGGAACCCTCGTAACCGAGAGCCCGATGGGGATCGTTGCGTCCCCCGAAGAGTATATATAAATATCCGAGTATATTTTATCATATTTAGTACCCGAAAATCCACCCTTTTTGAAAAATTTTTGTCTAAAAGAGAAAAAAATTATAGAAATTTCGCTGATTTCACTGCTTTGAGCCTCCCTGACCGTATATTCGTAGGGGATTTCCGCCTCAAACAGATACTCTGTACGCGCAAAAACGCTACCTTTTGAGTGCGTCGCACGAAAGCCGAAACGCTCGCTGTCGTAAAGCCCGCTTGCGATAAGCTCGCCTTTTCTGACTGTCCGACCAATTTCGACAGTCGGCTCACCCGCTATCAGTTCATACCCTACGATCACGCCATCGCGGGCGGCAACGAGGTTGGCTCCGTCGCCTTCACCGACGTCTTCGGGAGTGGCATTTACCTCGGGGATCACCTCAACGTAAGCCACCGTGCCGATCACGTTTATCGATATCCACGCAATCTCATCCGAATCGTGTTCAATTCTCGTTTGAATGTCGCCGACGTCTATCCGCGACAGCCACGCGCCCGGTTTGATTCCGTATTCCGCGAGGAGAGCTTTTACTTCTGCCGTTTCAACAGCCTCATTCTCCGCAACGCGAACGTCCCAAAGAACGCTGTTGCCGAGGATGAGTATCAGCAATCCAGCAGCAATTCCCGCTATCATCCCCGGTCGTGACAGCAAACGTCCAAAATAATAGGGCAAACCCGAAAGCAAAACGACTTTCGCCTCAATTCCCGAAGCGCGGCAAAGAGCTACTGCACGGCGTGCTGAAATATACGCTATATCAACCGAAGCAACGCCGTCCCCGGACACGATGTTTGAATAACTCTCTCCCATCGAAAGCAAAACGTTGAGCATGGGAATAAGTTCATCCTCGGCACATTCAAGCCTCGCTTTGCCGAAAAGGAAGCTGTCAGCCGTTCCTCTGCTTTTCTTTTTCATTTTCTTCACCTCCGCAATAATCTATCCGATCGATCTCGCCGCGAATGCTTATTCTGCCGTCGGAATATGACGACATCGCAAGCCTTCTGCCCTCTATCAAAACGCAGTATCCGCTTTGCATAATCGAGATCCTTTCGGGGCAGTAGCAGAGTATCTCGCGGCAGCCGCAAAGAAGCAATTCGTTTCTGCCGCGCATCTCAAGACTCATCCCCGATGTAAGATCAGCGGGAATATCCGCAAGCTTCGACAAAAGCTCGGGCAGAGTAGGCATTTCGTGGCGTATTTTTCTTTTCTTCATCATTTCCTCCGCATCGTTTGAATACACTTTTTTATAAAATAATATGCGGGCTGGGGGTGGTCGATTACATGTTATCGGTACGCAAATATTCGGGCGGTGGGACAGCAATTTCTGTCCTGTGTATTTTTCTGTTTGTTCTGCTTTTTCTCGATTCCGAGACCGCAAGCGAGCAGATGCGGCGCGGGATGAGGATCTGCTTTGAAACTCTCGTTCCCTCGCTCTTCCCTTTTATGGTGATTTCCGAGTTGCTCGTTCGATCGGGAGCTTGCGAGCCGATCTCTCGCCTTATGAGAAAGCCGATGAATATTCTTTTCGGCGTTTCGGGAGAATGCGCCTCGGCGCTGTTACTCGGCATAGTCTGCGGATTTCCCGTTGGAGCAAAAGCGGCGGCATCGCTTTACTCGCGCGGAGACATTAGCAAGAAGGACTGCGAGCATCTGCTTTCGTTTTGCAACTTTCCGTCTGCCCCTTTTGTGATCTTTGCCGTCGGCGAAGGGATGTTTGGAAGTAAAGACGTCGGAATATTGCTTTACTGCACAGTGCTTTTTTCGGGTTTGCTTTACGGAATGCTGTTCCGCCGTAAAGGCGGTAAATCGGATAATATCATTATATCTCAAACCGATTTGAGCAATAAAAACACACTTTCTCTGTTTTCCTCATCGGTAGTTTCCGCCGCGTCTTCCGTGATCTCCGTGTGCGCGTTTGTGACCTTTTTCACTTGCATTGTCGGTTGTATATCATCACTTTTCGGAGCAGGTTCAAGTTCTCCTCTGCGCGCATTACTGTTTTCCTTTTTCGAGCTTACCTCGGGTTGCGCGGCTTGCACGTCGATCGATCTGCCTCGGCTCGCCCTCATCCTTGCCGCCGCGGCGTGCGGATGGTCGGGGCTTTCGGTATTTTTGCAGATATATTCGCTCACGCGCACCGAAGGCGAATCACTCTCGCTTGTTCCGTACATCAGATCTAAAGTCTTTTGCGCGCTTATTTGTGCCACCGTTACCGCTATTCTTACATACTTAATTCCGTCGTTTACAGAAAAAATCAACGTCTCCGAAGACGCCTTCTCATCCGTTATTTCCTATCCGCAACCCTTCACCGTGGCGGTGAATATTATTTTTGCGCTCGCTTTGGTCAAACTTCTTGACAGAAAGCGCAAGATTTGATATAATAATTATAATAACGACAAAAAACGCCACGGAGATATATTATGAGTTTCAGTTTAGCTTCACTGATGAGCTATCCATTATGGACGCTCGTTTTCGCCATTTTCTTTCCCGCGCTCGCCGCAATAGCAACTTTTGTCTTCTTGCGCCGTGCCAATACAGCTCGAAGGCTGATCGCATTTTTCATTATCGTACCTATTTACGTTGCCCTTGCCGTCGTCGTATGCGGCGACACGGGAGGGCTCGTGTCCACGGTGATCCCTTGTCTTCACACCTATCCCGGAATCGGCACTCTTGCGGCAATAGCTTTTGGAATCATCTGCCTGAATTTCATCGCACTTATATGCGGTGCGGGGATTCTTAAAAGACGCGGAGCGATCGTCAATACTGTCGCTTCCATAATCGCATTCTTCCTTAACGCATTTATTACTTACAGCGCGTGGGCGTTTGGTGACTATATTCATTCAAACGAGCTTTTCCGCCTTGATATGCACGTAATTTCTGTAGGAGACGCTTTTCCTTCCCTTAGAAGTCTCGGCTTCATTCCTTCCGCGATAATTGATTCGGGAGTTGAAATCCTTGCTCTTTCGGTTCTTGTACTTATCCTTTTGGTATATTTTCTCTCCTTCATTCCGCAGAAGAGCGCAGAAGAGATCCTTAAAGAAGATCTGGAACGAAAGCGCCGCGCAGCCCTCTCCGCATCGGTTGAAAAACGCGACAGCATAGATAAGATCGCGCACTCCTGTGCAGAAGAAAACGAATGCACTCAATGTTGCGAATTTTGTGAGCACGCAACCGCACTCAAGAGCGACCGCACAAAGATGGTTTGCGACAGATTCGGCGTTGTCGGCGCAACGCACAAATGCCGCAAATTCCTTTACGACCCCCTCAAGCGCAAAGCTTTTCGACCGAAGATCGACACCGAGGATCAGCTTGAACATATAGATATCTAAGCCCAAATAACTCCCGTTTTTTTCGAGCGGGAGTTATTTTTTATATAATTTTTCTTGACTTTTTGCTCTAAATATGATATTATAAATTGAATTATTATATATTCCTTTGCGAAAGGACAAAAAAATGAAATCAAAAAAGCTATTTTGCTTGGCGCTTGCCTGCCTTGTGCCGATCATTCTGACCTTCATTTTAGCCTCGTGCAACAGCTTTTCGGAGACCGAATACGCCGTTGTTGCGGAAGGCTTGACGTTTGATATTTACATATACGATCAATACGAAAACTCAACCGTCAGGATCACGGGCATCGACGGTATGCCAAAGCATTTGATAATCCCAGAAAAGATAAACGGTATGACCGTAGTTGAGATCGGCGAGCGTGCATTTGCTGAGAATGACACTCTGATCTACCTTGAGCTCCCCAAAGGAAATATCAAGCTCGGAAAGGGATTCTGCTCGGACAGCATCGCTCTCACGGGAATCAACCTTTCGGGATCGGTGAACATCATTCCCGAAAATGCGTTTGAAAATTGCGCAAATCTCGCACGCATCGACGGCACGGATCAGCTCGCCGCTATCGAATCGCAAGCTTTTGCGGGCTGCTCATCCCTCCCCTCGCTTGCAATTCCCGAAACGCTCACCTCTATCGGAACCGAAGCTTTTCGCGGATGCACTGCCCTCTCTCGCATCAGAATTCCAAGCGCCGTGACTTCTATCGGCGAATCGGCTTTCTGGGGTTGTGACGGTCTTGCGGTTGCGGAAATGCTCTGCTCCGCTGAGCTTCCGCAATACTGCTTCCTCGGTTGCACTTCTCTGACATCCGTCAAGATCGGCGACAACGTGACGGCAATAAATGAGGAAGCCTTCAGAAACTGCCGCGCGCTTTACAGCGTGGAGATTGGAAAAGACTGCAGATCCATAGGCGACTATGCATTCCACGCCTGCGATCAACTCACCGAGGTCGTGTTTGCCGACAAAGCAAGCGTTTCGATCGGTGAGGGCAACGAATCACTGAACGGACAAATCAAGGAGGCGGAATGATGAAAATTAAAACCACTGCATACATTCTCATCCTCTTTATGCTTCTCCCCTTGCTTTTCTCCTGCAAGGGAACCGAAACCGCGTTTACGCCCGAAAGCTTTGATTTCACTCTGCGCACCGCCACCGATGAAATGGGTTTTGAGAGCGGATACTCATTTACAGTCCTCAATGACGGAAGCGTTGTTATCAATGAAGCCGATGTCACGGGCGACGTAAAGATCCCCGCGGAGCTTGCCGGCAAAAAGGTAACTGCGATCGGAGAAGGTGCGTTTTTCAAGAACACTTCGATCACTTCAGTAAGCATACCGAACGGAATCGAATCGATCGGAATTTACGCCTTTTCAGATTGTACCGCACTCACCTCGGTCGAAATTCCCGAAAGCGTATGGCGTATTTCCCCGTTTGCGTTTGAGAATACTCCTTGGATTGCCGCGCAGACCGATGAGTTCGTAACCGTCGGCGGCGGAGTTCTCATTGCCTACAACGGAACGTCCCGCACCCCCGTCCTTCCCGAAAAGGTCCGTCATCTCGGCGGAGCATTTGCGGGATCCGAAACCGTCTACACGATCACGGCAAACAAAGAACTTCTCAGCATTTCGGATATGGCACTTTCCTTCTGTATGAATCTTGTGGATATCGACCTTGGACTTTCGCTCGTTTATATCGGCGATCAGGCGTTTTCGGGATGTGAGAAGCTCACCTCGCTGAATCTCCCCGACACGGCAAGATACATCGGAAATCAAGCATTCCTTAACTGCTATGAAATAAAATCTGTCGATCTCGGAAAGAGTATGACACATCTCGGCTCCAATACCTTTGAATACTGCCAAAGTATGAAGATTATTTACATTCCGAAAACTTTGACAGCCCTCAAAACCTCTCATTTCACCGATTGCTTGTCACTCACCCTTCTGCTTTATGAAGGAAGCGAAGCGGAGTTTGACGCAATATCCTCGAATGACAACGCATTCAACTTCAGAGATCTGAACAAGGTCTTCAATTATCCCGGAGGCACCAATGAAAAATAACAAATTGCGAAAGCTTCTCCCGCCGCTGATATCGCTCATTGTCGCGATAGCTTGCGGTATCGGAATGATCTATTTATACAAGCTGACAAAATACCTGCCAATTTATCTTCTCGGACTGACTCTCCTTCTTCCCTCGGCGGTAAACTTATCACTCTTCATTTTGAAGATACCGACAAAAAAGAAGGAAAAGAAAGCGGAAATTATTGAAGAAAGCCCCGAACCGGCATCCGAGGAAAAGAAATTCAAAAAGCTCCTCCGCGCCGTCGGCAAGGCGATCAAAAATTTCTTCGGCAAAATATGCGGCAAGATCGACGGTGAAAAGGTCATTCGCTACCTTTCCATCATCATCGCCGCAGCGGCATTCGTCGCAATTCAGTATTTCTTCGCCATTTCGCTCAAAGCTGCGACCTCGCTTTACACGATCAATTACGCCTACGCCGTTCTTCTGATCGCACTCTTCCTTGTCTTCATAGTTCTTGACAAGTGGATGCTTCACAACGAGGACGCGGGCGAATACGCATCCGCTCTCGGAAGCAACGTGCGCTCGATTTTGGCACTTGCAAGGCTTGCGCTGATACTTATGATCCCCTCGATGTTCATCAAGCTCCTCGGCTTTTATGAGCTTCAGAAGTACGTGGTCATTGCGGTTGCTATCATATTCTACTGGTCGTCGCTCTTCACTCTGCTCTCATATCTCGCAAGGGGTATCCGCCACGAGCTTGCAAGTGTACCCGACATCCGTATTCCCACACCCTTCTCGGGCGGAAGCGGACAGGATATGGGCATCCTTTCCTACCTCGAGGAAAACACGGGCATTACGATGCGCGGCCTTTGGAGCGTCAAGCTTATGGGCAAGCTCATCATCCCCTCTCTCGTCTTCGCCTTTCTCCTTTTCTGGATCTCGACGGGATTCATTGAGATCGGCGCGGGACAGCAAGGCGCACTTTATAACTTCGGAAAACTTCAAAGCGAGCCGCTCGAGCCGGGTCTGCATCTGACTCTCCCCTGGCCCTTCGGCAAAACTGTTATATATAACACCGATTCTGTATCGACCATCACGATCGGCTACCGCTCCGACACTTCGGGCGACAACGTTTGGACACAGACGCACGGAAGCGAGGAATACGAGCTTCTGCTTGGCGGCGGTGAGGAGCTTGTTTCGATCAACCTTTGCATCGAATACAAGATCGGCGACCTTAATGACTATCTGGTCAACTGCGCGCGGCCCGAATCGGTGCTCGAGGCAAGTGCCTATGAGCTTGTCGCGGACAAGACGATAACCACCGACCTCAACACACTTCTTTCAACCGACCGCGACGAATTCGCATCGGCATTTATGGTCGATCTGAAGGAAAAGATCAAGGAACGCAACACGGGACTCGAGATCGTCAGCGTAGTCCTTGAAAGCATTCATCCCCCTCTCGGCATTGCCGATATTTATCAGAGGCTTGTAAGTGCGGAGATCGAGGCACAGACACGCATTATGTACGCCGAGGCATTTGCCGCAGTACGCGTGCTTGAAGCCGAAACCAATTACAGCCAAACGGTTTCCGTGGCGACCGCAGAAAGACTCAACAAAATTGCCGCGGCTCAGGCTGAGGTTTCCGAGTTTATGGCAAGCGTTGCCGCCGACTCATCCTATTCGGATGCTTACAGATATTATAAATATCTCAACGCCGTTAAGAATGCTTATGGCAACGCAAATATCATCATAGTCAGCTCGGACATCGATGAATCTCGCATCTGGTACGGCACTATCAAAAACTAATTTCGGGTGATAAATATGAAAAAGAATAAAGTAACAGAAAATAACGAAAAAATGGCGATCTCGCACGAGCCTCGCGAAAAATCGAGTTTCGGAATGCGTTTTCTCAAGGTATTCGTCGCACTCCTTCTCGTCACGGCAATAGCCTACTTCGGCTTCACCTTTGAAGTCCGCGAGGGCAACTGTGCAGTTGTTCTCCGCTTTGGCGCTCCCCGCGCGGAGATCACCGAATCGGGCCTTTACTTCCGTCTGCCCTGGCCCTTCGAGAATGTTGTTCAGTATGAAAACAGAATGCAGTATCTCGAATCCAACGCACAGGAGACCGTAACCAAGGACAAGAGAAACATCATCCTTTCCTCTTACGTAATCTGGCAGGTTGAAGATCCCCTTCTCTTCCACAACAGCGTCGGCGCTTACGGAAGCACGGAGATATATATCGACCAGCAGATCAGAAGCGCTACACAGAGCACAATGGGCGCTTACGAGCTGACCGAGCTCGTTTCCCTCGACACCGAAAAGATCAAGACCGAGGAAATCCAGCAGAAGATCTTTGAAAAGGTCAAGGAAAACTGCGAGAAGAACTACGGAATCTCGATCGTCGACGTCAGCATCCTTCGTCTGAGCCTGCCCGACATCAACCTTCAGAGCGTGTTCGATCAGATGCGTCAAGACAGACAGACCGACATCGACACCATCCTTGCAAATGCAGAAAAAGAAGCAAGCCGCATCACAAACGAGGCTGAAGTCAAAGCCGAGGAAATAATCGCAAAGGGCACCAACGAAGCCGCACAGATCAAGGCGGATACCGAAAAGGCTGTCGCGCAGATCTATGCAGAAGCTCAGGCGGCAAATCTTGAGCTCTTCATGTTTCTCAAGAGTCTTGATACTCTTGCTGCATCCGTTAACTCGGGCACCGTTGCCATTCTCAGCACCGATGACTATCCCTTCACCGCTCTCAGAGATTATTCTAATATGCTTGAAACCGAGGATGACGAAATCATAATCCAAAATCTTTCCGATATTCTCTCACAAATGAACGAAACCGACAGACAGGCGCTCATAGACGCAATCGGCAAGCTTATCGAAGAAGCCGCAAAGGGTAACGCACAATGAAAAAGAATCTTTTATTTGAAGACATCCTGCGAACGGTGTCGCGCTACTTTGTCGTGATAATCATCGCTGTGGTCATCATCATCGCCTGCTCGGGAATCAGATTCATCAAGAGCGGCGAATCGGCTGTCATACTGCGTTTCGGCAAGATAGTCGGTGATACACCCGAGGAACAGGTCCACGATGCGGGCGTACTTTTCGCCTTTCCCTACATCATCGACGAGGTCATCACCATCCCCACGGGAAGCGTGCATGAGCTGACCGTCAACACTCATTTCACCGACGGTGAGATGACGACCTACGACAGAAACGGCTACGTCATCACGGGTGACAACAACATTGCCATTCTCTCTGCATCAATCAAATACACGATCACCGATCCCGTTGCATTTGCGCTTGCGGTGAAGGATCCCGGCTACATCATCAACGCCGCAGTCAGCAACGCAATGATAAACGTTGCGGCAAACTATGCCGTTGACGACATTCTTACAACGGGTAAGGATGCCTACACAAAAGCCGTCCGCGAAATGTCGCAGAAAAAGCTTGACGAATGCGGAATCGGCGTCTCTCTCAGCCACCTTGAGCTTACCCGCGTCGGTATGCCCGAGGAAGTCCGCGACATCTACGAGCTCGTAAACTCGACCAACATTCAGGCAAGCACGCGAATCGAGCAGGCTCGTCAGTATTACGAAACGAGAATCCCCGGCGCCGAGGCGGAAGCAAATTCCCTCATCGCCGAAGCACGCGCAAACTACTCGAACTACACAGCCGCAGCCAATTCCGATCTTTATGAGTTTTACGGCGTGCTTGAGGAATACAACGCAAACCCCGAGGTTGTAAGAGTTCGACTGTATAACACCGCGATCACCAACATCATCCGCAAGATCGGCACGGTCAAGATCGTTGACGACTCGGATTCGAAGATAGTCATCAACTGACGGGAGGTTACATAGGTGGAAAACTTAGATAACATAGCAAAAAACAGCCTTGAAGCCCTCGCCAAGGATAATCTTAACGACAAAAACCGCCGCTCGCTGACGGCAAATCTCGTCAGCGCGGCAGCGGCACTCGTTTGCATTGCCGTGGGAATCATCTATTCCTGGGTGTTCCCCGACAAGACCACTATGCCCGCGCTTCTCTACACCGTCGGATTTCTTATTGAAGGAATTCCCGTATTCGTCGCGGCGCTCAAGGGCATCTTCTCGCGCAATTTCACAAATGCGATGGAAATTCTTGTTGCCATCGCGATCCTCGCCTGCTACCTTTCGGGCGACCTGATCCTTTCGGTCCTCATTCCGCTGATACTCAACATCGCGCATCTTCTTGAAGAGCGAAGCATTATGGGCGGACGCGAGGCTATCGACGGCCTCAAGAGAATGCGTCAGGACAGCGCGGTTCTTCTTGACGGCGACGTTGAAAGAACTGTCGAGGCGTCCTCTCTCGAGGTCGGTCAGACGATCGTTGTCAGACCCGGCTCGGGCATCCCGATCGACGGAAAGGTCATTTCGGGTGAAACGAACGTAGACCAGAAATCACTGACCGGTGAGCCCCTTCCCGCACACATCAAGGTCGGTGACAGCGTTTACGCGGGCACAGTTAACATCGACGGACGAATTCTCGTCAAGGTCGAAAAGGCTTACGTTGACACTTCCTTCTCAAACATTCTCACAATGCTCGAGGAAGCGGAAAACATCTCGATTCCCGAATCAAGACTTATCGACCGCTTTATGCGCTATTACATCCCCTTCGTACTCGCACTCGCGGCGGCTGTCGCGCTGATCACCTCGGATCTTTCAAAGGCGATCGCGATACTCGTCGTTTCCTGCCCCTGCGGTCAGATGCTCGTCAGCTCCGCGCCGATGATAGCGTCGCTCTCAACCGCAACCAAGCGAGGAATACTTATCAAGAACTCAAAATTCATCGAAGAGATGACCGAAGTCGAGACCGTCGTATTTGATAAGACGGGTACTCTCACCGTCGGCGAGCTTTCGCTGACCGAGATCATTCCCGCAGAGGGTTATGATGAAGACGCGCTCCTCTCTCTTGCAGCTTCCCTTGCTTGCGGCTCGAATCACCCCGTTTCGCGCGCGGTAACCGAGGCTATTGACGGCAAGGAATATGAGGAGCTTAAAGAAGTCAAGGAGATCCCCGGCAAGGGTATGCAGGGCAAGGACTCCGAAGGTCGCGAGCTTCTTCTCGGCAACAAATACTGGTTCGATTCGATCGGCATTGCCATTCCCGAGGGCTTCGGTGAGGCTCTTCTCGGCTCTGTGAGCTTCGTTTCTCGCGGTGGCGTACTTATCGGTTGCCTCGGCTTCAACGACACAGCGCGTCCCGAAGCCGCCGAGAGCATATCTACACTCAAAGAGATGGGCATCAAGAACACCGTAATCCTCACGGGTGACCGTGAAGCGGCGGCTCGCAAGATCGCAAGCGAGGTTGGCGCCGATGACGTCAAGTACCAGCTCCTTCCCCAGGATAAGCTCGAAGCGATCAACTCCCTGCGCGAGGGCAGTTGTGTTCTCGCAGTCGGCGACGGTATCAACGACGCGCCCGCACTCCGCCAGGCGGACGTTGGTATCTCGATGGGTGCAATGGGCTCCGACCTTGCAATTCAATCGTCGGACATCGCCCTGATGAACAACAACCTCGAAAACATCCCCTTCATCATCAAGCTCTCCAAGCAGACGAGGAAGATCATTTATCAGAATCTCATTCTTTCCGTTCTCATCAGCCTTACAATGATCGGACTTTCGCTCTTCGGCGTGATCTCCGCCCTCTTCGGCGCGGTCTTCCACAACGTTGGTGCGTTCGTCGTGCTCATCAACAGCTCGAGAATACTTAAAACGAAATAACAAAAAACTCCAACAGATCACCGAATCTGTTGGAGTTTTTTGTATCACTTCGACATTCTTCGCCATATACTTACAGTAGAAGACAAAAGTCTTCAAACGAAAAAGCGAGGCGAGGTAAATGAGATATATTGCAGTTTTTCCGACACTCACGCTGGCGCAGAAGGCGGCGAGGGTGCTAAAAAACGAACAG
>JAZQJB010000040.1:0-24129 GCA_045541375.1 Eubacteriales bacterium | reverse complement strand
GATCGCTTTTCGAGTGAACAGTGGTTAGTGGACAGTGGACAGAAAGATGCGGGTTGATAATTTAATTCGGCGTTTCAGTTCTTTGTAAAGCTGAATCACTCAGTACAATAAAAACTCGGATATTGCGTTTGCAATATCCGAGTTTTTTGAAATAAATTATTTAGCTGAACGAGAACCAAAGACACGAAACAAAATTATTTGCCCGCATCTTTCTGTTCACTGTCCACTAATCACTGTTCACTAACCAAGCGGATGCTCTCGATAACAACGCTCTCGCGCGGAACGTCTGCCATGTAGAAGCCGAGGGTGCCGGTTCTTACCGATGCGATCTTGTTGACGACCTCGATGCCCTCGATGACCTTGCCGAAGCCTGCATACTGCGCGTCGAGGTGGGGGGAATCCTTGTGCATAATGAAGAACTGCGAGGATGCCGAGTCGGGGTCGGATGTGCGAGCCATCGAAAGAACGCCCGCGGTGTGCTT
The DNA here is from genome assembly GCA_045541375.1 of Eubacteriales bacterium. Lineage (GTDB taxonomy): Bacteria > Bacillota > Clostridia > Oscillospirales > CAG-272 > CAG-390. Next base: position 23,647 of record JAZQJB010000040.1, on the reverse strand, counting down.
GAGATCGTTCTGAACCCAGCCGTTAGCCGCGAACTCGCCCTTGATGGAGGGAGCTTCCTTGTGCTCGAACTGCGCGTTATATCCGCCGCCCTGGATCATAAAACCCTTGATTACGCGGTGGAAAATGAGCCCGTCGAAGAACTTTTCCTCGATCAGCTTCAGAAAGTTTTCAACTGTCTTAGGCGCGAGCTTGGGGTAAAGCTCGGCCTTCATGGTGCCGAAGTTGGTTACTTTGATTTCGATAATAGGATTTGCCATGTTTTAGTTCCTTTTCTTTAGTTTTTCTGTCGCGCGTTGCGCGAGTTAAGATTGCGCTTCGCGCAAGATAAGATCGGCTTGCGCCGAGTTAAGATTCGCCTTCGGCGAAGCTAAGGTAACTTTTCGCCAAGGCGAAAAGTATTTTAATAATAGGAAAATTTTCGCCTCGGCGAAAATTCACCGCAACTTTTCACTTTACACTTTCCACTTTTCACTACCGCAGTTCGGGAAACCCAATATCCAAGAGCTCGTTCATCCTCTGCGTGTCGCCATCTAAATACAACTGCCCAAACAAGGTCTCAAGTCCTGTGGCGCGGCGGTATTCGCTGACGGATGCGCTTTTGGGAACGTTCTTGCCGTGGCCGGCGTTTCTGCCGCGTTTGTAGGTCGCTTCCTCCGACTCGGTGAGGTGCGGGAGCATCCTCTCGAGGGCTTCGCTTTGTGCGGTTGCTTTGACGTAAGCAAGGGCGGCGGTGTTAAGCTTGCCCGAGGAGCAGAGTCCGGAGCGGACGAGGCGCTCGCGGATGAGCACCTCCATTGCCGCGTCGCCGAGGTAGGCGAGGGCTTCAACCGCGATTACGCCTCCGCTCTCACTCAAGGGAGCCTCCCATACGCTCGATCGCCTGAACGATCGTGTTGCCGATGCCCTCTGCCATCAGATAGTAGCCCACGTCGTTCGGGTGAACGCCGTCGATCACGAAATCGCTCTCGCCGTCCATTCCGAGGAAGAAGGACTCGCCGTCGATGTAGTAAACGTTCTTGTCACCCGCGTCGAGAGCCGAGCGATAGGTGTCGATGATGACCTTTTTGCGCTCCTCCGCCTTCGAGGGGTTGGTTGCCACGTTCGGGCGGCTGATGAGGATGATCGGAATATCGGGATGCGCCGCACGCATAATGTCGAAGCCGCGCTTGTGGGTCTCGGCAAGATACTCGGGGTTGGGCGCGTTGTGGTCGTAGTCGTAAACAAAGAGGCTCATTTCAAGCGACGCAAGGTAGTTCATGATCGGAAGCTCCGCCTTTGCGTTGCCCGAGAAGCCGAGGTTTACAACGTCCATATCGAGCTTGCGGCTGATGATGTTCGAATATGCAAGTCCGGGGCGGCTGGCACCCGTGCCGTGAACGATCGAGGAGCCATAGATGATGATCGGCTTTTTGTTCTTGTAGGGCTTGCCCGCGCCGAGCTGCGAATCTTCCTGAAGACCGACGTAAAACTCGGAAACTACCGAATGGAGCGGGAAGTTGATGGTGAAATATCTCATCTTGCGGCTGCCGAAGCGGATGATCTGCTCGTAGCCGTCCTCCATCTTGTAGGGCGGCATAAACGCCTTGACGAAGCGGCTTCCGGTGGGGGTGTCCTCATAAAGGTCAAAGCCGCCCGACATAAGCAGGGTCATATGCGAGTTTCTTGCGATGACGGGCATTTTGGTCTTGATGAGGATGTAGCCCGAGTCGGTCGAGAAACGAACGCGGACGCCCGCAGTCTCCTTTGCGAGCTTATTGACACCCGCGCTGGTCGCCTCGGCTACTGCCTTGGGCAGACGGCGGTAGATCTCGTCCTGCTCGCCGTAGAGATTGTAAAGCTCGAAGGGCGCGTTTCTTACGTTATGGAATTTAACGTCCTCGGTGTCGGGGAAAACGGTTTCAACTATCAGGTTTTTATCTACTTCTACATAAGCTTCTTTTTTGATGTCACTCATTTTTTCTCTCCTTTTAGTTTCCGATGACTTTCTTGGGATATGCCTCGGGATAGAAGGTGTCCATATCGACTGCCTTTGCTTCGATTCCGAGCTCGCGCGAGATGCACTCGATGACCTTGCCGCCGACGCGCTCGATGCCCGCGGGGGTGGAATAGTGGGTCATGTCGCTGTGACATTCCTCGGGAGCGGTCGCTGTGACGGCATAAAGGTCGTCAATGACGGTGTCGGTGCCCTCGAGAGCCTTGAGAGCGGCGGCGTTGAAAGCCTCGATGGTTGCATTGTGACGCTTGAAAACGGGACCGAATTTTTCCTCCTGAACTGCGGTGCTGGTTGCGAAAACTATCTTCGCCTTCGGGAAAAGCAGACGCAGACGCTTGTCGATGCGCGCGATCTGAACGGCATACTGATCGACGGGGGTCACAGGCTCGTCGCCGAGGATCTCGGGAACGTCCCAAAGTCCCGCGTTCCAATGCACGAGATCGGCATCCTCGGGCCATTCGCCCTTCTTCTTCCATTCGTGAACGAAACGGAGTATATATGTAGCAAAACGGCAGTTATCGGTGGGGTAATAGAGCTCTGCGACGTCGGAGAATGCCTCCTTGACGTATTTGTCATAGCCCATACGGATAGAGTCGCCGATAAGAATGATCTTTTTCATAGCGACCTCCTTAAATGCGGCTTCGAAGGACGCGGGCGAGCATCTGACCGATCGATTCCGCCATCTTCATCATACCGATGTCGTTGGGATGCGAGCCGTCGGTGGAGCACTCTTCCTTGTGGTAGCCGCGGTAAAGTCCCTGACCGTCGATGTAGAAGACGTTCTTGTCGCCCTCCTCGCGAGCGCGGTAGAAGGTGTCCTCGATCACACGGCGGCGCGCCACGCTTGCCTCAAAGCCGTTGTCAAAGTCGGGCTTGGAAACGAAGATGATGGGAAGCTTCGGCTGTGCCTCGCGGATGGTCTTGTAGAAATTGTAGTGAGTTGCCTCAAGGTGTTCTGCTGTCGGAGCGTTGTGGTCGTAGTCGCAGACGAACGCGGTCATAGGCAGGGATGCGATGTAATCCGCCATCGACTGCTCGCCCTTCGCGTTGCCCGAGAAGCCGAGGTTGACGAAGTCGATCTCGTTGCGGCGGCAGATTATCGACTGATAAGCGATGCCGGGTCGGCTCGCGCAGGCGCCCTGAGTGATCGAGGAGCCATAGTAAACGATGGGGGCAAGGTCGCGGTATTTTGCGCCCGCACCGATCGCCGCGCCCTCGTCGATACCGATCTCAAGCTCGGACACGGGGCTGTAAAGCGGGAAATTGATCGTATAATAGCGCATCTGACCGCCGAGGACTGCCTTTTTCGAGGTGTATCCCTCGGTGTCCGTCATCTTGCAACGGAAAGTGCAGACGTAATGATGCGAATTTTCAAAATCCTCATACATATCGAACGCCGCCGCGCCCGTCATGGGCATGTGGTCATATTTGGTCATATAGGGCATTTTGACACGGATGGCAATGCGCTTGGAGTCGGTCGAGAAACGGACTCTTCCACCGCAGGTGTGAGATGCATTGCGCGCGGTGCCGGGATTGGTCGCCTCCGCAACCTCACGCGGCAGACGGCGGTAAGTGTCGCCCTCAATGCCCGCAAAGCCGTAAAGATCAAGCTTCGCGGCATCATACCAGACAAAGCCCTCCGCATCAGCGGAAACTATCATGTTTTGGTCAAGCTCTTTCGGAATGTTACTCATTTTTCCATACCTTTCTATGTAAAATAATTATTTGTTGAAGTGAAATTTCATATGTATCGGGTGAAATCAGTTTTTCTGCTTTGTATTGGGTGCTATAATGTCCTCCTCATTCACCGCTCCTCGCGGTCCCCCATTTGCTTGCAAATAGCTCCGCATGGAGAAGGCTTGAGGGGGTCTGCAGATTTCTTTGATATTCAGCGAATATCGTTTATTGCGATAATTTTGTTTAGGCAGATTGGAATATTTTTATTTAGATTATTTTGCACTCGTAATGGAGTTTTCGGCAAACTTTTTTCAATAAAATATTCCACTTTGATACGCAAAATTAAATTGCTATGTCATCTTCGCTGAATAGTTGGCGGTAAATCGCCCAACCATTCAGCCTTCTCCAGCGGAGAAGGGGGACCGCGGGGAGCGGTGAATGAGGAGGACGAAGTCTGTACTGCACAAAGGACAAGCGTACAAAAGCTATTTAACGGGTTTCAGATCGCCAATACTTAAACCGAGATGCTTCAAAATATCGTTACAAACCGCATCAAAATTCCGATTTACATCAATATTTCTGTATCTCAAAACTTTAATATACAGCTTTTCAAGTTCCGCGTCCCTTTCGGCATCTGCAGTTTTATTCGACAGGAGATTATGATAGCTTCCGTCAAGCTCGATAACTATTCTTGCGCTTGCGATATAGAAATCGACTACATAATTACCGATATTCTTCTGTCTGTTTACCGTCACGGGCAATCTTTTCAGAAAATCATACCACAGGTGTTTTTCCTCGGGTGTCATTCTCTTGCGAAGTGCCTGCGCGGTGCCGACGAGCTTTTTGTTGTAATTATAGATCATTGATTATCTATCGCCCGACACATCTCCGCGAAAGTGGGATATATCATCTTCGCGCCCATTTCGGCGAATTGATCGGCGGTTACGGCGCCGGTGCAGACGGCGGCGAAATCGACTCCCGCGTTGAGTGCAGTCTTCATATCCGTCACGCTGTCGCCGACGTAGAGGATGTCCTCGAGCGCGATGCCTGTCTGTTCGGCAAGATAGAAGATGCCGTCGGGCTCTGGCTTGTGCTTTTCGACCTCGTCGGGGCTGATGACGGAGTGAATGTACCTGTCCACGCCCGCTCTTTCAAGCGGACGCCGGATCTGATCCGATGCCTTGAGCGAGAGCACGGAAAGCAGGATGCCCTTTGCGTGAAGAGCGGCAAGTCCCTCGGTGACGCCGGGGTAAAGCTCGGTCTTCTCGCGCATAATTTCCGCCGAGTAGGGGATGTATTCATCGTGCAGCCTTTTTGCCTCGGGTGCGCTGCAGCCCGCGTCGAGATAGATCGACTCGGCGGTCATTCCGATGCCGTCGCGCAGGATCTTTCGGTCAAGATCGTAGCCGAAGCGCGCGGCGTTGGTGTAAAGGCAATCCTCGATGAGGAATGCGGTATCGGCTATCGTCAGGTCGAAATCGGTGATTATTGCTTTATAGTTTTTCATTTTTCCTCGTAAACGAAGCAGTCCATATATCTCAGCTTGAAGAGATTGATCTCGTGCTTGCGGTCGATGAGCGCCTTTTTGTCGGGCGCGGGCTCGATGCCCTCGCGGATATATCTGTCAAGCTCCGCATAGGTGAAACCAAGGTTGTCCTCGTCGGTCTTGCCGCAAAGGCCGTCGATGGGGGTCTTATCGACGAGCTCGATGGGAAGGCCGAGGTATCTGCCGATCTGCTTGAGCTCGGTGACCGTGAAGCAGGAGATGGGAGAGAAGTCGCCTGCGCTGTCGCCGTAGCGGGTGGAATAGCCGACCCAGTCCTCGGAGAGGTTGCAGGTGTTGGCAACTCTGCCGTTCACCGACTGCGAAACGGCGTAAAGGGTGGTCATTCTGATCCTCGGCGGGATGTTCTGGAGAGATTGAGGAGTCAGATTCTTGCCGAGCGCATCGCTGACTGCCTTGTCCATCGCGTCCGCAGTTTCCTTGATATTTACAACGACGTGCTCGATGCCAAGGTGGTTCACAAGCTGATGCGAGCAGGAAATGTCAAACTGCTCGCCGCGGGGCATCAGAACGCCGAAAACGCGGTCTTTACCAAGAGCCTTGACACAGAGCGCGGCAACGATCGAGGAATCCTTGCCGCCCGAAATGCCAACGACGGCGCGGCATCCGGGGCCGTTCTTTTCAAACCAATTCTTTATCCATTCGACACATTCCTCCGTCGCGCGGACGGGATCGAATTTATATTCCTTCATTATTAGTCTTCCTTCTTTTTGATAATAAGTACAGCTGCGGGAATGAGCGCGAGAGCGGAAAATGCGATCATTCCGCCGCATCCCTTTTCCTCTGCGGGCTCGGTGGTGGGCTCCGTCATGGGCTCGGTCTCGGGCGCGAGAGTGGTTTCGGGAGCCGAGGTGGTCTCCTCGGGCTTGACGATCTCGGAGGCGAGGATAACGGGAGTTACGACGTTGTATGAAATTCTGCCCGTGATCGTCTTCTTGATCCTGAAGAAGAAGCCCTCCGCGCCCTCGGAAAGGGTGACGACTCCGTCCTCATAAGTACCCGTGCCGCCGATAACGACGAGCTCTGCGGCGGATGTGCCGGACTTGCTTCCGTTATATGCGGTGGCTTCGAGAACGAGCTTGCCGTCCTCGCCGTAATAAGCATTGAAATCCTCAACAAGTGTGCCTGCCCACTGGGTGTAGTTGGTGGTGATACCGCGGATTCCGCTGACAAAATAGCTCTGGAACTTGTCCTGATCGTTGACCGTCCAGTTCCAAAGAGTGATTCCGCGGACGGCGAGATCGCTGTAAAGATTGATTCCGAGCGTGCCTGCCGCCTGCGAGGGCGAATATGCGGTGTTGATCGGAATGACGTTCTCGACGACCTGCTTTGCCACGTCAAGGCTGCGGTTTTCGTCAGCCGTGATGTTGCTGGTCAGGAAGTTGACCGAAATATCGGGCGCAGCGGCGCGGATCGAGTTTATCATACCCTTGTTGAAGGCGATGATGACGACCTGGCGCTCCATACCGTATTCCTTGATGAGCTTTGCGAGCGGCGCGCCCATCTTGGTGTCGCTCGACTTGAGCTCGATGACAAGCACCTCGCCCGTGCCCTTGAATTCTTCGAAATAGTCCTTCAGAAGCGGGATCGGCTCTGCAGGAACGCCCGCCTTTGAATCGACCTGATACTTCTTGATCGTTTCCGCGGTCTGATCGACGGTGTTACCCGAGCCGTTTGTGGTTCTGTCAAGCGTGCCGTCGTGCATAACGACGATGTTGCCGTCGCGCATAAGGTAGATGTCGTTTTCAACCATAGTCGCGCCGAGCTCGAAAGCCTCGACCGAGCCCGCAACGGTGTTTTCCTGCGCTGTCGAGGGGTTTCCGCGGTGGCCGATGATCTCGGGCGTGCGGATAAGAGTGTTTGCTTTATAATACTTGGTAAAGCAAGCCTCGGTTGCCTTTACGTCGGGGGTGATGAGTCCGAGGACGCCGTTGTTGATCGCGCTGACGGCGGTAATGTCCTTTTCCGTGACCGCCTGCCAGACGACGAGGTATCTGTCCTGGAGATAGGAAACGTAATCGCGGGTCGCAACAGCCGCGTCAAGGATCGCGCCGCGCGCGCCGCACTCGATCGCGATGCCGCGAAGCTCCTCGTCAGCATAAGTCTTGCCGGTTGCGTCGAGCATTCCGTAGATCATATTGCATTTCACGCGCGCCGCGTTGATGAGCGCGGGATCGGCGGAAATTACGTAAAGATCGGCGATGGTGAGGGATGCCGCATACTTGCCGAGAGCCATAGCCTCCTCCTGCGAGTCAACGCGGTAGGCGGGGATAACGCGCTCGCAGACCGCAAGCTCCTCGAGCTTTGTGAACTTGCCGTCGAGCTTGACGCCGATATCGGAGACGTTCATCACGCAATCGAAGATGGCGATCGCGGGGAGAGTGGTTTCGAGAGCTTTGAGCTGCGCCTCGGTTCCCACCTCGGTGATAAGTGCGGGCTCGAGTGCGATGTTCGACTCGGGATCGCGTGTGTCGCGAAGGGTGGTGGGCTTTTCAAATATCTGTGTATTAGGATTGACGGTGATCTTGATCCAATCGACGGTCAAACGCGCGCCGCGGACCTGCAAGCCCATCGAGCCAGAGTCGTATGGGGTGTTATTTTCGGTAAGATAGGTCTTGCCGTTGACTGTGCTGGTGCTCTTGCTTCCGCAGAAGTTTGCGGTGACCTCAAAATAGTCGCCGCCCTTGATGCCCGAAACGCTTGTCTTCTGCGTTACGCTCCAAGCGTCAGCCGCGGTGCGCTCCGCGATCTCAAGTCCGCTCGACGCCGAGATCTCGTATCTGAACGCATTCTGCATATAGGGGATCTTCTTGTTCGCGGGATCCTGCAGACGGAAGATGAGCGCGCCGAAGCGGGAATTTGCCGTCTGCTTGGTGATCTTCACGCGCGCGGAGTAGATCGCGTCGCCGAAGGCATCGAGATAGGAGGGCAGAAGCACGCGCATATGGTTGCCGCCCGCATTCGATGCGTCAAGATAGATCGCGCCTTCGGTCTCCTCGTATCCGAAAGTGGTGCCCGAGGGCTGCTGGATGATGCGGAACTTCGAAAGATCGGGGGATACCGAATAATCGTCCTCATAAAGAACGTATTCTGTTTCATTCGCGTTCTTCGCAACGACGTAGACGGTCTTCGTCTTGCCGCCACCGCTGACCGTCAGCGGGTGAACGCCCTTTTCTGCGGGGGTATAGGAAGTGATCGCCTTGTCGCCGTCCTTCCAGGTGAGCTCTGCCGCGGGAACGCAATCGGTGCCCGACTCAAACTGAACTGCGACCTTCGTCAGATCGACCGCCTTGTCCGCATCGGTGCATATCGCGGGGCTCGAATATCCGACCTTGATCTCATCGGCAGCCGAAACCGGCAAAGCCGAAAGGAGCATCGGACAGAGCATAAGTACTGCTAAAACTACTGCAAAAATTCTTTTCATTGGTGCCTCCGGGGAAAAAAGTGAAGAGTGAAGAGTGAAAAGTGAAGAGTGAATGTAAATTTTCTCGCGTTGCTCGAAAATTTTTATTTAATTTGAATGATTTTCGCTTGCGAAAATCTTCCTTAACTCTGCACTCTGCATTCTGCACTTTGCACTTATAATATAAACTTGTTTATATTATATAACATTTCTTCCCCTCAGTCAACGAAAATTTCAAAAAAAGCATTGATTTTCCTTCAAATATGTGATAATATATAATCAGATAATTATGTTCAAGCACAAAGGAGCAAGACTATGAAAAATTATGATGTTATAATCATCGGTGCCGGACCCGGCGGTATTTTTACGGCTTATGAGCTTCACAAGCTCTGCCCCGAAAAAAAGGTTGCAGTCCTCGAGACGGGCGCGCCCCTTGCGGAGCGCAAGTGCCCCATCGACGGCAAGAAGATCAAATCCTGCATCGGATGCAAGTCCTGCGCTATCATGAACGGCTTTGGCGGCGCGGGCGCATTTTCGGACGGTAAATACAACATAACCACAGAATTCGGCGGCACTCTGCACGAATACATCGGCAAGGAAGAGGCTATCGACCTGATGAACTATGTCGATACCATCAACCTCTCGCACGGCGGCGAGGGTACAAAGCTCTATTCCACCGCCAACACCAGCCTCAAAACCAAATGTCTGCAGAACGGCCTGCATCTGCTTGACGCTTCCGTCCGCCACCTCGGCACGGACGTCAACTACATCGTGCTCGAAAATCTCTATAACGAGCTCTCCCCCACGGTTGATTTCTTCTTCCGCACACCCGCAGTCGACGTTGAAAAGATCGAGGGCGGCTATCGCGTGAACACAAAGAACGAAACCTTCGAGGCACCCATCTGCATCATCTCGGCGGGTCGCTCGGGAAGCAAGTGGATGGAGAAGGTCTGCACCGACCTCGAGATCCCCACAAAGTCGAACCGCGTTGACATCGGCGTCCGCGTTGAGCTCCCCTATGAGATCTTCGCGCACCTGACCGACGAGCTTTACGAGTCGAAGATCGTTTACAGAACCGAAAAATTCCGCGACCTTGTCCGCACCTTCTGCATGAACCCGCGCGGCGCGGTCGTAAATGAGAACACCAACGGCATCGTCACCGTAAACGGCCACAGCTATGAGGACCCCGCGAAGCACACGGGCAACACCAACTTTGCCCTTCTCGTTTCAAAGCACTTCTCGCATCCCTTCAAGGACTCGAACGGCTACGGCGAGAGCATCGCGCGCCTTTCGAATATGCTCGGCGGCGGCGTTATGGTTCAGCGCTTCGGCGACCTCATCCGCGGTCAGCGCTCGAACGAAAAGAGAATGTTGGATTCCTTCGTCCGTCCCACCCTCCAGGCAACCCCCGGCGACCTCTCGCTGGTCATCCCCAAGCGAATCCTTGACGGCATCATCGAGATGATCTACGCCCTCGACAAGATCGCCCCCGGCACCGCCAACGACGACACCCTCCTTTACGGCGTTGAGGTCAAGTTCTACAATATGGAAGTCGACACCGACAGCCACCTTCAGACCTGCCATGAAAACCTCTTCGTAATCGGCGACTGCGGCGGCACGACCCATTCCCTCTCGCAGGCATCGGCATCCGGTGTGTGCGTTGCGAGATTTATTGCTTCTTCAAAGCAATAAAAGTGGACAGTGGTTAGTGGACAGTGGACAGAAAGATGCGAATGATAATTTAGTTTATCTTTTCTATTCATAATTCAATTTATAATTTAATTAATCAAAACTCTCGGAAATCTTGAATTTCTTCAAAATATCCGAGAGTTCTTTTTATTATGTTATTTTACAGTACAAAAACTCTATGTATTGAACAAAATTATAGCAGTAACCCGCATCTTTCTGTCCACTGTCCACTAACCACTGTCCACTTGATTTCCGCTTCGCGGAAATCAGTTCCTCTGCTCCTTCTCCGCATCTATCGCGATGACGAGTGCGAGGGGGAAATCTATTGCATAATTAAAAAATATATGATATAATTATTCCAAAGATGTGATGTATGGCGAATTATTCTTGTTATATTATATGAAAGGAAACAGAAAGGAGCCGTAAAATGGAAGACAAACATATCGTAGAGCTTTATTGGCAACGCGCCGAACGGGCGATAGCCGAGACTCACACAAAATACGGCAGATACTGCCACTACATCGCATTCAATATTCTTTCTTCAAACGAGGACGCCGAGGAAGTTGTTAACGACACCTATCTTAAGGTATGGAATCGCATTCCTCCCGACCGCCCCGATCCGCTAAAGCCCTATGTCGGTATGATCAGCCGTCAGCTCGCCCTCAACGTCTACAACGCGCGGCAGACCGAAAAACGCGGCGGTGGCATCTCGCTTGCAATACTGGAGCTTGAGGAATGCATACCGGATTCGTCGAATGATATTGCAGACAGCGTGGCACTTTCAGACGCGCTGAACCGATTTATTGAAAAATTACCGACCAAAACGCGAAGAATTTTTGTCTGCCGTTACTGGTATGCGGATCCGATTTCGGTCATCGCGAAGGATTTTTCAATGAAAGAAAGCGCTGTTGCAATGCTCTTGATGCGAACGCGGCAAAAGCTCAGGGAGTATCTTGAAAAGGAGGAATTTTCGCTATGACAGGTAACGACATTTTCTCCGCGATCGGCAATATCGACCGCAAATTCATTCTTGAATCCGCACCCGACCGCAGGCGCAAGGGCATCATATCCCCCGCAGTGCGCCGCTCTCTTATCGCTGCTTGTCTTTGCCTCGTTCTTTGCAGTTCTGTCATTGTCGGTACTTTAATGTCGGGATATGTACCCACAGTCAACCGCGCAATGTTTTCTGCTGAAGAGATTGAAAGAATATTGCACAGAGACGTGGCAGGCGTCAGCACAAACGCTTATCAAACCGTCAGAGTCAAATCGCCCGAAGAATTGGAGATCCATACGCTCCCGAATGCCGAATATCTTTCGATATATGAAACCCAACTCTCAAAGCTTGATGAAGAAGAGCTTGTTGAGTTCACGGAATCCATTCTTCCAAAGCTCGAGGAGCTTTTCGGTTACGAGCTTGAGTATGGCGAAGTAAGGCGTGACAGCAGGTGGAGGGACGGCTCCCATTCATATATCTATGTCAAATGCGAGTCAACTTCCGAAGAAACTAACGTTTCGCCAATGCAAATTGAGATCAGGCAAAGAAAGGATTACTACTATATCGAGCTTCAATATCGGGTACGAGCCATAAAGGCTCCGGCTCTGCAGTATAACGGCAATGATGTCATCGTAAGTCCTTCGATGAACGAGGACGAGCTTTACGAGTCGCTTTCGGGCTTGAGCAATGCTCTGTGCGATATTTTGGGCATTGAACTTCCCTATCACAAGTATTACCACAATAGCATATTTTTCCACAACGGTGTCACACACCCGACGGAGAATTACGCTACTCAGCGCGCCGAGGATATTTACGAATTTGATAACTTCCTTCGTGTATACGGTGGAATCTCGCATAAATACCAGATAGTGGCGCAGATGAAAATTTACCGCAAGGATATTGAAGACTACTGCCCCGAGATCGCACGCGCAAAAATGATCACACTTGAAGAAGCAGAAGACCTGCTCTGCAAGGGCTACGTTTTTGGCGGTCACACCTGCGCGGCTTGTATGGCAGAACAGAACGGCGTTGATTTTGAAGAATACGACTACGTAGGTCTTGAATACGTCTTCGGTCAGGATCATCATAACTACGACACCGTCGGTGTTCCATTTTATGTCTTCTATAAGTTGATCGAAACCGAAGAACTCGAAACGCACACCGTCTACACCTACGCCAAAACCTACGTCCCCGCCGTCAAGGTCAGCGGGCTTGATGAATACTTCGAGATGCAAAAGGAAAAGCATCGGGAAGACGGGGAATATTATTGATTTGAGCAAGATATATTGCTTCGCAAAGTGAAAAGTGGAAAGTGAAAAGTGAAAAGTTGCGGAAGTTTTTCTCGCTTAGCTCGAAAAACATTAGTCTGATAATTGAATTTCACTTTTATAATCCTTCATTTTGCTGCAGTGTATAACAAATAAAAATAAATCTCGGGATTTAATGAAGCTACATTAAATCCCGAGAATTTTTTATTTGCAAGATAAGGGGATATTACCCAATGGTGTATTATCAAAGTTGAATAAAATTATAACGCTAATCAATTTTCGAGCAAAGCGAGAAAATTTACCACAACTTTTCACTTTCCACTTTCCACTTTTCACTACGTCAGTTCCTCTGCTCCTTCTCCGCATCTATCGCAATGACGAGTGCAAGCGCGGGGAGGGCGTCGGATCTGTCGCGGACGTCGATCGAGTAGGTGTCGGTCCAGTTGAAGAGCTCCTTCGAGATGACCGCTTTGCAGTTGCCGCTCGGGTCGTAGATCGAGTAATCCCACTCGAACCAGTCGCCTTCAACGTCCCAGCCCATATAGTCGATGGTGAATCGGGGCGTGAAGAAGGAAAATTCCTTGCAGACGCTGCCGACGCAGTCTTCGCCTATGTAGACCTCGAAGGTCGGGAACCAGGAAAACAGCCTTTGCTGGATCGTGGCGACCTCTTTGTCGTCCGCGTCGAAGATCTTGAGGCACTTGCCCCAGGACATCTGACCCTTGACGGTGAAGACGGTGTTGCCCGCCTCGTCGTAGACGTCGTAGCTGTCAAACCACGAAAAGGCTCTTTGCTTGAACAAAAGCTTCATTTTTATACCCTCTTTGTCTCGCCGGGGGCGATGGAGCCGATCTCTCCGTTATAGAAATAGTAAAGCGTGCGCGCGGTGGGGTTGGTGACGATCGAGCCGTCGACCGAGTAAACGAGGCTCTCGAAATCCTTGATATACTCGAAGATCTCGATATTGGTAGCGTACCAGATGTCATCGCGTCCGCCCATAAATTCGGCAAATTCCTCGATGACGTTCCAGTTGTCGTCGTCCTCGAACTCATAGGTGTGACCCCAGACGTAGAAGAGCATCGCGGAGTCCTTTGTGACCTTCATATCGGCGAATTTGCGCGCGTAGTCCATCAGCTTCGGGTCGGTGTGCTTGCAGGTCGCGGGCAGACGGAGCCAGTCCTTCGGGATATCGAAGCTGCCCGTAACGGCTGTGGTGCGGGCGTAGAGGATGCCGCAAGCCTTGAGGACGTCAACGACGGTGTCGTTGTGGGTTCCGTAGGGATAAGCCATGCCGCGGACGATCTTGCCGAAGAGAGCTTCGAGGTTTTCGCGGTCCTTGACGATCTCATAGGAGATGCGCTCTGCGGGCATCTGCTCGAGGCGCGGGTGAGTCAGCGCGTGAACAGCGACCTCGTGTTCACCCTTGGAATAGAGTTCCTTTACCATTTTTTCTGTCATAGGACGATGGATGGTGCCGGGCGCGTAGACCTTACCCTCGGGCGCAAATCTGCCCGAATTGAGGTTGAACGTGCCCCTCAGACCGTTTTTGTCAAGGATCTCAATGAATTTTATGTCCTGCTCAACGCCGTCGTCGTAGCTGAACGTAAGCGCCTTAGCGACGCCACCGGGATAACGCATGAATAACTGTGCCATAATTTGACCTCCGAGTGTGTTTATGATTTGTGTGAATTTTTAATATGCGGATAAAGTGCAGAATGCAGAATGCAGAGTGCAGAGTTAAGGTAATTTTCGCTTCGCGGAAATATTTTATTGGAATATCCTTCAATTGAATGGGAAAGGTATATATTTGCACTTATTAAGCAGGGGTGAAGGGGGCTTCGCCCATAGGTGGGAACTTAAAAGTTTTTGTACACTTATCGTTCGCACAGTACAGACTCCGCCACCCCTCATCCGACGCTTCGCGCCACCTTCTCCCAAGGTCCGGGAGAAGGCTGATTAGTTGGTTCTTAATTCTTTGCGTTTCAGCGAACACCGTTTAGAACAAATATGTTTATTGATCAAATAGGAATATTTTATTGAAAAAGTTTGCAAAAGCTCTATTAAGATCGCAAAATAATTCAAATATAAATATTCCTATTTGTCCAACTGAATTATAGTAATGAATATTATTCGCTGCACAAATAAATGGATCGCACAAACTTTTAGCCTTCTCCCGGATCTTGGGAGAAGGTGGCGCGAAGCGTCGGATGAGGGGTGGCGGAGTCTGTACTTCACAAACGACAAGCGTACTCACAGCTATAAAAATCTCTTAAGTTCCCACTTATGGGGCTTCGCCCCTGCACCCCATTTTGCAAGTGCAAACATAGATTTCTAAATTTCGTTCGGCAATAAACTCATTGCTACGCAATAGGTATATACTAAAGTAAATCTTCGTTCTTTTTTATTATATATCCAAAACCCTCATTTGTCAAGAAAAATCGGTTGACGGGGCGGGGAAAGTGTGATAAAATTATATCGGCGGTGGCAAAGTGCACAAAAACGCCTTCCTCGTTTTGTGCAAGTCTACAAAATAAAAAATGTTTTCATTTTCCGCGCAACCGCGGGCGGTAAAACGCTTCAATATAAGTGAAAGGCGCCAATCTCAAAATTATGCTGATTATTATAAAATCCGTTTTTTCGGCGGCTATGCCGACCGAAAAAACACCGCACAGGCGAGCAGGGCGAGCCCGCGCGCCGAGGGGAGCCGTCAAAATCTTCGATTTGGGCGGCGGCGATAAGCGCGCGTACCCCCGCCGTGCGGGTCTTCAATTGTAAAACGCAAGTTTTACAATTGGATATATAAGTGAAAGGAGGAATGAGGATGACCGACGAAAAAATCATAGAGCTTCTCTTCGCCCGCGATGAGCGCGCGCTTGCGGAGATCGAAAAGAAGTATTCAAATCTTTGCAAGTACACCGCGGGCAACTTTCTGAACTCCCGCGAGGACGTTGAGGAATGCATAAACGACATGCTCCTTGCCGTCTGGAATCACGTCCCGCCCGAAAAGCCCGAATGTCTGCCCGCCTACATCACCGTGCTCGTCCGCAACGCGGCAAGAACGCGCTCGCGAGGCCTCGGTGCCTGGAAGCGAGGGGCGAATGTCACCCTCGTCGGTGAGGAATTCCTTTCATTGCTCGAGGACGAATTCGACGTCTGCGCCGCTTTTGAGTCGCGGCTGGCGGGCGAGGTGATAAATTCCTTCCTCGACCGTCTTTCAAAGAGCGAGCGAAAGGTATTCATGATGCGCTATTGGCTCGACGCCGGCATCGAGCAGATCGCGTCGCAAACGGGATTTTCACATTCAAAGATCAAATCAATGCTCAAAAGACTGCGCGACCGCCTCGCGCAGGCACTCAAAAAGGAAGGTATTATCGTATGAGCTTAGAAAGAAAAATGAACAACAAGCAGCTGCTCGACGCGCTCGATCACATCGACGACCGCTTCGTCGCCGAGCTTGTCACTTCGATCAAGCCCCCCGAGACGGCAGAAGGAGGCACAATGCAAAAGAAAAACATCATCCGCTCGATAAAATACGCCGCCCTGCTCGCCGCCTGCGCGGTCCTGATGGGCGCCGCGATCCCGCTCGCAAGCTCGC
Organism: Eubacteriales bacterium; assembly: GCA_045541375.1. GTDB lineage: Bacteria > Bacillota > Clostridia > Oscillospirales > CAG-272 > CAG-390. Next base: position 7,463 of record JAZQJB010000040.1, on the reverse strand, counting down.
TGATCGGAAGAATCTCCCTCGGCACGGGCACGCAGAGCGGAAATCCAGCGGGCATCGTCGGCGAAGGAACTTCGGCACTTGAGGAGACCGAGCCCCCTGCAACCGAATCACTCGAGACCGAGCCCGCGCCCACCCACGACAAACTTATGGTGGAATACGGCTGGAGTCCCAAGGCGATCACAGAAGAGGAAGCAGACAAGATCATAGCGGATTATCTCAAAAAAGATTCCGATCCGAACAAGTTTGATTATACCTATTCGGTAACCTGCTATGCCAAATACGGCAACAAGCCCGTTTTTGCCGTAATGATCAACTCGGACAGATGGACTTACGAGCCGAACGAGCGAGTTGAAAAGATTTTTTACAGACCCGAAAATCCCAATCTGCATATTGACTTCATCTTCCCGAGCGATCAGCCGCTTTGGATCTACGCCGAAGGTGAATTCTACACCTTGAATGAAGCAATGCAGCAATCGGTTTTGAGCTTTACGCAGCTTATGAACATCCGTTGGTCCGACAGAAAGGGCGGCGGATTCTCAAGCTTCGTATATCCCTTGTGGCTTTCTCACGATGAACTTGTTGAGATCGTACATTCAAATCCGGAAAGCTACAACGGCGGTTGGAAATTCAGATGCTACGGCAGCTTTAACGGAGTGTACGCCGTTATTGCGGATAAAAAATTCATGGAATATGAACCGAAAACCACCGTGGAGATCGTCGGAACCTACACTTTTGTTTACCCTAACGAGAATAAGATTCAGATCTGCGCCCACGGAAACTTCTATTCGCTGTCCGATGCGTATAAGTCAAGCATTATTACAGATGAAAACCTCGCCGAGATATACAAGATCTACACTATGTCGTCAAAGATCAAGGAAGAATTTTATGCACTATACGGTGATAAATTTGCTGATGTCCCCGGAAAATATGAACGTATCAGCATAATGTTCCAAGGCATCTTTGATGACGTTTACGTAGCTTCTATTGCGTCCGATTGCTGCAGCATTGTTAGAAGTCCCACAGAAACCGTAAACGGAATCACCTTCACGTGGATGCAGCAGTATGATTTGAACGTCTACTGCGACGGCAAATTCTACACCCTTACCGAAGCCTTCGAGAATGGACTTCTGAATAACGAACAGCTCTTGGAAGTGCACGAAAAGTATAATACTGCTTTTAATGAAATGTTTGGTGACAGATAAAGCTATCGTTACCCCCGCGCCGACCGCAAGGTCGGCGCGGATTTCTATATACTGTTATCCGATAGGGTTAAAACAAGCGGTAAACAGAAGTTGCGCAGCCTCGGAATTACCGCAAACAAACACTCTGTAATCGATTCAATGAAGAACATTTACCGTCGGCTCATATTGACAACCGCGCAAATTAATGATATAATTAAAATGTAAAAATATATTCACCCGGAGGTCCGAAATGAAACCCAAGCATATTCTTATCATCATGACCGACCAGTGCCGTGCCGATGCTCTCGGCGTTTATGGCAACACCTACGCGCAGACTCCCGCGATCGATGCGATCGCCGAGGGTGCCGCGGTCTTTAACCGCGCGGTCACTCCCTCCCCCGTCTGCGTTCCCGCGCGTCTTTCGCTCCTTGCGGGGCAGTACGTCAACCGCACGGGCAACTCGAACAACAATCCCAAGACCTGCTACACGGGCGAGGGCTTTTATTCGATGCTTACAAAGGCGGGCTTTGAGTCCTGCTGCGTCGGCAAGATGCACCACGTTTGGGACAGATACGGCCTTATGGGCTTCGGCGAGCGCCACACCCAGGAGGAAATGGCGCAGCCCGATGACGATTACACGAAGTTCATCAAAAATTCGCCCTACAAGAACGTCTTCGACTACAACGGTCAGCGAAGCGATATGTACTACGTTCCCCAGATAAGCCAGCTCCCCGCGGAGGCGCACCCGACGCAGTGGATCGGCGACCGCTCGGTCGAATTCATCGAGAAATGCGACCCCGAAAAGCCGATGTTTCTGATGTCCTCCTTCATCCATCCGCATCCGCCCTTCTGCCCGCCCGCGCCCTGGAACAAGCTCTTCCGCGAGATCCCCGAGGCCCCCTTCGTGCCCGAGGAAACGCCCGATCTGAAATATCTGCTCCCGCCCGCATTTGACCTTGACACGCGACTCCAGATGTCCGACACCGACATCCGCCGCGCAAAGAATTTCTATTACGCTTGCGTTTCCTTTATGGATTACCAGATCGGACGCATTACCGATGCGCTCAAGGCGAAGGGAATGTATGACGACACCGTCATTCTCTTCATCTCCGACCACGGTGAGACCCTTGGCGACTACCGCCACGTCGGCAAGCGCACGATGCTCTCCTGCGCGAACCGCATCCCCTTCATCCTTCGCGTTCCCGGAATGGAGGGCGGCGAGCGAGTCGATCCCGTCTCCCTCGTTGACGTCGCGCCCACGCTCCTCTCGCTCTTCGGAGTCGATTACGATCCCGCCGAGTTCGACGGCATCGACATCCTCTCGGGCAAGCACTCGGAGGTCTACTCGCAGTACGAGTGCGGCGAGAAGGCTTGCTATATGGTCGCGGGCGCAGATGATAAATTGATCTACAACGCCGCGAATGATAAATACGCATATTTCACCGAATGTCCCGAGCACATCGACCGCTATGCCGAGGGCGGCGAGCGAGTTGAATATCTCAAGACTCTGCTCGACGCGCACATCGCCGCAGACAAATGCCCCGAGGCAAAGAACCCGAACAAGGGTGCCGGAAAGGCGGAAAAGAAGGAAAAGATCTACGATTTCGCCGGCGACCGTATGGACCACAAGACCCGCCGCGACGAAGAGGCTGCCCGCATCCCCGCGCCTTACAAGATCGACCTTCGCCGCTTTGTTGGTGACGATTTTAGTTGAGTGGTGAGCGATAGTTGCTGCATTTTTCCGCTATTTGGCGGGGGACGAGTGAATAGTGGACAGTGGACAATCGACAGTCGACAGAAAGATGCGGGCAAATAATTTTGTACTGTACTATTAAAACACCGTTCATTACAAAGCTAAAATAAGAAAAACTCGGATATTATGAAGCGCAAACTTCTTAATATCCGAGTTTTTTGTTTATAAAATTATTAGTCGGTACAATGGAATGCAAATATCCAAATTAAATTATCATTCGCCACTTTCTGTCCACTGTCCACTAACCACTGTTCACTTAATTTTGCGAAGCAAAATTACTGCGCAGCTTCAACGATAGCAGCGAACTTCTCGGGAACGAGGGATGCGCCGCCGATGAGGCCGCCGTCAACGTCGGGCTTTGCAAGAAGCTCTGCAGCGTTTGCGTCGTTCATGGATCCGCCGTACTGGATGGTTACGCCCTCTGCAACTTCCTCGCCGTAAAGACCTGCAACTACCTTACGGATAACTGCGCAAGTCTCCTGTGCCTGCTCGGGAGTAGCGGTGAGGCCGGTGCCGATTGCCCAAACGGGCTCGTAAGCGATGATAACGTTCTTAAGCTCCTCAGCGGTGATGCCTGCGAGGTCGAGCTTGGTCTGCATACCAACTACTTCGTCGGTGATGCCTGCAAGTCTCTCTTCCTTAACCTCACCGAGGCAGAGGATGACCTTCATGCCTGCTGCGAGAGCGGCCTTGGTGCGGAGATTAACGGTCTCGTCGGTCTCTGCGAAGTACTGACGTCTCTCGGAGTGGCCAACGATAACGTACTCAACGCCGATAGCGCGGAGCATTTCAGCGGAAACTTCACCGGTGTATGCGCCCTTGGGTGCGAAGTGAACGTTCTCAGCGCCGATCTTGATATTGGTGCCCTCTGCTGCTTCCATAGCTGCTGCGATGGTAACGTAGGGAGCGCAGAAAATGATGTCGCAATTATCCTTGCCTGCAACGAGGGGAGTTACGTTCTTGATGAACTCCTTAGCCTGTGCGGGAGTGAAATTCATCTTCCAGTTGCCTGCGATTACTGTTCTTCTCTTTGCGGGATTCATTATGTTTATCCTACCTTTCAAAATTTACAACATTCAAATTGTTAATTCGGACAAAATCCGAAAAGTTTTCGTCCACCTTTTTCAAAAGGTGGCGGTTTCTTAAGGCAGCGCCTTAAGTCGCCGTCCGCAGACGGCGAAACTCTCCTTGTGCTTCGGAATGGCGCCGTCCCGGTGCCATTCCGGAAGGAGTCAAACCTTACCTTGCGTAAGGTTTGCGCTCCTTCACCCTTGTTTATCTAAAAACTTATTCCTTATCCATAAGGCAAGCGATGCCGGGGAGCTCGAGACCCTCGAGGAACTCAAGCGAAGCGCCGCCGCCGGTGGAGATGTGGGTCATCTTGTCTGCATAGCCGAGCTTTTCAACAGCTGCTGCGGAGTCGCCGCCGCCGATGATGGAGATCGCGCCGCTCTCTGCAACTGCCTTTGCAACGCCCTCGGTACCTGCTGCGAAATGAGGCCACTCGGAAACGCCCATGGGGCCGTTCCATACTACTGTGCCTGCGCCCTCGATGGACTTGGCATAGAGCTCGCGGGTCTTGTCGCCGATGTCGAGACCCATCCAACCGTCCGGAATGGAGTCGGAGTAGATTCTCATATACTGGGTGTTCTCGTCGTATTCACGGCCGATCACGTTGTCAACGGGGAGGAGGAAGTTGACCTTGCGGTCCTTTGCCTTCTGGAGCATCTCGCGAGCGAGGTCGAGCTTGTCATACTCGCAGATGGAGGTGCCGACTTCGTTGCCGAGAGCCTTGAAGAAGGTGTATGCCATACCGCCACCGATGATGATGGTGTCGCACTTCTCGAGAAGGTTGTTGATTACGCCGATCTTGTCGGAAACCTTTGCACCGCCGAGGATTGCAACGAAGGGACGAGCGGGATCCTCAAGAGCCTTGCCCATTACGCCGATCTCCTTCTGGATGAGGTAACCGCAAACTGCGGGGAGGTACTCAGCTACGCCTGCGGTGGAAGCGTGTGCACGGTGAGCTGCGCCGAAAGCGTCGTTTACGAAGATCTCTGCCATGGAAGCGAGTTCCTTAGCGAATTCGGGATCGTTCTTCTCTTCTCTCTTGTCGAAACGGGTGTTCTCGAGAAGGAGAGCCTGTCCGCACTCGAGAGCTGCAGCCATTGCCTTGGTCTCGGGGCCGATGGTGTCGGGAGCGAGCTTAACTTCCTGACCGAGGATCTCGGTAAGGCGAGCTGCTACGGGAGCGAGGGTATACTTGGGGTTGACTTCACCCTTGGGCTTGCCCATGTGGGAGCAAAGGATAACAGCCGCGCCCTGGTCGAGGAGGTACTTGATGGTGGGGATAGCCTCAACGATTCTCTTGTCGGAGGTGATCACACCGTCCTTGAGCGGAACGTTGAAGTCGCAACGAACGAGGACTTTCTTACCGGAAACCTGAATGTCCTCAATGTTTTTCTTGTTGTAGGTCATATTATGAAACCTGCCTTTCGCAAATTTAATTTCTTAAAATAAATAATCAATTTCTTTCCAATATATAAATATACCACAAATTGGGGAAATAATCAATAGGGTTGTGTAAAATTTATTAAAATTTACCTCAATCCTCTATCCCACGAACCGTGATGATCTCCTCTGTGGCGAGTGCCTTTTCGCAGAGAGCGGCGAAGTCGAGCTTCTGCTCCTCGGCGATGACCTTTTCGAGTTCGGGTTTGGTTTTGGGGTGGCGGGGGGTGAAAACGGTGCAACAATCCTCGAAGGGGAGGATCGAGGTCTCAAAGCTGCCGATGCGGCGCGCGTAGGTCACGATCTCTTCCTTATCAAGCCCGATGCAGGGTCTGAAAACGGGGATATTGACGGCGGAATTGGTGACGTGGAGCGCCTGGATGGTCTGCGACGCGACCTGACCCATACTCTCGCCCGTGACGAGCGCGTTGCAATTCGAGTCGATCGCGATCTTCTCCGAGATCGTCATCATAAAGCGGCGAAGCAGGAGGGTGAAATAGTCCTCGGTGCACCTCTTCGCGATCTCTTCCTCGATCTCGGTGAGGGAGATGATGTGCAGGCGGATGCTTCCCGCCCAGCCCGCGACGATCCGCGCAAGCTCGATAACCTTCTCACGCGCCTCGATGGAGGTGTAGGGGAACGCCTCGTAGTAGACCGCCTCGATCTTGACGCCTCTCTTTGCCATCATCCAGCCGGCAACGGGGGAGTCGATACCGCCCGAAAGCAGGAGGAGTCCGCGTCCGTTTGAGCCGACGGGCATACCGCCCGCTCCGCTTTCCTGACCCGCGCCGATATAGGCGGCGTCATCGCGGATCTCGCACTTGACGAGCACCTGCGGATTGTGGACGTCAACCTTGAGATGATTGAATCTTGAAAGTATCTTACCGCCCAGCTCGCGGCTGACGGCATCGCTTGTCATCGGGAAACGCTTGTCCGCGCGCTTGGTCTCAACCTTGAAGGTGCGCGCGCCCTCGAGCTTTTCGCCGAGGTATTCGACAGCGAGAGCCGCAATGGCATCGAAATCCTTCTCCGTCTGCGCCACGCGCGAAACGGCAACGATTCCAAAAGTCTTGCGAAGGAGCGAATAAGCGGTGTCAAGCTGCTCGGAGGTCATTTCCTCGGCGGGCTCGACGCGGATAACGCTCTGCGACTTGATTATATTGAATCTTCCGACGTGTCCGAGTCTGAATTTCAGCTCACGGACAAGAAGTGCCTCGAAAGAGGAGCGATTTGCGCCCTTGAGCGCGATCTCGCCGTATTTACAAAGAAAGATCTCACGCATCCTCTTCGTCCTCGCCTTCAAGAGCCTGCTCTTCCTCGAGAGCCGCAAGCTCCTCGTCGGTCAGCTCAACTGCGTCCTCGCCCATAACGAGTGTGGTCGCATCGTCAAGCATCTCCTCGGGGACGTAAAAATCAACGCCCGTGGTGCAAAAGCCCATGAAAACGCGCATCCAGCTGTCGGAGGTGTTCTCCTTTGCGACGTAGGGGATGCCCGCGCCGCGCAGGATGCTTTCGATCACGCCCTGCTCGCCGTTGTCGGCGGCGGTCATAAGCTTTGCGAATTTAACGCCTTCGTGGATGAAGGTTTCAATATCTGTTATACCCGCCGTTTCGGTGGGCATGGGTCTGCGGGAGATCTCTTTCATTCGTTTGCCTCCGGTTCGTTCTCATAATAATGAGGGAAGAGTGTTTCCCAAACCTTCATACAGCCGATGGTGTCGGCGATCGAGGTGTGGGCGACGCCGTCCCATTCGATGCCGAAGCAAGCCATCGCGTCGGTCAGACTTGCGTGCTCGATGTCGGGGCGGTGCTCATGTATGTAGCGGACGAATTCGTTGGCACAGCAACGGATCTTCGAATGCAGCGCCTTGCGCTCCTTTTCGGTAGCGTAGATATACTTGATGTGGCTGTAGTCGGTCGATACGCCGTAAGCGATGAGGTTGTCGGCGTTTGCGAAGATCTCCTTGATCTCGGGGGTGAGCTCCTCGAGGGTCTGCGCGTCCTTGACCATTTCGGGG
>JAZQJB010000039.1:0-14531 GCA_045541375.1 Eubacteriales bacterium | reverse complement strand
GGGCTATCTGCCGACCGCCGAGGCTTTCAGCCAGGGCGGCTACGAGGCTTGCTCCTCCTTCTTTATGCCTTCGCTCGAGGAAGAGATCGTCAGCGCGGCGAAGGAAATGCTTGCAAATTTGAAATAAAACGAGGTTTCGATATGAAAAAGATAGGATTTGTCGATTGTTTTATCAGCGAATGGCACGCAAACAACTATCCCGCGTGGATCGATCGCATCGCCGCAGAAATGGGCGTGGATTACAAGGTCGCCTACGCCTGGGCAGAGCTCGAGACCTCGCCCGTTGACGGTATAACAACCGCCGAGTGGTGCGAAAAATTCGGTGCGGAAAAGTGCGATACCATCGACGAGCTTTGCGAGAAGAGCGACGTCATCGTAATTCTCGCGCCCTCGAACCCCGAAACGCACCTGCGTTATGCCGAGGCGGTTCTGAAACACGGTAAGCGTACTTACATTGACAAGACCTTTGCGCCCGATGCCGCCACCGCAAAAGAGATCTTCTCCCTTGGCGAGAAATATGGCACGCCCTTTTTCAGCACCTCTGCTTTGAGATACGCCACCGAGCTTGACGCGGTCGACGCGCCCGACAGTCTGCTCGTGACGGGCGGCGGCTCGAATCTGCCCGAGTATTTCATTCACCTTGGCGAGATGGTGGTCAAGAAAATGGGCGCAGTCAAGTGCGTCAAAGCCACCGCGAACGGCAGCCAGTGGATAATTCAGGCAAAGACCGCAAGCGGCAAGGATGCCACAATGATTTGGGGCTCCTCTATGCCCTACGGCGCGTATATGACCAATGACGGAAAAGAAACCTGGAAGTCGCTGAAATCCCCCTTCTTTGACGGACTTATCGCGGATATGCTGAATTTCTTTGAAACGGGAAAGGCAAGCTTTGACCCATCGGAAACGCTCGAAGTCATGGCTCTCCGCGACGCGGCTTTGAGGGCGGTCGAGAACCCCTGCGAGGGAATTGAGGTTTGATTTTTTCGACAATGAAAAAATACATTTCTGTAATCTTTGCGCTTTTACTCGCTTTTGCGGCGGTTTCGTGCTCGGGGAACGATGATATCCCCGCAGATACTACCGAAACCGTGGCGCAAACTCTGCCCGAAACCACTCCCGCGCCCACGCCGGTCAGTCTGCTTGATGAAAACGGCAAGGCGCTTTACCGCATCGTCCGCCCCGACGATGGCAGCGACGGAGAGATTCAAAACGGAGTTGATCTGAAAAAATCGCTCAAAGCGTTGACGCGCGCAGATTTTTCGCTCACCACAGATTTTTTGATGCCGAATGAAAGCCTTGAGGCTATGGCAGATGTGCCCGAGATCCTCATCGGCGCGACCAACCGCCCCGAAAGCGCGGAGGCGCGAGAGGGATTGGGTATGAATGAATACGTCATTCGCGCCGTCGGAAACAAGATAGTCATAGCTGGCGGCAGCGACATGATGACCTCGCGCGCGGTTGAGGCATTCCTTGCAATGCTTGGCGCAGAGAGCGGTTTTACACTTTCGATAGACTTGAATATCAAAGAAACCATCGAGCGCGGTGATCATTTGGTCGCGCTGACGAATCAGGGCAACTCGCATCTTGAGGTCTATGATATTTCGGAAGGCAAGCTTGACGAGAGCTCGCTCGTTTGGTCATATAAATTGCCTTACTACAACATTGCGGGCACGAAATTCCGCCATTCCGAGCAGCACGGCGACGTTGCGCTTGCAGTTTGCGGCAACGGCTACGGCTGTATGATCTCATATCCCGAGGGCAAGCTTTTGTGGCGCACCGAAGCGGCGGCGAACAATCCGCACAGTATCGAGCTGATGCCCTGCGGTGTGATAGCGATCGCATCGAGCACGGGCGGCGAGGTGCGCTTCTTCACCACCGACAAGAATCTTTCAAGGACAGCCTCGGCAAGTGTCACTCTTGAGGATGCACACGGCGTGCTTTGGGATGACGAAAAGCAGGTTCTTTGGGCGATCGGCAGAACCGTACTGACGGCATATCGGGTAACTCTTGAGGGTGGAAAAGTGACGGTCACCGAGGACACGACCCTCCGCGCGACTATTCCGAGCGACCACGCGCACGATCTTGCTCCCGTTTACGGCAACAAAAACGAGCTTTGGATCACCACGGGTTCGCACGTTTACCGCTACGATAAAGCAAAGAATAGCTTTTCCACCGCCTACGCGGGTCACGAATCTCTCGACCGCGGCGCGATCAAGGGTGTCGGCAATTTTGAGGACGGAAGCCTTGTGTATATTTTCCCCGACGGCGCGTTCAAATCCTGGACGAGCCAATCCGCGATCTTTTTGCGTGGCGGCGAAAAGCTGACTCTTTCATCCGCTTCGGGTCATTTTTACAAGATCAGAGTTTGGGATACAAGGTATCAATAAAAAATCGGAGGCAAGCCTCCGATTTTTTACATTATTTTTTCCCCGTGATATTCACTTCATAAACGATTCCGCCCGTCCAGGAGGGGTTGTTGTAGACGATGTAGAAGGTGTCGCCGACGTGGCTGATGTTCTCGGGCTCGCCTGCGGTCACGGGCAGGTCGATCTGGCGGATATATTCGCCTTCCTTATTATATACAGCTATGCAATTTGTTTTGTAAAGCACGAAAAAGACATATTTATCATCCGCGTCCATGCCCTGCTTGGTAAATCCATTCTCGAATCCGTGAATCTGCGGGTCATATTTCTTGAGCTCGCCGTCGTAGCGGACAAAATCATAGCTACCCGAAATTCCGACCCAATAGCAATCCTCGAATTCGTCATATTCGATGGAATAAATCTGGTGACGGATCGTTTTCGTCTCTTTATATTCCATAGTTTCGGCATCGAAGATCGAAATGAGCTGGTTTCTCGGCGAGTTATGGCAGGCAAGGATCTCCTTGGTCTTCGGGTTATATGTCAGATCGTTCGCGTGGTCGATCTTAATATTCTCGTATTTTGCAACAACATTGCCGGTTACGAGCTCGGTTTTGACGATCGTTGTCACCGCGCCGCTCGATGCTCCGTCATTGAGGCAGGTGTAAAGATACTCGCCGTCGGTGCAGGCTCCCTGGATGATGCGGCACTTGACGCCGTTTGCATCTGTGTGCGGAGTGATGGTGTAAAGCTCCTTCATTGAAACCTCGAGCTCGTTGCCCGGCTCAAAGATCGGAAGGGTCAGCGTTTCGATTTCGGCGGTGTGCTTGAAGCCGATCGGAACAGTCATACCGTTGTCTGTCATAAAGTTTTCCTCCAGATATTTAAGCGCGGCATCGTACATCGCCTCGTTGGTTGCAACGATGACGAGCCTTTTTTCGTGCGTTTCGATCACAAAAGATGCTTCCTCGCGCGCAAGCGATGAAATAAACGCCGCTGCATTCGCACTTTCCGGTTCTTTTGTTGCGCCGATGAGTATCTGATATTCCGGATCGGTACCGGGCTTACGCTTGCCGTCGGTGTCAAGCTTGAGCGAAATGCCATATTTATCCTTGATCGTATTGCGAAGCTTCTGCATCGCGGAAATCACGTCGTTTTTGCTCGTCTCGGAGCGAACGAGAACGTACTCACTCGCGCCGTCCTGCACGATATGAAGATCAAGATCGACCGCCTCCGCGGTGCTTTCGGTAAGGTCGGCCGTGATCTCGGGCGCGGAAGTTTCAGCCTCGCCCTCGCCGCCGCAAGAAGCGAGCGAAAATGCCATAATCAACGCGAAAAGGAGCGAAAAAATGTGTTTTGTTTTCATATCAAACCTCATTTTACTTCTTTTTGGGGTGCTTTTTCTTTTTTTTGACCGAATAGCCGAAGGTGCCGATGGTTTTGCCGAGCTCGAAATACTCGCCGTGGGCGAATGCGGAGAGGTTGGCACGGCCGAGGTGCAGACTTCCCTTCTCGTCGATCAGCGACTCGTCCACTCCCGTGGCGACGATGTCGGCGATGAACATGTCGTGCGAGCCCTGCGGGACGATCTCGCGGAGCTTGCATTCGAGTGTCAGCGGAGATTCAGCAATCGCGGGCGCGGAGATCTTGAAGCACTTTTCGGGCGTAAGCTTGCATTTTTCGAACTTATCGACCTTTCTTCCCGTCAGCACACCGCAGGTATCGGCGGCGCGGACGAGGTTCACGGGCACAAGATTGACGCAAAATTCGCCCGTTTCCTTGATGATCTCATAAGAGTGGCGCGTGGGGCGCACCGAGATATAGAGCGCGGGCGGATGCGTCGAGATGATGCCGCACCAAGCGATGGTGATCGCGTTTGGCTTTTCGCCCTCACGGGCGGAGGTGACTATAACAGCAGGCAGAGGCGCGAGGAGAGCGCCGCCTTTCCATTCTTGTTTGGACATTTTTTGCTCCTTTTTTGTCGCGCTTCGCGCGAATGATGATCTGCCTGCGGCAGAATGATGATCTCGCTTCGCGAGAATGATGATTTGCCTGCGGCAAAATGAAAGGTGAATTTCCGCTAAAGCGGAAATTTCCCAATTAAAACAATAGACAACAGCAGCGGAAAGTTTTTGGAAGATTCTTAAGAAACTTTTTTTCAAAAAAGTTTCTTAAGTCGAGCTCCGCAGAGCGCGAAACCTCTCCTTGTGCTTCGGAATGGCGGCGCCCCGCCGACATTCCGGAAGGAGTAAAATCTCCCCTTGGGGAGATTTTTGCTCCTTCACCTCAAAAAATCAAATAAAAACCACATTTCCGTCGTCAAGTGAGTGCTTTTCCACTCCCATCACCCGCTCAATCTCTCCCGATTTTATGCATTCCTCGCGCGTTCCCGCAAAAACGACTTTTCCGCCGTCTATGAGCAGAATATCGTCCGCGTACTTCACCGCGGCGGTGAGGTCGTGCATTACTGCGGCGACGGTTTTGCCTTCGCTTTGCGCGGATTTGAGGGTGGAGAGGAACTCCCTTGCGTTGGGGGCGTCCATATACGTCGTCGGCTCGTCGAGCAGAAGAATGTCGGCGTCCTGCGCGAGGGTCATCGCGAGATACGCCATTTGCCGCTCGCCGCCCGAGATTTCGGTCAGGACTTTGTCCTTCAGGTGCGAAATTCCGCATTTTTCGATCGACTTTTCAACGATCTCGTTGTCCGAATCGGTGAGCTTGAAGGAAACGTACGGCTCTCTTCCGAATGCGACGGTCTCGCGCACCGAAAACTGCGTCAGCGGCAGGTTTTGGGGCAGGCAGGAGATGATCTTTGCGCGCTCGCGCGGCGGGATCTCCGAAATTTCGCGCTCGCCGAGCAGAATTTTACCCGAATATCGCTTTTGCGAGGCGAGGCAGGAGAGCAGACTCGATTTTCCCGAGCCGTTTTTGCCGAGGATGGCGGTGAATTTTCCGCGCTCGAGCTTGAAGGAGAGGTCGAAAAGCACCTGTTTTTTGCCGTAAAAGGCGGAAAGATTTTCGATCTTAAGCATCGCGGCGACCTCCTTTGAGCAAGATCCCGAGGAAGAAGGGCGCGCCGAGAAGTGCCATCAGCACTCCCACGGGCATCTCGCCGGGTGCGAAGATGACTCGCCCGCAGAGGTCCGCGGCGAGGACGAGGTCTGCGCCGACGAGCGCGGTACATGGGATCAGTTTCCTTGCATCCGCGCCTACGAGTGCACGCGCGATGTGGGGCGACATCAGCCCGACGAATCCGAGCAGACCGACCGCCGAAACCGCCGCGCCCGCCGCCGCAGAGGCAAGGAGCATACAAATTACGCGCAACGTCTTGACTTTCACGCCGAGCGAGGACGCTATCGGCGCGCCAAGGGCGAGGAGATTTATCCTTCTTGCCGCAAAAGTGGCGGCTATGAGTGACAAAATTATCAGAATTGCGGGCAAAACGAGCCCCTTTGCCTCAACTCCCGCAAGCGAGCCGACCGAAAAGGCGTTGTAGTTTACGAGCACGTCGGCATCAAGGAGCGAAAGCAGCGAAATTCCCGCAGAAAGTATCGCGGAAAAGGCGATTCCGCTGAGGACGACGGTGTTTTTCGTCATTCCCATCCGTCCCGCGATCGCGATTATTGCAAGCGTTGCCAAAAACGCGCCGCCGAAAGCCGCTATCGGGATGAGTCCGATCGGGAAAAATGGCAAAGAAAGAGCAAGGATCACAGCAAATCCCGCGCCGGAGTTGACTCCGATAAGCCCCGGGCTTGCCATTTTGTTGTCGGTCACGCTCTGGAGAAGCACGCCCGAAAGCCCGAGCCCCGCGCCCGCAAGTATACCCGCAACTGTTCGCGGCAGGCGCAGAGTGTAGATGATCGCGCTTTGCGCGGCGAATCCCTCGCGCCTCAAAAGTGCCGAGAGGAAGCTTTTTCCGTCGATGAAAACGCTTCCGAAGCGCATTGAAAGCAGGATGAGAGCGATCAGCGCCGCGCCGAGCGAGAGAAATATCAAAGGTCTTTTAGTTTTCACCGTAAAGATACTCCGCTAAAAATTTGTAAGCCTCGCCCCATCGGGAATTCGGCTTGAATTGGAAAAGATTTTTGTCGAGATAGACGTATCTGCCCTCGCGCACCGCCGAAAGCGTCTGCCAAGCCTCGCCCGCGAGCACGGAATCCATATACGCGCGCGATTTTTGCTCGTTGCCCATCGTCGAGAAAAAGATCACCTCGGGATCGGCGGCGAGGATCGCCTCGAGCGCGAGCCCGTCCGAAAGCTCGGGCGCCGCATCGGCGATGTTGACCGCGCCGAGCTCCTCGAGCATCTTGCAGACGAAGTTTTCCGCCGCGACTTTAGCCTTTGTTGCGCCGTAGCTTGAGCCGCAACGGACGAAAAGTATGCGCGGAGCGGCACTTTTGTTGACGTCGGCAAGGATTTTTTCTATCTCCGCGCCGACAGCGGCGACGTTTTGCTCAAAAAGATCGGCTCTGCCCGTGATGGCGCAAAGATGTTGCATGGCGTTGGCATAATCGGCAAAACAGTCAACGCGAAAGAGCGCGCAGGGGATGCCGACGGTGTCGAGATACGCCGCAAGCTCCGCCTGCGCGGCGATATCCGCGGACGCGATGACGAGATCGGGCTCTGCGGCAAGAAGCGCCTCGCGGTCGACCGTCTTCCCCGCGCCCGAATCAACGAGTGGCGTGCCCTCGGGCGCAAATCCGCGCTCGATGCTCTCGCCGACGGTGATCTTCACCTCCCCGCCCGCCAAAGTCCACATTTCGGCATAGGACGAGAAAAGCACCGCGACCTTTTTTGGCTGATTCTTGAGATTAACGCCTCGCCCGCTATCATCGGTGAAGCTGTAAAAGCCCTCCGCTCCGCTCTCACCCACGTTTTCCGAGCATCCGAAAAGCGCGAAAACCATCAGCGCGCAAAGCAAAAGTGAAATATATTTTTTCATTGAAAACACCTAAATGAACATTGCCAAAAAATGCGGAATTGAAAATTTCTTATCGGCTGTTCCAACATTTCCGCTGATCAGTTTTATTGCAACCGATGGGGAAAACTCTTGAATGAACGAGTCGAGTGATTTTGTGGCTGCATTTCCTGCCTTTACTTCGATTGGAATGACTTCGCCGTTTTTCTCAATAATAAATTCAAGCTCGGAGGAGTCACCCTTCTTATAATAATGAAGAGAGTATCCGTTTTTGACGAGAGTTTCCGCGACGAAATTTTCGTATATTCCGCCCTTGGCGAATCCCTTCAGCGTGCCGTTAAGCAGAGCCTGCTTTGTTGCGAATCCGAAAAGCGCGAGCAAAAGCCCCGTGTCTGCAATATAAAGCTTGAATTCATTATCCTTTTCATATACCTTCAGCGGCAACATCGGGGTAGTGGTGTTATAGCAGATGTGCGCCATATTTGCATCGTGGAGCCACCCCACGCTGTCGCCGAATTTGCGCGCGGTCGCTTTGCGCTCAACCTCGGAATATTTGAATTTTTTGTTTTCTCTGGCAAGCTGTCTTGGAATGCTGTCGTAGCACTGATGGACCTTGACCTTTTCTGCACCCTTGGCGTGGCCCGAAATATCGTCTGCATAGGATGACAGGATCTTATCCTGAATCTCTTGCACCTTTGTGAAATCCTTGAACTGTGCAAAGCTTGCAACGACCTCGGGCATTCCGCCGACAACGAGGTGTTCACGCAGCAAGCTTTCGAATTTTTCATGAATCTCGGGCGGAATCTTTTCCTTTGAGGTATAGAAGCTCTTTAAGTAAGCGACTGCTTCATCGGAATAACCGTAAGCCCAAAGAAATTCCTCGAAATCCATAGAATACATCATCACGGTCTTTTCGTAACCGACCGGAATTGATTCGACGGGTTCAACCTCACCATCGTCATCCTTGCCGTAAGCCAGACCGAGAAGCGAGCCGGAAGCGATAACGTCATATCGCCCGTCCTCCGCAAGAAACTTCAAAGCTGTACGAGCCCCAGAGCATTTTTGGATCTCATCCAAAAAGATTAGCGTTTTACCCGGGATCAGTTTTACCCCGGGAATATTCGCGGTCAATCTTTTATAGATTTCTTCGGCGGTCTTATCGCCGTCAAAGATGACCTTAAGGCTTTTTTGCTCGTGGAAATTAATCTCAATAAAGCTTTCGTATTCGTTTTTTCCAAATGCCCTGATAAGATAGCTTTTGCCGACCTGTCGTGCCCCCTTGACCAAAAGGCATTCTTTTTTGTGTTCCTTTTTCCATTTGAGGAGAGTATCATACATTTTTCGTCTTAACATAAATTCACCCCGTTTCTTGTCTTTTATTATAACACAGTATTTCCGCATTGTCAAGAGCTATGCATATTTTAGGATGTTGGAAATCGCAATTTATGCATATTTTAGGATATTGAAAAATACGATTTATGCATATTTTCGGATATTCAAAAATCGAAATAATGCATATTTTCGGGTTATTGTTTTTACAAGAGTCACTAAAATACAAAAATGAAGGGGCTGGCTCATTAAGATATATTTTGCAAAGAGTAGTATAAACAGTATCATTAATTAATCCCTTGGTGAAATTCGCAATAAAATGAAGTTGCGCGGGCTCCTTTCACCGCTTCCGCGGTCCCCCTTCCTCCCGGAGGAAGGCTGATTGGGTAGTGCAAGTTCCCTCGGATATTCAGCGAATACCGTATTAACTAAAACCTCAAAAAGCAACAAGGAATATTTTATTGAAAAAGTTTGCAAGAACTCTATTACGAGTGCAAATTGATTCAAATAAAATATTCCTTTTTTGTATGCAAAATTATAAATTTGAGCAAAATCCGCTGCACAAACGATGCGTATTGCACGCATCCTTAGCCTTCCTCCGGGAGGAAGGGGGACCGCGGAAGCGGTGAAAGGAGAGCGCGCAACTATCGGTTAGCACCAATAATATCTATGTTAAATGAGCCAGCCTCTTCAGAATTATTTACCTCAATTTACGCCCTTCCGTTCGAGCCGAAGAGGAGCATTTTCTTCATTGTTGCCGCCTTGACCGCCTCGCTCATTGCGCCCATGACGTCGGTCATGCCCTTGCCCTCGGCATAAGCATCGTGCGCCGCTTTGACGCAGGCGATGTTGATATCGGTGAAGATGTTGATCTTCGAGATGCCCGCTGCGATCGCGCGGCGGAAATCGTCGTCGCTGAGACCCGAGCCGCCGTGGAGCACGAGAGGTGCATCGATCATCGACGCGATCTTTTCGATGCGCTCGAAATCGAGCTGGGGCTTGAATTTATACGCACCGTGCGAGGTGCCGACGGCGATGGCAAGCGCATCGCAGCCCGTGAACTCGGCAAATCTCTTTGCCTCGTCGGGGTCGGTGTAAGCATCCGCGGGTGCGCAGATCTCGTCGGTTCCGACGTGACCGATCTCCGCCTCGACGGTGATGCCCTTCGAGTGCGAATAATCGCAGATCGCCTTGACCGCGCCGAGGTTTTCCTCGAATCCGAGGGTGGAGCAGTCGTACATTACCGACGAAAATCCGAGCGCGATCGCCTTTTTGACGTTTTCTTCGGTAAGTCCATGGTCAAAATGGAGCACCACGGGCACGCTCGCGCGCTTCGCCATCGGCAGAAGCATATTTGCGAGGTCGTCGAGCCCCGAATAGCAGAGCAGACACTCCGCGCTGCCGATGATGACGGGCGAGCGAAGCTCCTCAGCCGCCGCCAGCACGCCGACAGCCATCTCAAGATTGACGGTGTTGAAAAGTCCCACCGCGTATTTGTTCTTTTTTGCGTCCCTTAAAACTTCGTTTAGTGTAACTAACATGATTTATCCCTTTCTATGCCTCGATAATATTGATATTCGCTTTGAGCAGCTCCGCCTTTACCTCGTTGGCGAGCCATTTGTTTGTCACAAGAGTATCGACCGACTCGATGGGCGCGTAGTGTATGACAGATGCCTTGCCCGCTTTTGAGGTGTCGGCGAGCAGGATTCGCTTGTCCGAGCCCGCGACGACGAGCTGATTGATCCTTGCGGTGTCAAAATCCGACGCCGTCAGCCCGTTTGCGACCGAAAATCCGTCCGCGCCGACGAAGCATTTGCTGAAATGAAGCCTTTTTATGACCTCGTCGGTGAGATAGCCGCAAAAATCCTGCCTGTGCGGGCGGTATTCGCCGCCGATGAGGCAGACGTTCATATGATCCTTCAAGAGATTGAGATTAGCCAGCGAATTGGTGAACACGGTGACGGAGGAATATTTTTCCCCGTTTGCCACCGCCGCGCGCGCCATAGCGGAGCAAAGCCGCATGACCGTCGTTCCCGAATCAAGATAAAGCGTGTCGCCCTCGCCGATCAGCTTTTCCGCCGCCTCGCCTATCATTATTTTTTCATTCGAGCGGTAAAGCTCGTTCTTTTCAAAGGAATAGGACTCCCGCATTCCCGAAACCGCGTTGATGCTGATGCCGCGATAGGTCCGCACAGCCATCCCGTCGGCTTCAAGCTTGCAAAAAAGCCGTCTGACCGTCGATTCCGAAACGTCGAGCAGAGCCATCGCCTCCGCGACGCTGACCTTTCCCGAAACGCGCAAAAGTGCCATTATTTCCTTTTCGCGTATTTCCGCCTTGTTCATGCTTTTCCCTCTCTTTTTTTGCTGTAATTATGCTATCATATTTGACGGATTTTGTCAAGTCGATTTTGAAATTTTTTTCATTTTCCTTGAAAATTGCCCGAATTTCTTTCAAAAAATGAAAGATTCGGTCATATTTTGACTTTTTTGCGTTTTCGCGTCAAAGTCTATTGACAAGCGGCGCAAATCCGTGTATAATACAATATATAATTATATTAACTATATGAGGTAATAAAATGAATAAGAAAAAGATCAGATTTGCCGTTATCGGCTGTGGACTTATGGGCCGCGAATTTGCCTCCGCGGCGGCAAGATGGTGCCATCTCACGAAAGACATCCCCGCGCCCGTGATCGTTGGCGTTTCCGACGTAAACGAGAACGCAAGAAATTGGTTCACCGATAATTTCGACAGCATCAAATATTCGACCGCCGACTACCGCGAGCTTCTCGACAAAGACGACATCGACGCCGTATATTGCGCCGTTCCGCACAATCTGCACAAGCAGATCTACGTTGACATCATAAATGCGGGCAAGCACCTCCTCGGCGAAAAACCCTTCGGCATCGATCTTGAAGCAAACCGCGCGATCATGGATGCCATCAAGGCGCACCCCGAGGTTATGGTTCGTTGCTCGAGCGAGTTCCCCTTCTACCCCGCCTGCCAGAAGCTGATCGAATGGATCCGCGAGGGCAGATTCGGCAAGATCATAGAGGTCCGCTCGGCATTCTGCCACTCGAGTGATATGGACCTGAACAAGCCGATCAACTGGAAGCGCACGCTCTCGATCAACGGTGAGTACGGCTGTATGGGCGACCTCGGACTTCACACCGAGCACGTTCCCTTCCGAATGGGATGGAAGCCGCTCAACGTTTTTGCGAAGCTTTCGAATATCGTCACCGAACGCCCCGACGGCAAGGGCGGCAGAGTCCCCTGCGAGACCTGGGATAATGCCCTTCTTCTCTGCGACGTTCGTGATAAAGACGGCTCGATCTTCCCGATGATGTACGAGACCCGCCGCCTCTCGCCCGGCTCGACCAACGAATGGCGACTCGAGGTCTACGGCATCGAGGCTTCGGCAAAATTCTCGACCAACGACCCCGGCGCGTTCCTTTACACCCAAAGCTGGGACAAGGAGCAGGCGTGGTGCCGCATCAATATGGGCAACAAGCCGATGATCCCCTCGATCACGGGCGGAATCTTCGAGTTTGGCTTTGCGGATTCGATCCTCCAGATGTGGGGCGCATTCATTTGCGAGCTCTGCGGCATCGAGATCCCCTTCGGCTGCGTCACCCCCGAGGAGACCGAGCTTTCGCACAAGCTCCAGACCGCCGCTATCCTCTCGCACAATGAGGGCAGAGTAATTGAGATCAAATAAAGAGGTAGAAAAATGTTCAAAAATATAAAAATGTCACTTGCCGACTTGCTCGGCAAGGAATATACAAACGCCGTTGCGGCGGCAGAAGCGGCTCTTGGCGCGCATAGCCTTGAAGAGGCGCAGGTGATCGCAAACGAAAAGGTCGAATTCTTCCCCGAGGCGGTTCAGAAGAAAAATTCCGAAATGCTCTCCCTTGTCGGTAAGCAGGTGATCGACCCGATGCCCGCCGTCACAGCGGGCGCGCCCACCGATTCCTTCCGCAAGGCGGCAAGCCGCGAGGCTGCTCCCGTTGCGGCGCGCGGATATTTCCGCGTCGGCGAGGACGGCAAGCTTTACTTCATTGGCAAGAGCGAGCACTATCACGCGTCCCTCGGCCACTCCTTCCCCGGCTACAAGCTGATCGACAAGGCGCGCGCCCTCGGCATCCCCAACGCGACCCACAACAATACCCGCGGTCACATCACCCGCCTTTGCGAGGAAAAGCTGATCGCATCCGTAAACGGAATCGATTGGGATAACTCCGCCGAGATCGAAAAGGTAATCTCATCGAAAGAGCCCAAAGTACTCAACCGCGTCATCAACCTTGAAACCGGCTCGCTTGCAGTTGAGGCGGGATTCAAGATGATGCTTGCGCGCTTTTATAAGCTCTCGCCCGAGTTCCCCGAGCCGAAATACGCGGGCAAGACCCCCGTTTTCTTCGTGATGGGCGACAAGGTTGGCGGCGTTACCGCGAATTACCACGGCACCACCACCCTCATTCAGACCTTCCGCGGACTTTGGGACGAGATTCGCGAGAAATCCGAGAATGCCGAGATCTACAAGGTCGTTCCCGTTTCGATCAACGATATCGACGATTTTGAAGCGAAGATCAAGAAATACAACTCGGGTAACTACAAGACCGCGGGCTTTATGCACGAGATCATCCTTATGAACTACGGCGGGATCCGCCTTGAAAAGGCATACCTCAAGCGTGCGCACGAGCTTTGCGCCGAGTACGACACGCCCACGATGGTGGATGAGATTCAGTCCTGCATGTGGTACGACGGAATGTTCCAGTTCCGCCTTTACGATCTGAAGCCCGACTTCGTCATCATCGGCAAGGGCTTCCCGGGCGGCGAGTATCCCGCAAGCAAGGTCATCACCACCGCCGAATACGACAACCTCAACCAGTTCGGCGCGCTCGTAACGAACGGTCAGGAGGAGCTTGCGTCGCTTTCCTACCTCGTAACGATGAAGTTTGCGCTTGAAAACAGAGAGATCATCGCGGAAAATTGCGCTTATTTCGAGGAAAGACTCAATTCCCTCGTTGAAAAATACCCCTCGAAGTTCACAAAGGCAGAGGGCGCGGGACTCCTTGCGGCTCTGCATTGCGAAAACGTCGAGGAAGCGAAAAAGTTTATGGGCGAGCTGCACGAGCGTTGCATCGACGCAAGCGCGCAGATCTACAAGCAGAACTGCCTGCCCGCAGTTCTCTTCAAGCCGCCCCTCATCGCAGACCGCGACGCCATCGACTTCATCTGCGACGCGATCGACGAGATAGCAAAATGAAGATCTACATAGGAATCGACGTCGGCACGACCTCGCTCAAGGCACTTGCCCTCACCGAAAAGGGCGAATGTGTTGCGACCGCAAAGAGCTCTTATGAGCTTTTCGCAAACGGTGCCGAGGCGACACAGAACGCGAACGATTGGTACGAAGCCGCAATCGGCGCCATCCGTGAGATCGCGGAAAAAGTCAAAGATCTTGGCGAGATCTGCGCCATTTCGGTATCGGCGCAGGGCGGCGCGACGGTTTTGCTTGACGGATCGGGCAAAACGATCACTCCCGCCTACTCCTGGATGGACAACCGCGCCACCCGCGAGAGCGAGGAGCTGAAAAATAATTTCGGCGACGAGCTGTTTTACAGCCGATGCGGCTGGAGAATGCAGCCGAACGCCGACGCGGCAAAGCTTCTTTGGATGAAGAAGAACATTTCCGAAATTTATGAAAGCGCGGCATCCTTCCCCTCGACGCTCGGATTTATCAACCAAAGATTGACCGGAAATATCGTTGAGGACCCCACTTGCGCCGCCATTCGCCGACTTTACGACATAAACGAAAAGAAGATGAGCGGCGATATTCTCGATCATCTCGGTCTTACCGAGAATAAACTCCCCGAAACGCTCCCCACGGGCGTGCTCGTGGGCAATCTTACCGCCGAAGCCGCCG
>JAZQJB010000038.1:0-18485 GCA_045541375.1 Eubacteriales bacterium | reverse complement strand
TCTCTCTTTTCATCGAGAGTCAAGCTTGTACTTCATAGTCTGTTGTTCAATTTTCAATGACCTCGCTACCGCTCTGCGCGACAGCTTGTATATTATACCACTTTCATCCCACTTTGTCAAGCGTTTTTTCAAAGTTTTTTTTGGATTTTTTTCGATTTGTACCTTTGGTAGCACTTGTGCCAATTTACAAACCCACGTTTTGTGCAGATTGACGAAAGAAATCGACCCAAATCGCAAATTTCCCCTTGATTTCTTGTTTATTATATAGTATAATATAAGATGGTAATATATCCGACTTCAAAAAATTTTCTAAATTTGGAGGTAAAAAAATGTTGATCCCCAAAAGAATTCTTACGGTTAGCTCCGCAAATATGGACTTTGTTATGAGCGTCAGCAAGATCCCGCAGGGCGGCGAAACGCAGCTTGAGAGCGGAACATATCAGTTTGTTCCCGGCGGAAAGGGCGCAAATTCTGCGGTTGCGGTTCGCAGACTCGGTGGCGACAGCGTTTTCTGCTGCCGTCTCGGCAAGGACGCGAACGGCTCCATCATGCATAATATTTATAAAAAGGAAGGACTCGACACGCGATTTATCGTTGTCGATCCCGATGCCGTCACCGGTCTTGGCGCAATTATGGTTGAGCCGAACGGTCAGAACCGCATCATTCTCTTCCCCGGCGCGAACGTTCGCCTGACACGCGAGGACATCGACGCCTCCTTTATCTGCCGTCCCGACGCGCTTCTGATGCAGCTTGAGATCACTCAGGATGCCGTTATGCACGCGGCTTGGACTGCAAATGAAAAGGAAATTCCGATCATTCTCGACGCGGGACCCGCAAATCCCGATTTTCCGCTTGAGGATCTGCCTCCTCTTGAAATCTTCTCGCCCAACGAAACCGAGACCGAAATTTTCACGGGAATCAATCCCTCGAATCCCGACAACTGTCTGCGCGCGGCAATGGAGCTGCAGAAGCTCGTCACCGCGAAATATTACGTCATCAAGCTTGGCGGTCGCGGATGCTATATATATGATGGAAAATATTATCACTGCCTGCCCGCATACGGCGTGAATGCGGTCGACACCACCGCCGCGGGCGACGCTTTCACCGCCGCGCTGACTCTTGAGTATCTCCGTTCGGGCGACATCGTCCGCGCGGGACGCTATGCGAACGTGGTCGGTGCTCTTGCGGTCAGCAAGAAGGGCGCGCTGCCCTCGCTCCCGACCGAGGCATTGGTAAACAAATTCATCGCGGACAAGGCTATCAGACTTTAATTTCTTCCTTATATATAATAGAGGTGTAAAAATGACAGACAATAAGATCTGCCGACTTATCTCGGCTTTACTCAATCACGCAGAAAATTGCGGTATGCTCGACCCCGCTGACCGCATTTATGCCGCAAATATGATTTGCGCAGAGCTCCATCTCACGGCTTTCGAGGATCTTGTTTCCGATGAGGAAAAGGATCTGAAGCTCCACGAGATCCTTGACGCTATTTGCGAATACGCGGCGGCTAATAATATAATTAATGAAGGAATTACCGCGCACGACCTCTTTGACACCAAGCTGATGGGAATCTTGATGCCCCGTCCGAGCGAGGTCACCGCGAAATTCTTTGAGCTTTACAAGAACGATCCCAAGGCGGCGAGTGACTACTTCTACCGTCTCTCGATCGACTCGAACTACATACGCGCCGACAGAATCGCAAAGGACCGTCGTTGGTCGGTCGATTCGAAATACGGAAAGATCGACATCTCGATCAATCTTTCGAAACCCGAGAAGGACCCGAAAGCAATCGCGGCGGCGAAGCTTGCGCCTCAGTCGGGTTATCCGAAATGTCTGCTTTGCACCGAGAACGTCGGCTACGCGGGTCACGCAAACGCGCCCGCGCGACAGAATCTGCGCCAGATCCCCTTCACCCTTGGCGGCGACGAGTGGTATCTGCAGTATTCGCCCTATGTTTACTACAACGAGCACTGCATCGCGCTTTCGAAGGATCACGTGCCGATGAAGATCTGCCGCGAGACCTTTGCGCGTCAGCTTGATTTCGTCACCGCGCTGCCGCACTACTTTATCGGCTCGAATGCCGATCTGCCCATCGTTGGCGGCTCGATCCTCGCGCACGACCACATGCAGGGCGGCTGTTACACCTTCCCGATGGAGCGCGCGGAGATCGTCATCCCCGTAAAATTCGAAAAATTCCCCGAGATCGAGGCGGGACTTGTCAACTGGCCGATGTCGGTCCTCCGTCTGCGCTCGAAGTCGAAGGCGGCTCTCGTTGAGCTCGCCGAGCACATCCGCATCGCTTGGTCGGGCTATTCCGACGAGGCAAACGGCGTTGTGGCTTTCTCGGGTGACGTACCGCACAACGCCATCACTCCCATCGCGCGCCGCCGCGGTGAGGACTTTGAGCTCGATCTTGTCCTCCGCAACAACCTGACGAGCGAGGAATTCCCGATGGGAATCTACCATCCGCACGCGGACAAGCATAATATAAAGAAGGAAAATATCGGGCTTATTGAGGTCATGGGACTTGCGATCCTCCCCGCGCGCCTCAAAAAGGAGATGGCACGCCTCGGCGAGATCATCATCTCCGGCGGCGACCCCGCGACCGACCCCGATTGCGAAAAGCACACCGCTTGGCTCGATAGCTTCAAGGACAACTACACCTTCACCGCAGAAAACGTCGAATCGATCATCTACGAGGAGATCGGAAAGACCTTCACCGCCGTACTCGAGGACGCGGGAGTTTACAAGGCGACCGACGAAGGACGCGCGGCGATGATGAAGTTTGTGGAGTTTGCGGGCGGAAAGAGCAATTAAATGCAAAATGCAAAATTGTAAATGCAAAATGAAGGTAACTTTTCTCGCAGGCTCGAAAAGTATTATATAGAATATTTTCGCGTAGCGAAAATTACCTTCATTTTGCATTTTGCATTCTGCCTTTTGCATTCCAAACCCACTTATCAAGGAAAGAAATATGATCAAAATTCTACACACGGGCGATTTTCATCTTGATTCGCCCTTCACCGGGGTCGATCTTCCGACGGGAGAGCGGCTTCGTGATGAACTCAGGAAAATTTTCATCGACGTCGTCGAGCTTGCGGGCGAGCACGACTTGATGCTGATCGCGGGAGATCTTTTCGACTGCGGTTACGTCAGCCCCGAAACGCTCACCCTCGTGCGCGACAGTCTTGCAGCTTACGGCAAGCCCGTTGTCATTGCGCCGGGAAATCACGATCCCTATTCCACCGGCAGCATCTGGACGGCGACTGCGTGGCCCGAGAACGTCTATATTTTCGACACCGACGAGCTTTCGACCTTCCGATTCAATATCGGTGAGGTCCCTGTTGCCGTGCACGGATGGGCGTTCACCTCGCCCTCGCTCGAGCGCTCGCCGCTTTCCTACGGCCTTTTGCCCGACAAAGGTGCCGTCAATCTCATCTGCGCGCACGCCGACACGATCTCGCCGATCTCGAGATACGCGCCGACTCCCCACTCGCTTTTTGCGGCTTCGGGTTGTGATTACGCCGCGCTCGGGCACATCCACAATGTCCCCGAGATCGCGCTTGCGGGTCGCACGACGGTTGCCTACTGCGGCTTCCCCGAGGGTCGCTCCTTCGACGAGGAGGGCGAGGGCGGTGTGCTTTCGGTCACGCTTGAAGACGGAAAGGCTCCCGAAATCACGAAAATTATCACGTCAACTCACAAATACATCACCCGTCACCTTGAAATCACGGGTGCGGCGAGCGACTCCGAGGTTGCCGCGCGCATCACGGAGCTCGCAAAGAGCGAGGGCTGTGACCGCAGCGTGTCGCTGAAAGTCTATCTTGAGGGCTCGATTCCTCCCGAATATGCGCCTAACGCCGCGCAGATCGAGCTTCTTGCGAATCTGCCGCTTTGTTCGCTCAAGCTCCGCGACCGCACTTCGCCCGTTTTCGGCTCGGAGTACCTTGCGGGCGATATGACGATCAAGGGCGAGCTTTACCGCACTCTCTTGCCCCGACTTTCATCGGCTGACGAGACCGAGCGCGCGCTTGCGGCGGAGGCTCTTCGCATCGGGCTCTTGGCGCTCGACGGTCGCGCGTTTCTTTAAGGAGGCGGTATTATGATAATCAGAAAGATAAATATCACCTCATTCGGCGCGCTTTCGGGTTTTTGCGCCGAGCTTTCGGACGGTCTGAACGTCATTTCGGGCGCGAACGAATCGGGCAAGAGCACGATCCTCGCCTTCATTCGCTTTGTGCTTTACGGACTGCCATCGCGAAGAAGCGAGGAGGGTGTGCTTGAATACGACCGCGCGCTTTCCTGGCTCGACGGACGCGCCGAGGGCAGCATCGAGATCGAATGCGAAAAGGGTGCTTACCGCATCGAGCGCCGCGGCATCAGAGCCGACAACCGCGACGGTTACAGCGAAAAATGTCAGATCATCGACCTCTCCACGGGTAGCGTCGCCTTCAAGGGCGAGGTGCCGGGGCAGGTCTTTCTCGGAGTGCCCTCGGGCGTTTGGGACTCGACTTCTTCGGTAAAACAGCAGGCGCTCTCGTCTCTTTCGGGAAGCGAGATCGGTTCCTCGATCGAAAACATACTCTTTTCCGCAGACGAAGCGATATACACCGAACGCGCGCTGACGCGACTGAACACCGCGCGCCGTCAGTTCAGGCTTCAAAGAGGAACGGGCGGAAAGATCGATGAATTGACCGCCGAGCGCGACACTCTGCGCCGCCGTCTGATCGAGGCGGAAGAGGCTTCGAAAAATCTGCTGACGCTCCGTTCGACCGTCGAACGTGCGCGAAAACTTTGCGCCGAGCTCCGCACAAAACTGACGTCGGCTGAGGACAGACTCCGCGCTTTTGAAACGATACAAACGCTGAAGCGTTTTGATATGCTCCACGCAGGCGAGGCGAAGGTCGCCGCGCTGACCGAGGAGAAAAATGCTCTCATCGCAGAGCACGGCTTTGAGGGCAGACTGCCCGACCGCGCCTACGTTGCCGAGCTTGATTCGCTCTCCCGCCGACTCGCGTCCGCCGAATCGGATGCGGCAAAGAGCGCGGGCGAGCTTGCGGGACTTCGTTCCGAGCAGCTTGGCGACACCAATCTTGCCGCGCGCGCCGAGGACATCGAGCGCACGGGAGGACCCGAGGCGGTTGCCGACAAATACAAAAAACTTCGCTCGTCGGTTGGCGCGCGCCTCGCCTTTGGAATCATTTTCGCGATCCTCGGCACCGCGCTCTGCGTCGGCTCGATGGCTTGCTATTTCCTCAAACTTTTCCCGTGGCTGACCATGCCGATATCCTCGGGCGCGGCAGTTGGCGGTCTTATCGTCGCTCTGATCGGAATTTCGATTGCGATCACCTCGGGCAAGGCTCGCAGACGGGCGCAGAATTACATATTCGAGCTTGGAATCGAGGAGGAAAAGCCGAAAAAGAAGGAGATCGTCGCGCATTGCGCCGCTTGCCTTGAGGCGAAGGGCGAGATCGACGATTTCGCAAAGCGCATCGGCACGCTCGAGCAGGCTCACGCGAAGAAGAGCGGCGCCGTGCTTGAGATCGTTTACGAAGCAAGATCAGTCCTCGGGCGCTTTGGCATCGACGGTGAAAATCAAAACATTGCCGAAGTTTTGGCTCTTTCGGCTGAAAAATACGCAAAAGTAGCCGAAAAGAGCGCGGCGCTTGACGCAGATATTGAAAAATATTCGGCATCCGTTCGAGAATCGAAGTCGAAGCTCGAGGGCGAGGACGAAGCTGCGCTCCGCGCGCATCTCACTCCCGCCGCAAAATCGATGCTTGATCTTGCAAACCTCACCAGCCTCAAGCAGGAGCGCGACGAATACGCCGCCCGACTTGACGCGGCAAGAACGCGCCTGCTCGATTCCGAAAAGAATCTTGGAATCATCGAGGGCACTTGCGAGAACCCGAACCGCATCGCCGCGCTTCTTGAAGAAACCGAGACCGAGCTTGCCGAGGCTGAAAGAAAATACGCCGCGATCGTTCTCGCACACGAGGCGATCTCGAACGCAGGCGAAAGCCTTCGCCGCAACGTGACTCCCAGACTCCGCGCATCCGCGGGCGCACTTATGAAGCATATAACCGACGGGAAATACAGCGATTTCGGCATTGGCGAGGATTTCTCGCTCTCGATCCTCACCGAAAGCGGAACAAGACCCATCACCTCGCTCAGCGCGGGCACACGCGACACGGCATATTTCGCCCTCCGCACCGCCCTTTCCTCAATGCTCTTCCCCGCCGACCGCCCGCCAATGATCCTCGACGAGGTCTTCTCCCAGCTCGACGACACCCGCGCCGCCTCCCTGCTCGATCTTCTCACCAAGATCGCAGAAGAATCGCAGGTCATCCTTCTCACCTGTCATTCGAGAGAAGCGGAGATTCTTGAGAGAGAAAATAAGGAATTTAATAAGATTCTCTTATAAGTGGACAGTGGACAGTGGACAGTGAACAGAAAGTTGCGGGCAAATAATTTTGTACTGTACTATTAAAACACCGTTCATTACAAAACTAAAATAAGCAAAAACTCGGATATTATGAAGCGCAAACTTCTTAATATCCGAGTTTATTGTTTATAAATTATTAGTCGGTACAATGGAATGCAAATATCCAAATTAAATTATCATTCGCAACTTTCTGTCCACTGTCCACTAACCACTGTCCACTAAAAAAACCCACCCGTCAGCTTTCGCTGACGGTTGGGTTTTTTTATTCACATCGCATTTCTGCGTTTTCTGCTTTAGGACTTTATATCAATATATTCAAAGCCTTTCGGGCTGATAAAAAGTGATAAAACAAGTTGTGAGGATTACTTTGCGTAATCTACCGCGCGGGATTCGCGGATGATGTGGACCTTGATCTGTCCGGGGTACTTGACGTCTTCCTTGATCTTCTGCGCCATATCGCGGGCGATGACCTTCATTGCAACGTCATCGACCTCCTCGGGCTTGACCATTACGCGGAGCTCGCGGCCTGCCTGAATTGCATAAGCCTTTTCGACTCCATTAAATTCCTTCGCGATCTCCTCAAGCTTTTCAAGACGCTTGGTATAATTCTCGAGATCCTCGCGGCGTGCGCCGGGTCTTGCGGCGGATATCGCGTCTGCCGCCTGAACGAGAACTGCAATGATCGTTTTGGGTTCAACGTCGTTATGATGCGCCTCGATAGCGTGGATGACCTCGCGGCTCTCCTTATACTTCTTGGCAGCGTTTACGCCGATCTGTACGTGGGTACCCTCGACGTCGTGGGGGAATGCCTTACCGATGTCGTGAAGAAGTCCGGCACGTCTTGCGGTTGCCGCGTCAACGCCGAGCTCTTCAGCCATAATTCCTGCGAGGAATGCAACCTCAACAGAGTGCTTGAGCACGTTCTGACCGTAGGATGTACGGTAGCGGAGTCTTCCGAGAAGCTTGACGAGCTCGGGGTTGAGACCGTGAACGCCAACCTCGAAGGTTGCGCGCTCGCCCGCCTGCTTGACTCCTGCCTCGACCTCTCTCTTTGCCTTTTCGACCATCTCCTCAATACGGGTGGGATGGATGCGTCCGTCCGCGATGAGCTTTTCAAGCGCAAGTCGCGCGATCTCGCGGCGAACGGGGTCGAAGCCCGAAAGGGTGATAGCCTCGGGGGTGTCGTCGATAATGAGATCGACGCCCGTCAGCTTTTCGAGCATAAGAATATTTCTTCCTTCGCGTCCGATGATGCGTCCCTTCATCTCCTCACCGGGGAGAGAAACGCTGGTGATAGTCGCTTCGGAAACGTTGTCCGCGGCGTATCTCTGAATAGCCAGCGAAATGTAATTGCGTGCCTTTGTGTCTGCCTCGTCCTTGAACTGCTCCTCGAGCTCGTCCATTCTCTGTGCAAACTCAAACTTTGCGACGCTTTCGAGCTTTTCAATAAGCTCGGTCTTTGCCTCCTCGGCGGTCAGACCCGAAATGCGCTCCAGAGCCTTTGTCTGAAGCTCGAGCGAAGCGTTGAGCTGCTCGCGGACGATCTCGTTGTCCTTGATGCGCTTATCAAGCTGCTCGTTCTTCTTTTCAAGCTGTTCGGTCTTTTTGTCGAGAGATTCTTCCTTCTGTGTCAATCTGCGCTCGGAACGTGAAATTTCGCTTCTGCGTTCCTTGATCTCGCGTTCGGATTCGGTACGCATCTGATTGATCTCTTTCTGAGCGGCAAGTATCATCTTGTTTGTGTCCGCCTCTGCCTGGACCTTTGCATCCGCCTCGATCTTCTTTGCACGTTCCTCAGCGATGCCGAGCTTCTTTTCGGCAACCGAACGGCGAAGGAGAATTCCAAGCACGATACCAACTGCGAGAGCCGCTACGCCGACGCCGACACAGATGATAATTTCAACCAAATTCAATTTCTTTTGCACCTCCTTTGTTGCTTTCTTTCAAAATCGAATATTATGAGATATATACTAAATAAATAATAATAAACTCATACACTTTATTGTATCACAAAACCCTTCATTTGTCAAGAAAAAAATGCAGAAAGTGAAGAGACTTCCTGCATTTTTCAACAATATTTGATTTTTTATTCGTCATCTTCCCTGTCGTATCTCTTGAAGGGGTCCATTCTGTGTCTTTTCTCAAGCGGAATGGCGGCGAAGAACAGAACGAGAAATATCACGCAGAGGACGGACGCGGCTATCGCGGGATTGAATCGCGCGGCGATGACGCTGAGATCGTTCATTACGTAATACTTGAAAAACAGATGCCTGATGACGTAGGGCATAAATGTCGGATAAACGGGCAAAAGCAAGGAAATGAACACGAGCCACTTGCCGGGGAAGAAGGTCTTGAACCAGACCTTTGCGCGGTTGGTATGGGGCGACATCGGATCGCCCGCAAGGATGATGCAAGCGAAGACGAGCAGGTAGAGCGAGAGCACTCCCGCTATGACGAAGCAGAGCACGTAAGCCGTGGTCGCAGGCTTGAGTGCACCGGCGAGGAGCTTGGTGTAGCTGTCGTCCTTTGCGGCGTCGAAGGAGCCGATCCCCGCCAAAGCGGCAGACACCATTTCGTTGACGGATTGCAAGCTATACACAGTCTTTCCGTCATGAAAACGGACGCATTTGACGAGGCAAAAGAACCACGAAGCAAGTGTAAGTATCGCGGGCGAGCAATATTTGAGCCAGACCAGAGTCTTCTCGAAGCTATGTCTGCGCCGTGTTTGAATCGAGGGGGTACGCGCTGCCATCTTATTTATCCTCGGGCATTCCCTCAAGGAAATATGCGGCTTCCATATCCGCGACCATCAGCGCGAAGGCGAGGGGGAACATTTCGAGCGCCTTGCCGACGGTGCCGTTATCCTCGGGACCCGAAAATCCCATGTGGTATCTGATCGCAAAAGCCTCGTCGCGGGTCAGGCGCATAAAGCCCGATGCGATATACACCGACTTTTCGCCGTGACCGTAGGGGAGGGTATCCTCGATGGTGTAATATGGAACTGCCATCCAGGTGCCGTTTTTCTTGACGTTTCGGGTTTCAACGCGGTAGAAATTGATCTTGCAGAGGTCGTGCAGAAGCGCGGCGATGGCAATGCTTTCGTCGCTGTAATGAATTCCGTAGTCCTCCTTCATTCTTCTGCGGTTCATGATGTCAACGAGGCAATCATAAACGTTGAGGCTGTGGCGGCAAAGTCCGCCGACCTCGGCACCGTGATAGCGCGTCGAGGCGGGAGCCGTGAAGAAATCGCAGGACTCGGAGCAAAGATAATTCAGCAGCTCCGCCGAGCCCTCGCGGGTGATCTTTTCTTTGTATATCTGTATAAATCTTTCTTTATCCGTCATCATCATTTTGATTTTCTCCTTTATTGGTTTTCGTTAGCTTCCGCCTTTTTTATATCGGCGATGTTTTTCTCGTGATCCTTGAGGGTGGTGGCGTAATACATCACGCCGTATTTGTCGGAAACGAAGTAGTAATAGGTCTTGTCGGTCTCCGCGGGGTCGAAGGCGCAGGCGATCGAGTTATAGCTGGGACTGCATATCGGGCCGGGGGGCAGACCTTCCTCTTCGTAGGAATTATAGGGATTGTCAAGCTTCAGATCCTCCGCCGTGATGTCGGTGACTCGCTTGCCCGCAATGCAGGAAAGGGCATAAACTATCGTCGAGTCGCACTCAAGCTTTGCATAGGTCTCGGGGTTTTTGAGTCTGTTGTGGATGACCGAAGAAACCATATCGAAGTCGTTGATCTGATATGCCTCCTTCTCGATGATGGATGCAATGGTCAGAAGCTCGTCGATGGTGTATTCCGACTCCTCTGCCGCCTCGAAGAATTTCGACTGACGGAAGACCTTTGCAAACTGATCAAGCAGACGGCAAAGGTAATACTCGGGCTTGCGTCCGGTGTAAAAATCGTAGGTGTCGGGGTAGAGATAGCCCTCGAGCAGGTAATATCTGCCCGTCATATCAATATCCTTCAAGAATTCGTATTCCGCGCCGAAATCGTAGGTGGTCATACATTCAAGGAACGCCTCGCGGTTCGAGCAGCCGTTTGCCTCGAAGAGAGCAATGATCTCGTCGACCGTCGAGCCCTCGGGGAAAGTGATTCGCACCGTTGTCAGCGTCATCGTTTCAACGAAGGAGAGCATGAGGGTGTCATAGTTCATATTCGTGGCGATCGTATAAGTGCCGCCGACGAATTTATAGGCGGGGCTTGTATCGACGTTTTTGAGCGTGCAATAAAATCTGAAAAGCCAAGGGTAATTGATCGCGCCCGCGTCGCCGAGGATCTCGGAAAGTTCCTCTGTCGTGACGTAGTCGGGAATAACGACCTCAACCGTCTTTTCCTCCTTTACGAAGGCGAAAATGTCGTTGGCGCAGGAAAGCGCGAAGGTCGAAAGCGCGACCGACACGGTTATGATGGCAATGATATAAACAAGCGCCTTGATGATCGCCGAAACCGTGCTTTGCGTTTCGGTGTAGTCGCTTTTGTCGAAAAAGTCCTTTTCCTCGGGGTCAAGGTCGCGGAGCGCCGCGGCATATTCCGCGCGGGTGTAACCGCCTATGCGCTCCTTTTTATTGGGCTTTTTCGGCTTATTTTGAGTAATTTTTTCTTTTTCCATTGGTTTTCCTTTCTCAAAGATCGATAAAGACCGCCGCGGTATACGCGATATAGCACACAAGCGCGGGGAAGGAGAAGAAAGAGCCGAGAGTTGCGGCTGCGCGCGGATGCTTCGCTGCGAATTCATCTATCGGCGAGGAATCGGCATCTGCGGGGGGATAGGGGGGATCGATCGTTCTGTAATCCGATGAAAGATCGAACCTTGCGTAATTCTTATAAAGTCTTGCCGCATCTGCGGTGAATATACCGAGCGAGAGCAAAAAGATTGCAGTCAAGAGGGTCATAAAGAGCTCGCTGCCGCCAAGCTCGGCAAGCGTCTGCATATAGGGTCTGCCGAAGATGCCTATCATATTGTGGCAGAAATGCAGGACCATTACAGCCAGGAGCGAGCGCGAAGCATAGAGCGTCAGCGC
The DNA here is from genome assembly GCA_045541375.1 of Eubacteriales bacterium. Taxonomy (GTDB): domain Bacteria; phylum Bacillota; class Clostridia; order Oscillospirales; family CAG-272; genus CAG-390. The sequence goes on along the minus strand of JAZQJB010000038.1, from coordinate 7,007 downwards.
GAGCATCAGCCCCGCGAAGAAATAGGTGGGGAAACGCTCGATGTCGAAATGCAGAAGCGCGAAAAAGATCGAGCTGAGCAGCACGGCGGCGGTCGACGAACGCTTTTCGTACTCCGATATCAGAAGTCCGCGGAAGACGAATTCCTCGCAAAGCGCGGGGAGTGCGGCATAGGCTAAAATGAGATAGAGCGAGCTTTGCGCCGTGCCCTCGTTTTTCGAGATGAACACGCCCCAAAGGTCGTAATTCGCCGCAAAAGCCGAGTCGCCGAGGGTGTAGCTGTCGATAAGTATCGTGCCCGAGGTCAGGGCGATCAGCCCCGAAATGAGCAAAAGCAAGTGACCGGGGCCGAAGATCGAGATGCGGAATCTTGTGAAATCGAGCCCCAGCGCTCTGATATAGAATGCAGCGGGCATCAGAAAGATCACAAGCTGCAGCACGATCACGGCAACGTACTCGTTTTCACGCGTCAGAAGTGCGGTGTCGATCAATCTGCTTGAATAAAGCAGCACAAAGACCGCAAGAACGAGCAAGGGCGCCGTGTTGGCGGGGTTTTTGAAGTAATTTTTCATTATTTTGCAAGAACCGCGGCGGCGAGCTTTTCTGCCTCTTCTCTGCCCTTGAGAGCGGCAACGATCTCGATGCCGAATTCAAGAGCCGCGCCCATACCGATTCCCGTGATGACCTGACCGTCACGCACGGCACGTCCGCCGACAGTCGCGCCCTCGAGGTATTCCTCGAATCCGGGGAAGCAGGTCGCCTTTTTGCCGCGAAGGATCCCGCGCTTGCCGAGTATCATCGGCGCGGCGCAGATAGCACAGATGAGGGAGTTATTTTCAAGAGCATCGTCAAGTGCCTTATGAACGACGGGCGAAGCATCAAGATTCTTCGTTCCGGGCATACCGCCGGGAAGAATGACGCACTCGGGAGCGTTATCGGAAAAATCCGAATCGGTAATATCCGCCTTCACGGTAATACCGTGCGAGCCGGTGATATCCTTGCCGCCAATGCCGACGGTGGTGACTTCAAGCCCCGCACGGCGCATAAGGTCGAGGGGGAGGAGAGCTTCGATTTCTTCGAATCCGTTTGCTAGAAACATATAGGTCATTGTTTTGGTTCCTTTTCTTTCGTTTTTTCTTTCGCGCTGCGCGCGAGTTAAGGTTGCGCTTCGCGCAAGATAAGATCGGCTTGCGCCGAGTTAAGATTCGCCTTGCGGCGAAATTGAGGTAACTTTTCGCCGGGGCGAAAAGTGATTTTTATTTAATGAATGTACGAGAGATAAATAAATGTTACGGCAAAATTTATTACGAGTTTGTAGGGGAAGGCGCCTCGACGTCCCGTGACAGCACGATATTATTGCATTGATTAAATTCAGAAAACCAAATTATGTTTTCTTGGTATAATGCCCATGGATAATTTAATTGGGCTCGGGACGTCGAGGGCGCCGTCCCCTACGGTTTTCTGTCAAAATTTATGTTTCATCATCATAATTCAGCTTCGAAATACCGTGTTCCTTAAAAAATTGCATCAAAACCGGGCAATCCGAAATGAAAAAATAGTCATAGCCATCGCGGCTTTTGACAGCGTAGGTGGAATTATATTTATCTTTGTACGACCCCAGCGTAATATCATCATTTCTCTTCGGAACAATCTTCTCAATATCCGAAAGTGCAATTCTTCGATCCTTGGAGCGCAGGCGGTGAAGGATCAGCTCGTCGGTCTTCTCGTCGTAATAAATGCAGTTGTAGATCATACCGACAAGTATCCGCACAATTATAATACCTATCGGAACAAAAAACAAGATTTCAAATATTGCAAGGACTTTCGTTAATTTATACGACCACACACATATCGCGATGATCATAACAATGAAACAAACATGCTGTCCGATATCCAAAAGCATCCGCCAACCGTTGCGCATATTGATGTAATATTTTTTCATTGGAAACTCCTTAATCGGTGAGTTTCTGTTCACCCAACAAACAGGTTAAGGCTCTTTCACTCCCCTCCCGCTTGCGGGAGGGGTTGGGGTGGGCAGTCAGCGATATGCGAAATCTTTCGCACGAAGTCGCATCAAGGGCGAATGTATCAAAGATCACCTAAAACTCGCATCTTTCTGACCACTGTCCACTAATCACTGTCCACTATTTTCACGCCAAGGGCGTGAAAATGCAATTCGACGGCTGATAGTCAAGCCCGAGGTCGATCATCTCGCGAAGCTTCTCTCGTGTGTCGGCGGCGCGGAGGCAGATGCGCAGTCCGCGCTCGTGGATGTCGCCGATGATGCCGGCGGGAAGTTCGGCGGGGTCGGCTATCTTGAGCGAAAGTCCCGCGTAGCCGAGGTCGCAAAGCGTGTCGAAATGCTTCTCTTTCGAGAAAATGTGATGTATGAATATCTCGGGGGAAAGGCGTCTTGCCTCGATCAGGTGGTCGAGCTTGCCCGACGACGCGACCGCGTAATCAAGCATTCCACGGCGGCGGAGCATCTTTATTGCCGCCTCGACTCCCTCGGGGGTCTTGAATTCGATGAAAGGAACGCAGCCGTATCTCATACAGACGTCGAGGTATTCATCAAAAGTAGGCACGCGGAGCAGATCCGAGGGGAGCTTGTCCGCGCCGACGCCCTTGTTGATGCGCGCCTTGCTGAGTTCCTCGAAAGTCATTTCCTCGATAATTCCGTCGTTATCCGTCATTGTGGCGAGGGTGCTGTCATGCATACAGACCGCCACGCCGTCGCTCGTCAGATGAATGTCGGTCTCGATCGCCCAGACACCCATCTTTGCCACCACCTCAAAAGCGGGAAGCGAATTCTGCGGCGCGTAATTATTGCAACCCCTGTGCGCTATGATCAGCGGGCGGCGATATGAATTTCTCTCGTGAAAAATGGGTCCTGTCTTCATTTCTTATACTCCAAAATTATTCATTATTCATTATTCATTATTCATCATTCATTTGCCGAACGAAGATGTTTTAATGAATAATGAAGCCGCTTCGCTGATGAATAATGAATAATTAATAATTGATGTGAATTTCCTTGCGTTGCGCGGAAATTTCCCCATCAGATCAACAATCAAGTGCAAATATTTCCGTACCGGATTTTGATAAAAATCCATTCGATAATATCTTTATATTATACACCAATTATATTATATCACATATTTACGGATTTTTCCATACCTTCTCGATTTTTCTTTGAATTTTTTCGGATTTTTATTCGCCCAAACTCATTGACTTCTCTCTTTTAGTGTGCTATAATTAGCATATCATACTATGCCTATCGGAGGAAGATATGTCAACATCAGCAGCCAAAACGCAAAAGGCAAAGAAAGAGATCAACTTCACCTCGGGTCCTCTCTTTATGCCCATTCTTCTCTTTACTCTCCCCATCCTCGCGACGGGCATTTTGCAGTTCCTTTACAACACCGCCGACACCCTCATCGTTTCGAATTTCGCCGCAGACGGAGAAGCCGCGCTTGCCGCAGTCACCTCCACGGGTGCGCTCTCGAACCTGATCACGGGACTCTTCATCGGTCTTTCGGTCGGCGCGTCGGTCACGCTTTCGCACTCGCTCGGCGCGGGACGCGATGACGAGGCAAACGACGTTGTTCACACCGCGATCACCATCGCCGCGATCCTCGGCGTTGTTGTCGGAGTGATCGGATTCATCGCCTGCAAACCCCTCTTGATAATGATGGATTCGCCCCTCGACGTTCTTGACCACGCCGCACTTTATATGAGGATAATCTTCATCGGTATGCCCGCGCAGATGGTCTACAACTACGGTGCCGCACTCCTTCGCGCGAAGGGCGACACCAAGCGCCCCCTCTACTTCCTTATGGTATCGGGCGCGGTAAACGTCATCTGCAATCTCTTCTTCGTTATCGTTCTTCACCTCGACGTTGCGGGCGTTGCGCTTGCGACGATCATTTCGCAGTACCTCTCCGCGACCCTCGTCATCACCCGTCTTTGCAGACTTGATGACGAATGCAAGCTCGACCTTCGCCACCTTCACATCGCACCCTATCTGATGGTGAAGATCATCAAGGTCGGCATTCCCGCGGGAATTCAGGGCTGTCTTTTCTCCTTCTCGAACGTAATCATCCAGTCCTCCGTCAACTCCTTCGACAAGATCGGCGTTGCAGGCAACGGTGCTGCCGGCACTATCGACGGACTGATCTACATCGCGCTCAACTCCTTCTACCACGCCGCGCTGACCTTCTCGGGTCAGAACCTCGGTGCGCGCGAGATCGAGCGTGTCAAAAAGACCTGCTATTACTGCCTGCTTTCGGTTCTTATCATCGGTATCCCGCTCTGCCTTGTCACCTACGCCTTCGGTGAGCCCCTGCTGGGCATCTTCCTTCCCAAGGAGGGCGCGGCGAACAAGGACGCTATCATCGAATTCGGTATGAGAAGAATGTTCTATACCACGATCTTCTACTTCCTGTGCGGACTTATGGAGGTAATGTCGGGTATGCTTCGCGGACTCGGCGCCTCGACGACCTCGATGCTCGTCAGCCTTATCGGCGCCTGTGCGATGCGCGTTGTGTGGGTCTACACCATCTTCGCAGAGTTCCGAACACCCGAATCGCTTTACATCTCCTACCCGATCTCGTGGCTTGCGACCGCAGTCGTGCTTTATATCTGCTATGTGATCATACTTCGTAAAATTCAAAAAAGAATTGAAAATCCAATGCCGCCCCTTCATCATAAAGGAGCATAAAAAACATTATAAAGGAGAATCACAATGAAAGCCAACAGATTCATCAAGTATCTACGCCTCACCGTCGCACTCTGTCTTTGCGTCGCTATGATCCTTCCCGTATTATCCTGCGCCGAAACGGGTCCCGCAGAGGACAGCACCCAGCCGGCGGCTACCGTCCAGACACTCCCGCCCGAGGATACCGTCCCCGAAGAGACCGAATATCAATACCCCTTCCTTGAAGTTGACTACGGCAACGAGGAATTCGTCATCTTCAACAGCGAACAGAAGTATTATATGATCATGAACGTCCTTGCCGAGGAAGTCAACGGCGAATCGGTAAACGACGCGAAGTACAACGCAATGCTCAAGGTCGAGGAAAAATACAAGATCGACCTCACCGAATATTACTGCGGCTGGGACAATCAGCTCACCGAGATCCAGAACGCCGTTTCCACGGGTGACGATCTTTATGACGTTGCATACCTCCGCTCGACCCACGTCGGCTCGATGTTCACTCGCTCCTATCTTTACAACCTCTATGACGTCGAGAACCTCAACATCAATATGCCCTGGTGGAATCAGCAGCTCAAGGATGACGGCACTCTTCTCGGCAACCACCTCTACTATCTCTCGAGCGACGCTCACCTTATGGCATTCGAGGGCACTTGGGGCATCTACTTCAACAAGACCCTTGCCGAGGATATGGGCATTCCCTCTCCTTACGAGGACGTATACAACAACAACTGGACCCTTCCCCGCCTTACCGAGCTTGCCGCGCAGGGCGCTTCTCTTCGCGGCGACGCATCCTGGGAATTCGACACCAACGGCTCGAGCCTTTACGGTATGGCATCCTTCAAGAACCTCATCAACGCTCTGATGGTCGGCTGCAACGAGCACTACTGCCTCAAGGACGCCGACGGTGTTCCCTATTTTGCAATGGCAAACAGCGCAACCGTTTATGACGTAACCGAAACCATCGCCGCGCTCACCTCTGCAACCAACAACGGTACGTACATCAGCGCAAACTCAACCGGAAAGCACTATATCACCGATATCTTCTCGCAGAATCGCTCTGTATTTATGGGCGGCGAGCTCAAGGCAGGTGCCGCAGAGCTTCAGGATATGACCAACCCCTACGGTATCCTTCCCATTCCGAAATATAACGCGGATCAGGAAAACTACCTCAGCAATATGCTTTGGTCCACCCTGCTTATGACTATCCCCACCTCTTGCGCTACTCCCGAGCGCACCGCAGCAGTTATGGATGCGCTTTCCTACTATTCCTGGCGCGACGTTCTTCCCGTTTATTACGAGAGACTTTGCTACCGCGGAATGCGCGATGCGGAATCTGTTGCAATGCTCGAGACCATCAGCGAGACCAGATACCTCAACTGGGCACTTGCCTACAGCTGGCTTGGCTCGATCGAGCCCACCCTCAACAGCGAGCTTGACGCGGGCAGAGCAAGTGGAATCGCTTCGCTTGTAAAGACCGCCTCGAAGGCAGTTCCGAGACTGATCAAGCAGACCTTGGACGATCTTAATAAAGTTGATTAAAATTTTTTCAAAAACCGCGGAACTTTTTCCGCGGTTTTTCGTCTATATAAGTGAGCGCCGAGAAACGGCGCGGATATATATTTCGCCTTTCGGCGAAATGTGATATTTTTGCTTCGCAAAAGTGATATTCGCGCATAGCGCGAGTGATATATTCCGCAAAAGCGGAATGTTAAGGTAACTTTTCGCAAGCGAAAAGCAATTTATTGATAATGTTATAAATTAAATAGTTTGGCTGAATATTATGCGAGTTTGTTGTACCTTGTCTCAACTGAAAGTTGACATAATTTACAAAGCCGTGTTTACACTTGCAAACAGGGTGCAGGGGCGAAGCCCCTGCAAGAAGAAACGATGTCATCCTGAGGAGCGCCCGCAGGCGTATGGCGACGAAGGATCTCGTGCCGCCTCCCATTTACAAGAGGCGGCGCGGTGCCTATACGGTGGAGTTTGATGTGAATAACCGTAAGACTAAAGTCCAACCACTTTGTTAGCACTTACTATAATCAACATAAACGAAATCACTATATAATTTTGAAACTACACAGTGATTTTCCATTTTCATATGTATTTAGTTTTTTTGGTGCAATTCAGACCACTTCGCCAGCACCGCGCTGCCCGAGGAACAACTCGGTCAGCGCGAGATCCTTCGGGCGCAAGCGGTCTGCGGACGCGCCCTCAGGATGACATCGTTTCTTCTTGCAGGGGCTGCCGCCCCTGCACCCTGCTTTGCCAGTGCAAACATCACTTTCTAAATTC
>JAZQJB010000037.1:0-29162 GCA_045541375.1 Eubacteriales bacterium | reverse complement strand
TACCCCACTCGTGGCAGTCAATGCATTCACACTCGTATTTCAAATCGCCTTTTTCAAGGGAAATATGAGCTTTTTCGCGGTATTCGGCATCACTATTATATTCCCAAACATCAACTTTGACGCTTATTCCGCATATTTCATAAGTCAAGCTCTCGGAAAACTCATATTTGAAATCTTCCGAATACTCTGCCATATATTTATTGATCATTTCGCGCTCCTTTACAAACGATCACCGCGCCTTGCGAGCCTCGGTTGATGCCGGTTATGCGGTGTGACCAAAATCTTTGCGGTTCACACATGGTGCAATCATCGGAAATTTCGATAGATTCAACACCTGCGCGGCGGAGGGCAAGGGCGTTGACGGATTTGAGGTCGACGTGATACTTTTCGCCCGTTTTTGTGATAAAGGCGGCAGCGTCGTTGCCGAAAGTTTTGATTATTGCCTCGGGAACGTCGCTATCGGTTTCAAAGCAACAAGCGCCGATATTCGGTCCGATTGCGGCGCGGATGTTAATAGGGTCGCAACCGAATTCCGAAATCATCTTGCGGATCGTCTTACCCGCAATATCTGCGGCGGTGCCTCGCCATCCGGCGTGAACGGCTCCGACGGCTCCGGTTTCGCTGTCCCAAAGTAGGATCGGCGCGCAGTCTGCGGTGAACACAACAAGTGCACATCCCGAGTCGTTCGTTATCAACGCATCGCACTCGGGATATGAATGATGATCGAGTCCGCGGGCATCAGATTTCGTGACTACGCGGACGATGTCGGAATGTGTCTGACGGGTCAGGACAAGGTTATTCAAGTCAAAATCCAATGCATCGGCAAGAATTTCGTAATTCTTTTCCACGTTTTCGGGCGCATCGCCGCGGTGCATTGCGAGATTTAGCGAGGCAAACACTCCCTCACTCACGCCGCCGAAGCGTGTCGTGAACGCGTGCGGTACATTCAAATCAAGGGCAGTCAGGTATTCAAGACCGCCCTTTTTTACTGTATTGAGTGCCATTAAAGTATCTCGGAAAGCAACTTGTTCTTGCCTTCGGGATCGAAGGAGTGCCAGGCAACGGCGATATTTTCATCGAAGTTTACATAGAGGCGCTGACCTCTCATGCCGCCCTTTGAAAATCCCTTGCCAAACTTGCGCAGCTCGTATCCGCGCTCGAGGACGATCTTGATCCACTCCTCGGAAACGATCCTCTCGCCCTTCCAAATTCCGCCGTCGAGATAGATCCTGCCGAGCTTGACCATATCGTCGCTGCGTATATAGAGTCCTGTTGCACCGACGGGGTATTTGCGCGGACACTTCGACCAAGCGACCTCGCGGCAATCGATCTTCGAGAAAAGGCGGTCCATCAGGAAATCATCAAGCTTTTCGCCCGAGATCTTGGTTACAACGCGGGATATGAGATAGTAGGCAGCGTCGGAATAAACTCTCTGCTCACCCGGTGCGTAAACAAGCTCGCGGTCGAGAACCATAAAGAGAAAATCATCGGTTGGATATTTGGTGATGTCTTCGGTATCGATGTCAAGGAATCCCTTGCCGAATCCTATTTCGTGGCGCATTACGTTATCGAGATCGATTTTTGCCCACTTTTCTGCGGGGATGCCGTATTCCTTCAGTTCATCGGCAAAGATTTCAGCGATAGTGGTCGCCGGAGTCAGCTTGCCCTCGTCAAAAAGCATACCGATGGCGGTAACGCAGAAGAATTTTGCAACCGAATAGCAGTTCTGACAGGGATTGCCGGGGAGTCTTTTCAAGGTTTCGTCGCCCTCGGCGGTCGAAACGGTAATGCGGTATGTATTGATGCCGTTTTCTTTGGCTATGTTATCAAGTCTTTCAAGAAGTTCGTTCATATCAGTCACCTCATGGATTTTTTATTATTATACTATTTTTTGTGGGGAATTGCAATATGTTTGCAAGATTTTCCGTCACCCTATTGACAAAAAACGTTTTGCGGTGTATAATATATTTAAGATTGAACAATAATATTGGTGAATTAAAAATGAGAAGGAATGATTTATACAACCGATTATTAATGCTTGACGAGGAGGCTTCCCTTCTTTTTGATGATGAAGAAAGATTTTATTGCATCATCGTTGGCGGCAGCGCATTGCTGCTTCTTGGATATGTAAACCGCGCCACACACGATATTGACTCGATCGATTGCCATCACAAGCTGGTCGGACTCATTGAAAAATACGATATTAATATGCAAGTCAGAGCCCACCTCGACTGTTTCCCGGAGGATTATGCGGAACGCATAAATAGGCTTGATCTTCCGACAAAAAAGATAGATTACTACACCCTCTCTTTGGAAGATCTGGTTATCTCCAAATTGCTTGCGGGCAGAAGTACCGATATGTTTGATATCAGATCGGACGAGATCATACGCGATCTTGATTTTGCAAAGCTTGATGCCCTTGCCGAGGCAATAATGCCCGACCTTCTCAATGATCGTATCAGAAGCGAGTTTGAATTTTCATATAACGAGTATTGCAAGCAATACAGAAAGGAATAATTATGCGAGAGCTTTCTTTTGGCGGATTTCTTGACAGATATATCCGCGAGCTTTCGGGTTTTGAGCGAATTGATATTGCCAAAATGGCGCACGCAGCCGACACAACAATGCCAAGACTAAAAGAGCCTTTGGTTGTTTATGCTTATCTAAAGCGTCCTAAAGCTACCGTAGAAAAACTTTTTTCCAACACCACTCTTTCAAAAGAATACGAAAACTATTTTTCAAATCAATTTGATGATTCCGAAGAATTTTTCAGTAAACTGCCCGACAATTATAAAAAGCTTTACCGAAGTTATCTCTCGGTCAAAGGGAAAAACGATACAGAAAAGCAGATAAAAACTCTTTACCGCGAAAGAATACTTCAACTCAAAGAAAATAGAAGCATTACAGACTACCGCATCTGCAAAATATTCGGCATCAATAACGGCAATTTTCACGCCTTTTTATACCAAGGAAAAACCGAAAGCATCAGCCTTGATAGAATCAGAAGCATCTATGATTATTTATCAAAAACCAAATGACCGACAGCGCGCTGTCGGTCATTTGGTTTATTTCTGCCCTCCGAGATACCTCTCGTAATAGAAAAGATACTGCTGTGCGAGACCCGCATAAGAGCCGAGGGATGCGGCGTCGAAGGGCGCGGGGAAATATTTCTCGATAACGCGCTTGACCCAGACGTCAACGGGGAAGGCATCGGTGCGGTCGAAGCCAAAAAGGAGGGTGCAGGCGGCAACTTTTGGGCCGACGCCTTTGATCTTCATCAGCATTTCCGCGGCTTCGGCTGTTGTTTCTGCCGAAGCGACGGCTTCAAGGTCGATTTCGCCTGTGGCTACCTTTGTTGCGGCATCGAATATGTAGGGCGCACGGAATCCGAATTTCATTTCACGAAGAACGTCCACCCCCGCGGCGGCAACCGATTCAGCCGTCGGGAAGGAATGGACCTCGCCCGCGGGGCTGTCTATCCTCTCACCGAGAGCCTTTGAGATCGTTCCGATAAGACCGCGGATGCGCGGGATGTTGTTGTTTTGCGAAATGATGAAGGAGCAAAGTGTTTCCCATTTTTCCTGACGGAGAATGCGTATTCCCTTGCCATACTCAACCGCCTCGCGGAGCGCAGGGTTGTTCGATCGCGAAAGAATATCGCTTCGCGCGGTATTGATGTCGAAATCAAGTCCGAGATAGGGGATCCAGATCTTCTCAAGATCATCCTCGCTTGCGCCGTAGAGTGTCAGAGTGTCGCCGTCCTGCGCGACGCTTATGTATTTTCCGAATGCGACTCCGCCGTATTCGCACTCGTGCGCCGAGTTTTCGATGGGCAGGAATCTGAACGCCTGACCGCAATCAAAAACGGCGGCGGTGCTGAAATATTCAACTCCGTGCAGTTTGGCATAAGGAATCGACTGCTCCGTCACACCAAACTCGGGAAGAAATCCATCGATTTTCGTCATATTTGTAAATTCCTCTCCTTTTTTCTCAATATGCTTGCAATATAAGAAAATTTCTGCTATAATATTATTATCTATAATTATACACTAAAATTATAAAATAGTCAATAGTGAGGTTACGATGCACCAGATATATACCATACATATTAACGAGCATTTTGACCGTTCGCGCGAGGATGCCTCTTGCGGATGTCCCGTTTGCTCGCTCTACCGTATGCTTGAGGAAAATGAGCTCGAGCTCATCCTCGGCGCCTCGATGATGGAACCCGACATCAGACAAAAGACGAACAAGCTCGGCTTTTGCGACACGCACATGAAGATGATGTTCGAGTACCGCGCCCGTCTGCCGATGGCGCTGACGCTTGAAAGCCATCTCGACCAGCTTCGCAAGGAGGTCGGTGACCTGCCGCTCATGGTTCCCGGAACTCGCGCACGCGCTCGCATCGCGGAGCTTGAGGAGGATTGCTACGTCTGCCGCCGCATCGACGAATATTTCGGTCATCTTCTTGAAAACCTCGTTTACATCTGGAGTTCCGATCCCGAATTCCGCGAGAAATTTGCCGCACAGCCGATGTTCTGCCTGCCGCATTGGGAAATGATGCTCGGAGTGGCAAAGGCGAAGCTTAACAAGAAGGATTACTACGCCTTCGCAAAGGCAGCAAGCGACGTCGTTCTTCCCTACTTCGATCAGCTCCGCGAGGACGTTTCCTGGTTCTGCAAGAAATTCGACTACCGCTACGGTGACGAGCCTTGGTACAACTCCAAGGATTCGGTAGAGCGCGCGATGGCATTTCTGAATTCGGATATCCACCGTCCACCCAAAAAGAAATAAGAATAAACACTTTTCCGAAAGGTAACAATCAAAATGATAGATCTGCTCTCCCTGCACAAGCAGTTTATACTTACACACGTTAAAGAAGGCGATATTTGCGCCGATTTCACAATGGGCAACGGCTATGACACCGAGTTTCTCGCCCGCACCGTCGGAATGAGCGGTAAGGTCTACGCCTTCGATATTCAGCCCGCGGCGGTCGAATCGACAAAGAAGCGACTCGCCGAGGTCGGATGCCCCGAAAACTACACCCTCATCTGCGACTCGCACCACAACGCCGCCAAATACATCGACTGCAAGATCAAGGGCGGAATGTTCAACCTCGGTTGGCTGCCCGGCGGTGACAAGTCGATAACCACGATGAGAGAGACCACAATGCCCGCCATCGAGACCGCTATCTCGCTTCTCGACTCGGACGGAGTGCTGACGGTTGCCGTTTATCCCGGTCATCCCGAGGGAGATGCCGAGGGCAAGATGATCGAGGAATACCTTTCGGGTCTTTCGCGCTTCAAGCTCTGCGTCACCAAGATCAAAATCGTCAACTCACCCACATCACCCTATTTCTTCTTGATAGAAACCAAGTAAACTAACAGCAAACACTGCGGAAAGGAAGGCAAAAAATGAATAACGGAAACAAAAGCACAGGCAACTCCGAGCTCATCGCCATTGCCAACCGCCGCCGTGAACAAATGAAAAAGGCAGAGGCAGAGCGTCAATCCGCAGCTCAGCCTCCGCAGCCTAAACCTCAAGTTCAACCACAGCCAAAGCCGCAACCTAAACCCGAGCCCAAACCCGACAAAAAACGTGAGCGCGAGCTTCAAAAAAAGCGCGCTGCGGCACAAAAGCAAAGGGCGGCTGCCGAAAAGCAAAAAAGAGAGCAGGAAGCACGAGTTGAACGCGATAGGCTCGCGGCTAAAAAGCGTATCGAGCGCGAAAAGAAGACCGAGGAGATGCTCGGCAAGCTCTCCGCCCTTCGCGAGACCTACAAAGGAACTTTAAAAAATGCAGGGGCATATTTCGTGCTCTTCCTTTGCGTGCTTTTGATAATCTGCACACTTTCGGCAACGGTATTTCTGCTTTCGCTGATGAATTACGGCGAGCGCCCCGCAACACCCAAGACCGTAACCTTCACCACCGAAGGAAAAAACAAAAAATACGATTACGATGAGATCGTACGCGGCGGAATTTATTATATCAATTTCTCCGAAATTTCAAAATTCTGCGCCCTCTCACAAAGCGGCGACAACACGACCTTCATTTATTCGACCGCATCGGGCGAGCAGATCAAATTCACGCCGCCCTCGCGCATCGTTCTCGTCAACGGCAATTCGGTCACGGTCAGTGCCGAGATCATTTGCGATGAAGGCGAGCTCTGGGTTCCCGCAGACTTTATTCGCGACTATATTTCGGGCATTGAGCTCATCATAGACGAGGGCACGGATGCCGAATCGGGCAAGCCTTACCTTAAGATAACGCTCTCGAGAACTCTTGAAGACGAGGCAACCGCAGAGGTCGGATTCGTTCTCAAGCAGAACACCGTGCTCAGCGGAATCTCAAACGAATCGCTCCCCGAGGAGCCCGTCACACTCCCCGCAGATGCACCGAAATACGAATACGCATCCGATCTTTCGAGCTACCTCAAATATATGTGCCCCGAGGATTACGGCAAGCACATGATCCTCATCAATCCATCGAATCCAGTTGATGAAACTTACATCCCCGAGGATCTGATCTCAGTTCCCAACCCGAGATATGACAACGGTGCTTCTCTCTGCCGCGACGCCTCAAAATCGCTTGAAGCCCTCTTCCTTGAAATGCACACGCTCGGCTTCCGCGATATGAAGGTGGGAATCGCTTACCGAAGCTACGAACAGCAGAAGAAGCAATTCGACGTTTATACCTACAACGAACGCTACTATTACCGCACGAATTACGAAAAAACGGGCAAATGGTTCAGCGACGAGGCATACAAGGTGCTCGGCAAATCCTATCTTGAAACCAAATACATATCAGCCGGAAAGACTTCGCTCTCGGCGGACGACGCCAAGCGCGTTGCAATGTCCTATTCCGCATATCCCGGCACGGGCGACCACCAGACAGGTCTTGCGCTCGACCTTTACCTGCCCGGATATACAGGAACCAAATTCGCAGAAAGCGACGAATACCAATGGCTCGTCGAAAACGCTCATAAGTTCGGCTTCATCTTCCGCTATCCCGAGGACAAGGTCAACATTACGGGATATTCCTTCGAGCCCGTGCATCTGCGATTCGTCGGTCAGTATCACGCCGCGCTAATTTTTGAAACGGGCCTTGCGCTTGAGGAATACGTTTCAAAATATATTAATTGACAAATCCCTTATTTAATGATATAATATTATGATAAACATTTTTGAAAGGACGGTGAGAATATGGTAACGATAGCTTCTGTTGAGGCGGGCTCGATCTGCGACAAGCTCGGCTTGCGCGCGGGAGACAGCCTTGTGGCGATCAATTCGCACGAAATATACGATATTCTCGACTACCGCTTCCACCTTTGCGAAAAGAAGATCAAGCTGACCGTCCTCCGCGACGGAAAAACAAAGAATTTCCGCTTCCGCAAGGAGGAAAACGATCTCGAGATCGGGCTTGAATTTGCCACCGCGCTGATGGATGAAAAGCAATCCTGCAAGAACAAATGCATCTTCTGCTTCATCGACCAGAATCCTCCCGGAATGCGCGAATCCTGCTATTTCAAGGACGATGACTCGCGCCTTTCCTTCCTTCACGGAAATTACGTCACGCTCACCAACATCAGCGAGCGCGAGGTCGAGCGCATTATTGAGATGCACATCTCGCCGATAAACGTTTCGGTACATACAACAGACCCCGAGCTTCGCTGCAAAATGCTTTCCAACCGCTTTGCGGGCGAAAAGCTTTCATATCTCCGCCGTTTTGCCGATGCGGGCATCACCATCTGCGCGCAGATAGTTCTCTGCCGCGGCATCAACGACGGTGCTCACCTTGACCGCACGCTTCACGACCTTATGGAATATCTCCCCGCGCTTGACAGCGTTTCGATAGTCCCCGCGGGACTGACGAAGTACCGCGAGAATCTGCCGAAGCTCGAGCTCTTCTCGCCCGAGGAATGCCGCGCGGTGATAAATCAGGTCGCGGCTTACGGTGATTACTGTATGCAAAAATACGGCACTCGCGTGTTCCTCTGCTCGGATGAATTCTACGTCCGCGGCGGACTCCCGCTCCCCGACGAG
Organism: Eubacteriales bacterium; assembly: GCA_045541375.1. Classification (GTDB taxonomy): domain Bacteria; phylum Bacillota; class Clostridia; order Oscillospirales; family CAG-272; genus CAG-390. Next base: position 21,120 of record JAZQJB010000037.1, on the reverse strand, counting down.
GATTTTTACTGCGGTTTCTCGCAGCTTGAAGACGGCGTGGGTATGCTGACATCCTTCAAGACGGACGCTCTGCGCGAGCTTGAATTCGCCGAGATGGGAGATAATGAGCGCGTAGTTTCGGTCGCAACCGGACACGCCGCTTACGATACCATCTGCGAAGTCGCGCGCCTTTGCGAAGAAAAGCACGGCAAGCTTCGCGTCAACGTCATCCGCATTGACAACAACTTCTTTGGCGAGACCGTCACAGTCGCGGGCCTTCTCACGGGCGGCGATATGATCGCGGGATGCCGTGGCAAGGAGCTTGGCGAGATCCTTTACATCCCCCGCAATTCTCTGCGCGCCGACGGCGACCTCTTCCTTGATAACCTTACCCCCGAAGACCTCGAGCGCGAGCTCGGCGTTACCGTCAAGCCACTTGAGGGCGACGGTGCACTCTTTGTTGCCGCGCTTTGCGGTTATGAGATCTGAAAATGAAGATTAAACTTTCGTCTTTACTTATAACGCTTGCACTCATTGCAGGCACGCTTGCCGCTTGCTACCCTGTGACGGGCGACAGCGAATACCGCACCATGCCCCTCGGCACGGGCACTCTGGCTCCCGTTCTTGTCGAAACCGAGCCAAGCGTCACCTCGGAGATCCCCGAGGTGACCACTATCCCCGCTCCCGAAACGACTGAAGCGATACCCGATGAAACCACTGCGGGATCCGATGTGACAACGGAAGCCGATACCGCTGAAGAAACGACAGAAGAACCTCCCGTGATCGTCACATACGAATATAACGTCATCGAGGACAAGCGCGAAATAGGCGAGATCAGCGGTCAGAAATACTACGCCGTCATCCGTTACCCCGCGCTGACGGGTCTTGATGACGCCGCAAAGCAGGAAAAGCTCAACACCACGATCATGCAGCACGCGGTTATTCAATACCAAAATCTGCTCCCCAATGCCAGCGAGCTCATCTCGTCCAAAACCGCAGTAAGCTATGAGATCACATCTGCCACCGTAACCTATATGGGCAACGGACTTGTTTCTGCACGTTCCGAGGGCATAATAGACCAGGCAGATGACACGGGCGATCTGAAATTCGCATACAGCATCATTCTCGACCTTTCCACGGGCAGAGATATTTCGCTCAAGAAGATCTATTCTGATTTCGGCGCTGTTATGAAGCTTTTCACATCGGGCAAGTTCAAGCAGATAAGCGGAGACCCCTCGCTTCTCTCCTCGGTTTCGCTCGAAAAGCTTATGGAGAATTATAAATACTACGCTCAGTACAACGATTACCCGGAAACCTATTTCACGCAAGAAAACCTCGTTATCATTCTTGATACGGACCGTGAAAACGGATTTTTCGCAGAATTTTCGATCCCTCTTGCCGAGGTCAACGGATATCTGCAAAAGAGCCCTACAAATAAGAATCAATTAAGTTAAGGAATAAGAAAAATGTCAAAACCCGTAATTGCAATAGTGGGCAGACCGAATGTCGGTAAGAGCACACTTTTCAACAAGCTTATAGGCGAACGCCGAGCTATCGTCGAGGATACCCCCGGCGTGACCCGCGACCGTCTTTACGGCGAGACCGAATGGAACGGCAAGCCTCTCATCGTCATCGACACGGGCGGAATCGAGCCCAAGACCGATGACATCATCCTCGCACAGATGCGCCTGCAGGCGGAGATCGCCATTGAAAGCGCAGACGTTATCTGCTTTGTCTGCGACGTCCGCACAGGTGTCACCGCCGATGACCGCGAGATCGCAGTAATGCTCAAAAAGAGCGGCAAGCCGATCGTTCCCGTCATCAACAAGTGCGACCGCGTCGGCAATCTGCCCTATGAATTCTATGAATTCTACGAGCTTGGCTTCGACTGCGATCCCATTCCCGTTTCCTCGGTTCACGGAACCGGCACGGGCGATATGCTCGATGCAGTTCTTGAGGCTCTTCCCGAGACCGATGAGGGCGAAGAGGAAGAAACCGGCATCAAGGTTGCCGTCATCGGCAAGCCGAACGCGGGCAAATCCTCGCTCATCAACCGCATCGTAGGAGAAAAGCGCCTCATCGTTTCCAACATCCCCGGCACTACCCGTGACGCGGTCGACACCGTTGTCACCAATCAGTACGGAACCTACACCTTCATCGACACCGCAGGCATCCGCCGCAGCGCGAAGATCAAGGACGCCGTTGAGCATTACTCGGTCCTCCGCTCGCACACCGCAGTTGACCGCGCCGACGTCTGCCTGATTATGATCGACGCCGCCGAAGGCATCACAGAGCAGGACGAAAAGATCGCGGGTATTGCTCACGAGGCGGGCAGAGCATCCATCATCGTCGTCAACAAGTGGGATTCCATCCCCGACAAGGACAATTCCACCGTCAATGAATACACCAACAAGATCCGTGTGGCTCTCGGCTATATGCCCTATGCCCCCATCATCTACGTTTCGGCACTGACGGGACAAAGAGTTACCAACCTCTTTGAGCACATCGACTACGTTTACAATCAGTCGGTCACCCGTATCACCACGGGTATGCTCAATGACGTTCTGCGCGATGCTATGATCCGAGTTCAGCCGCCGTCCGATAAGGGCAAGCGACTCAAGATCTACTATATGACCCAGATCGGCATAAAACCGCCCACATTCGTCATCTTCTGCAACAATGCAGAGCTCTTCCACTTCTCATATCAGAGATACATCGAAAATTGTCTGCGCAACACTTTCGGCTTCAAGGGTACTCCCATCAAGCTGATAATAAGAGAAAAAGGCGACGACAACGACTGATCAAACAAATAATCCACTCCTATCGGAGGTGCGCAAATGCTTATAGACAGAGTAACAATTCACGTCAGAGCGGGTAACGGCGGCAACGGTGCCGTATCATTCCGACACGAAAAATACGTAAACCACGGCGGTCCCGACGGCGGTGACGGCGGACACGGCGGAAACGTCATCGTCCGCGTTGACACCAACGTCAACACCCTGCTCGACTATCGCTTCAAGCGCAAGTTTGAGGCTGAGGACGGAGCAAACGGCGGCGGAAAGAAATTTCACGGCGCAACGGGCAAGGACTGCATCATCATAGTTCCCCCCGGAACACTCCTCAAGGACCCCGAGACAGACAAGATCATTCACGATATGTCGCAGGACGACGGCGCGGACTTCATCCTTTGCAAGGGCGGACGCGGCGGTTGGGGTAACCGTCATTTCGCAACACCCACCCGTCAGGTGCCCATGTTTGCAAAAAGCGGCACCCGCGGCGGCGAGCGCGACGTCATTCTTGAGCTGAAGATGCTCGCAGACGTCGGACTCATCGGCTACCCGAGCGTCGGCAAATCCTCGATCCTCTCGAAGATCAGCGCGGCAAAGCCCAAGATCGCGGATTATCATTTCACCACCCTCTCGCCCAACCTTGGAGTTGTCAAGACTCCCGGCGGCGGACGCGGCTTTGTTGCCGCAGACATCCCCGGTCTTATCGAGGGTGCATCCGACGGTGCGGGACTTGGTCACGCATTCCTGCGCCACGTTGACCGTTGCCGTCTGCTTCTCCACGTTGTTGACATCGCATCGGTCGAATACCGCGATCCCGTCGAGGACATCAAGCTGATCGACACCGAGCTTGAGCGTTACAGCCCCGAGCTCGCAACACGCCCGCAGGTCATTGTTGCAAACAAATACGATCTCGTTGACCCCGATGCGGTCGATCTTCCCCGATTTGAGGAATACTGCGCTTCTCTTGGCAGACAGGTGCTCTACGTTTCCGCCGTTACGGGCGAGGGACTTGACGAGCTTGTGCGTCTTGCGGACCAAATGCTTCAAACGCTTCCGCCCATGATCGTTTACGAGGCTGAATATCAGCCCGAGGATGCTTACGTCGGCGGAGGCAAGGAAACCACCATCCGCCGCGAGAACGACACCTTCTACGTTGAGGGCGAATGGCTCTTCAACCTTTGCGGTCAGGTCAACTTCGAGGACTACGAATCGCTCAACTTCTTCCAGAAGGTGCTTCAGCGAAGCGGCGTTTTCGAGGAGCTTGAAGCCGCAGGCTGTCGCGACGGTCACACCGTTTCGATCTATGATTTCGAATTCGATTACGTAAAATAATTATTTCTAATATATTTTTGGAGGTCAAAAATGAATATTTGGCATGACATCAACCCCGCCCTTATCACACCCGAGACCTTTACAACTCTGATCGAGATCCCCAAGGGTAGCAAGTGCAAGTACGAGCTCGACAAGCACACCGGTCTCTTAAAGCTCGACCGTATCCTTTACACCTCGACTCACTATCCCGCAAACTACGGTTTCATTCCCCGTACCTATGCAGACGACGGCGACCCTCTCGACGTTCTCGTTATCGGTATGGAGCCTATATATCCCATGACCCTCATCGAGGTCTATCCCATCGGCGTTATGCGAATGATCGACGGCGGCAAGCTTGACGACAAGATCATCGCGGTTGCTGTTTCCGACCCCAACTACAACAATATCAAATCTATAGACGAGCTTCCCGCGCACGTTTTTGATGAAATTATGCACTTTTTCACCGTTTACAAGCAGCTTGAGAACAAGCAGACCGCAGTTCGCGAGCTCTTTGGTCCCGAGGAAGCAAAGAACATCATTGCAGAGGCTATCGCCGGCTACAACAGAGATATTCTTCCCACTCTCTATCGCTATCATTAATTAACAACAGAGGTATTTACACTATGAGCAAGGTAAAAATCGGCGTTCTTGGCGGTTATCGCGGAAAAACGATGATCAATTGGTGCGTCATCAATCGCGAGCTTGCTGACGTCGTTGCGATCTGCGATATGAACCCTGACGTTCGCGCAAACGTGCAGGATATGCTTGCAAAGAGCAATTACGAATGCACTCTTTATGAAAACTTCGAGGATTTTCTGAATCACGATATGGACGCTGTCGTTCTTGCAAACTTTGCAAACGAGCACGCACCCTTTGCCATCCGTTGCATGGAGCGCGGACTTCACGTATTCTCCGAGGTCCTTCCCTGCGCCAATATGAAGCAGGCAGTCGAACTCGTTGAAGCTGTTGAAAAGTACGGCAAGATCTATGCTTACGGCGAAAACTACTGCTACTTCCCCTCGATGATCGAGATGAAGAAGGAATATCAGCTCGGCAAGATCGGCGAATTTGAATACGGCGAAGGCGAATACGTCCACGACTGCGAAAGCATCTGGCCGAAGATCACATACGGCGACCCGAACCATTGGAGAAACCAGATGAGCGCCTTCTTCTATTGCACTCATTCTGCAGGTCCCATCATTCACGCAACGGGTCTTCGTCCGGTATCCGTTTCGGGCTTTGAACTCCCCTACGGCAAGCGTCATTTCGAGATGGGCGCGCAGAATTCGGGCGCGGCTGTCGAGATGGTCACGCTTGAAAACGGCGGCGTATTCAAGAGCCTGCACTTCAACATAAAGGGTCACAACACCTGGTACAATATGTACGGCTCAAAGGGCAGAATGGAAACAGGCCGTCAGGGATTTGACAAGCACTCGATCCATTGGCTCTATCAGTGGGCAGAGCAGGAAGACAAGACCACCGATTTCGCATTCTACCGCCCCTGCATCGGCGGTGAGCCCTTCGAAGGCCGCTTCGGCAAGGTCGGCAAGAGAGAGTACCGCGCGATCTCGGATAAGGGTCAGGACGCAAAGACCTCCTTCGGTCACGCAGGCTCCGATTATTACAGTATGGAAAACTTCGTAAAGGCGATCGTCGGCGACGAAACCGCCGATATTATCGACGTTTACGAGGCACTTGATATGTACTTCGTCGGTCACTTCGGCTATCTTTCCGCACTTGACGGCAATATTCCGAAGGCGATCCCGAACTTCCGCAACAAGGAAGAGCGCGAGGCGTTCAGAAACGATACCTCCTCCTCGATCATCGCCTCCGCAGGCGATATGCCCCTTCCCTTCTCGACCAAGGAGCACGAAGAGATCCCCGCAGAGGTTTACGACAACATCCGCGAGAAATTCGAGGCACAGAAAAAAGAACGCAAGCAATATGGAGTATAAATCCCGATTGTAAAACTCCGTTTTACAATCGAGATACGCGCGCTTATCGCCGCTTGTCAAAATCAAAGATTTTGACAGCTCCCCTCGGCGCGCGGACTCGCTTTGCTCGTCTAAAAGGTGTTTTTTCGTCGGCAAAGCCGCCGAAAAAACGGATTTTATATAATAATACGCGTATAACCAAGGAGAAGTAAAATGAAATTACGTTTTACCGCACTTATTCTTTCAATTATTATGCTCATCCCCTGTACGCTCAGCGCGTGCAACGGAGGCGAACCCGCCGAAACAACTGCTCCCGCTGTTGAAGGTACAGAAGGAGCCGCCACTCCCGCAGAAACCACGGCGGAAGCAACCGAAGCGGCGACTACCGTTGAAGAAACCACCGCTGAAGAGATCAAGAACACCGAGCCGCCCAAGTCGCTGAAGATACTTGCCATCGGCAACAGCTTCTCGACCGACTCGATGCAATACCTTTATGAAATAATGAAGGACGGCGGAGTTGAGGAGATCACCCTCGGCAATCTTTACTACGGCGGCTGCTCGCTCGATCAGCACTATCAGTTCGGCAGAACCGATTCCGCAAGCTACACGTATTACAAGAATACGGGCAGAGGCTGGATCAAAACCGAAGGATACAAAATGAGTCAGGCACTCAATAACGAAAAATGGGATTATGTCTCTCTCCAGCAGACCTCCAAGACCTGCGGACTCACCAATTCTTACGGCAGACTCGACGAAATGATCGATATAGTCAAGAAGGCTTGTCCGGATGCAAAGCTCATCTGGAATATGACCTGGGCTTATCAGCAGGACAGCACACACTCCTCCTTCCCGAACTACGGCAAGGATCAGATGAAGATGTATAATATGATCATCAACGTTGTAAACGAGGTCATCACTCCTCTGAACTTCGACGTTATGATCCCCTGTATGACGTCGATCCAGAACGCGCGCACATCCTTTATGGGCGACACTTTGACCCGCGACGGCTATCACCTTGACTATTACATAGGCAGATATATCGCAGGACTCACCTGGTATGCAGCCATCACGGGCGGTTCGGTTGACGGAATCACCTACAATCCCTCGACCGCAAAGATCACGGACGATATGCTCCGTGCGGCAAAAGAAGCCGTAACTACCGCTATCAAGACCCCCCTTGCAGTTACGCAGTCGACCGTTACCACGGGCACTCGCCCCGAAGGCGACGCTCCCATTGAGGATCCTTCGATCCAGCTCAGCCCCGCAGACTTCATTGAAGCCGACACCAAACTCGCGGCGCAGAACAGTATTGACCTTTCGAAGTACACTCTCCTCGAGTGGAACTATCTCGAGAACACCTATTGGAACTCGACAAGCAAGGCAACCACGACCGTTCCCAAGTCGAGCGCAGGTACATATAATCAGAACGTCTGCTGCGACCGCAAATACTCGATCTCCGAGCTTCCTCTCGGAACGATCTTTATCGTTGACAGCGGCTGGCAGTACCGCCTTGAAGGATTTGTTACCGAAGATGCAAAATACACCGGCAAACGCCCGGGTATGATAACGCAGAACTTCTTCGTTCTCGACGCAAACTTCCTCGGAGATATGAACTATCTCGTATGGAACGTTGCATCGAACCCCAAAACGGATATTTCCAAGCTTTATGCTCAGGCAGCGTGTCATCTTAGAATTTATGTTCCTAACGGGCAATAATTCAAGTGGACAGTGGACAGTAGACAGTGGACAGAAAGATGGTAATTATATTTTAATTATCGCTCCGTTGTTAAGCAAATAATTATAATACAAAAAATAATCTCGGATATTTGGAATCCTGCTTCCAATATCCGAGATTATTTATTTACTTATTATATTCTTTGCGTAATTCAACTATAAAAGCACTAAACGAAATTACAGATCAAACTTCGCATCTTTCTGTCCACTGTCCACTAACCACTGACCACTTTTCTCCCTCTATCCGCAAACTCAATTCATTATTTGAGCTTTGAAAGAATATCCTTCATAAGTTCCCAAAGTCTTTCGACGGAGGGGATATCGAGCATTTCGCGGGGGGAATGAACCTCGGCGAGGTTGGGACCCATTGAAACGCAGTCAAGTCCCTTGATGCTCTCGGAGAAGATTCCGCATTCAAGTCCGCCGTGGGTACCGGCAACGATGCCTTCCTTGCCGGTTGTTTCGGAATACGCCGCCATAATGACGTCACGCAGGGAGGAATCGCGCTTGTATTCCCAAGAGGGATAGTCGCCGTGGAGGTCGATCTTTGCCTCGGGGAACGAAAGTGCGAGAACAGATTTGATCTTATCAACAAGATCGTGCTTCTCGGAAGCAATAGAGGAACGAACGGAATAGGAGAACTTAAGCTCTGCATCCGTCAGCTTGAGCACGCCCATGTTGAGCGAGGTCTGAACAAGACCCGCAAAATCGCGGCTCATGCGCTGGATATGATAGGGGAGAATATGAAGCGCGGCAAGAGCTCTTGCGGTATCAGCCGCGATCACTCTGCTTGCGGGAAGCTCGCAGACCGATGCGGTGACTTTGACGTTCGGGTCGCCCGCTGCGAGCTCGTTCTTGAAGATCGCATCATATTCCGAGGCCGATCCAAGAAGTTTTTCGATCTCGGATTCGTCATTTTTCAATACGATAACGGCATTCGCCTCGGGACAGATAACATTGTCAAGCTGACCGCCCTCAAGCGCGTAAAGACCGAACGGCACACGCTCGCCGAGCTTTTTGAGGAAGCGGATGATGAGCCTGTTTGCGCTCTCGCGTCCCTTGTCGATATCAACGCCCGAATGGCCGCCCATAAGACCCGAAACCGTGATCTTGTAGGCAACGCTGTCCGCGGGTACGCTCTCAAAGGTCAGAGGAATCGTTGCATTAACTCTCACACCGCCCGCGCAGCAAACGGTGAAAACACCTTCTTCCTCGGAGTCGAGGTTGATCATCTTCTTGCCCTTGAGCAGACCGAAATCAAGTGCCGCCGCGCCGAGGAGACCGACCTCTTCATCAACGGTGAACACCGCCTCGATGGGAGGATGCGCGATGTCGTTTGAGTCGAGAATAGCCATTATCATGGCAACCGCGATGATGTTGTCGCCGCCGAGCGATGTTCCGCGCGCGCGGAGATAGTCGCCGTCAACGTAAAGCTCGATCGGCTCGGTCGCCATATCCTTCTCGCAATCGGGATCCTTGGCGCAAACCATATCAAGGTGACCCTGAAGGATCACGGGCTCGGCATTCTCATAGCCCGCAGTGCCCGACTTCTTGATGATAACGTTATCAGCCGCATCGCGGACATATTCAAGCCCTCTCTCCTTTGCGAAATTTTCGCAAAGAGTAGCGATCGGCTTCATATTGCCCGACCCGTGCGGCACGCTCGAAAGGAGCGCGAAATATTCAAAAACTTTCTTGGGATTAAGTTCACAAACCTTCATTTTTGTACCTCTTTTGGCAAATATATAATTATTATACCACATTTTTTCGCCCGATTCAAGCATATATTCCCTCTTTACGGAAATAATAACTAAAAAACGGGAGTAAAATGATGAGCGAAGAAAACAAAGACGAAGTGAAAAAGGAAGAAAATACACTTGATAACGTGCCGGACGGGATGGTGCTTGCCGAAAACTCGCGCGAATCGATCTATTGTATGTGCATCGTAGGACAGATCGAGGGGCACTATCTTGCGGGGGAGAATCAGAAAAGCACAAAATACGAGCATCTTCTGCCCCGCCTTGTTTCCCTCGAGGAGGATGAGCACACCGACGGCGTACTGCTGCTTCTGAACACCATGGGCGGCGACGTTGAGGCGGGACTTGCGATTGCGGAGCTCGTTTCGAGTATGTCGAAGCCGACGGTTTCGATAGTCCTCGGCGGCGGACATTCGATAGGCGTTCCGCTTGCGGTAGCGGCGAAGAAGTCATTTATAGTACCAAGCGCGACGATGACCATCCACCCCGTCCGAATCAGCGGAACCGTGGTCGGCGCACCGCAGACATTCACCTATTTCCGCGATATGCAGGAGCGGATAATCAACTTCATCAGCCGCAACTCGCGCGCCGAGCCAGACACACTCCGCGAGCTGATGATGCGCCCCGATCAGATCGCAACCGACATCGGAAGCGTGCTTGCAGGCGAGGAAGCCGTCCGATACGGCATTATCGACGCCGTCGGCGGGCTGACCGATGCGCTTGAAACGCTGCGCAATATGATCGACGATAAAAAGAAGAAATAACGAGAGAACCGCAGGTGTCTGCGGTTTTCTCGTTATTTCACTTGTCACACTTGACTCTCATATTTTTATATGATATAATAAATTGAAATAATAATACGGAGATAAAGATATGACAAGAAGCAACGTATTAGCTGCTATACTTTACAAAACTGCGGTCGGATTGAAAAAACGCAATTACAGCAAATTGTTTTGGACTAAGAATCGAAATGAACTTGTCAAATCGCTTTCTGCGATGCAATTCCTAACACATTGCATAGGTATGGATTGCATTACAGACGATCAAACCGAAATCATTCTTTCGACTTTGAAAAACACGTTCAATTTTGAGACCCACGAACTATCCGATTTACTGAACAAAGCAACCGCTGAAGCAGATTTGTCGCAAGAGTACCAAGACTTGCTTTTCCGTATGAACCTGATCCTCTCCTCTTGCATATATGAAATAACCGAACGGAGAAACGGACGCGCGGACTCGGTACGCAGATATATTTGCGGATTTCATAATATGCCTCGCGCTTTTCTGTCACTCTCTGATAAAATGAAGATTTCACCCGCAGACGCGTGGAATTACTCAGAATCTTATTTCAAGTTCGATTAAAACGGAGGACACAATGAAATATGTCGTTTACTTCATATTATTTTTTATCGCCTTTCTCCTCTTCGTCCCCGAAACGGGAAGCACCGAGATACGCAACCCCGAGCTTCTTATGGCTATCGCGTCGATCATTCTTATTATACTGATCGTCAAACTAATAAAACTTGCAGTATTTGCAGGTAAGGTCAAAAAAGAATTGCGCGAAAACAAATACGAAATCAAGAAATCACGTTTGGGAATCGGCAAGGTCTACATAGTTGCCGAAAACCACAAGGAAACACTTGAGATCTGCGTTCTTATGAGGAAAAAGAGCTATTATAAATACCATTTTGCCAACGAAAACCGCATTGAGCTTTACAAAACGACCGTTGGTGCGGTGAGAAGTGGGCGTGATATTGCAAAAGTGACAAAATCCGCCGAGGTCAAGCTCGCGGGAATCATCCGCATTGCACCGCCGAAAATCGAGAATGCAAAACGATTCATAGTCTTTGACAAATTCCCAACAACCGCTTCGGACACAGTAAACCGCTCACTTAACATCGGCGATACCGTAACCGAAAGCAAAATCGCGGTGTTTGATTTGAAATCTTTCATTGAAAGCATAAAATAAAGGAGTCGAAATTTGACTCCTTTATTTTTGTGGACAATATCTGAAATGCCCGATTATATCACCGCCGTAGGTCTTGGTGAGTTGATCGGCTTCGACGCCGTTTTCGATCGGGTTGCCGAGGTGGATGATATAGGGCAGACCTCGCGCGTTGCGCTTATCGGAGCAGATAGCTATGTGACCATCGTAAAGCACGATGTCGCCGGGCATCCAATCCTCGGGATTCGAGGTCGAAGTTGTAAGCTCCGTGGCGTGCTCGCGGAAGAAGACGAGCAGATTGCGGCATCTGCGGAAGTCGATGTTCGAATCCGAATACTCGCCCTCGCCAAAATACGCCGAGTGACGCGCGTCAATATCGGCGTCGACCATATCTTTCAAGGTGTACCCCGCCGCCTTGAACGCCTGCCATATCACGTCGGTACACACGCCGTAGCCGTCGGTCGGGTAACCGCCCGCGTAATAGGCGCTCTTATATTGCGGATCTGTTGCTATATAAGCCCGCGCGCCCTCGACCATATCGGTGTAATCGTCGATCCCGTCGCCGTCGGCATCGTTTGGACTTTTTATATCCTCAAAGCCGAAATCCTCGGCGCTGTATATATGAAAATGACGGTAGAGCATCACCGCGGACGTCAAAACGACCGCCGCACAGATGCACAAAACTACCGTCATTCTTCTCTTTCCCATTGACATCACTTCCTTTCGATACTATTATATACCAAAAGGAAGTGGAAGTCAATCGGGTTAAGATAATCTTTATTAATTCTTAATCAACACATCTTTTTGAGCATGATATCCATAATGGTGCGGTCGGTCGCCTTCATGCCGTCGTGACCGAGGATGCCGACGTTGCGGATGGTGTTTTCAACGCCCTTGGTGATGATACCCTCGCCGCTGTAAAACTGCTTGCCGCCGTTTTTGAACATCTCCCAACCGAGAATGCCCGCCTCGACCGCAAGCGCGATCTTGCCCGCGCAGGACGCCTTTGCGCCGTCGCAGACGATACCGCTCGAGATCCCGAGTGCATTTACGAGAGTGTGCGCGACCTCGCGCATTCTGCCGCCCTCAAGGAAACAGATTCCCGCGCCCGCACCCGCACCCGCGCAGACCGCGCCGCAAAATGCGGATAGTCTGCCGATGTAGGTCTTCAGATGGATCGTGCAAAGATCGGAAACCACAAGCGCGCGGAGCAGCTCCTCGCGGCTTCTTCCCTGTTCTTCTGCATATGTAATGACGGGCAAGGACGCCGTTATTCCCTGGTTTCCGCTTCCCGAAAGAATAACAACGGGCATAGCGCAGCCGTTCATTCTCGCGTCACTTCCCGCAGCGGCACGTGCCTTCGCTTTGTTCATAAGGTCATCGCCCGCGCATTTGAGGAGAGTCTGTCCGATGCACGCGCCCCAAGGATTCTTCAGTCCTTCAGCCGAGATCGCGCTGTTGCACTCGATCTGTCTTGAAAGGAGCTCTTCAACGTCGGAAAGCTCGACCTCTTCCGCAAATTTTATGATATTCTCAACCGTCAGGCACTCGTGCGACGACATTCCGTCCTCGCTCTCGCAAGTGACGGGCGTATCGCTGATGACCTCGCCGTTTTTCTCGCGGTGGACGATATTTGTGTGCGCGTTTGCCATACGGATGAGCGCACTTTCGCCGCCCGCCTCGACCTTTACGGTGCAATCGAAGGCAAGCTCGCTTTCGCAAAGCTCGACGGTTATGATATTTTTTGCAAGATACGCGCGGATACTTTCGCGATCGGAGTCATTGACCGACGCGATGCATTCGAGTCTTCTCTTCTCGTCGCCCGCAACGATACCCGCCGCGACAGCCGCCTCGATGCCACGCATTCCGTCGGTGTTCGGCACGGTCACGCCCATTGCATTCTTGATCAGATTTCCGCTGACCTCGACTTCTACCCTCTCGGGCATTTTGCCGAGAAGAGCACGCGCGGATGCCGCTGCATAAGCAAGCGCGATCGGCTCGGTGCATCCCATAGCGGGCACAAGTTCCTCGCGGAGAATATTCAGATATGCGGAATAGAGTTTACAGTCCATTTATTTTTCTTCTTTTCTTATTTAATAGGCTCAAAATCTGATGCGCCGTGTTTGCAGATGGGGCAAACGATATCGTCGGGCAGAGTGTCGCCCTCGTATTCCCAACCGCAGATCTTGCAGACAAATCCCTTCTTCTTCGAAGGAGCCTTCTTCGGCTTGACGTTTGCGTGGTAGTAAGCATAGGACATTGTGGGCTCGGTGTTGAGCTTGCCCGATTCGGTCAGCAGACAGATGAAAATTCCGTGCGTGCCGACCTCCTGATAGCTTTCGACCCAAAGCGACATATAGGAATTTACGTTCTCCGTGGGAACAGCGAGTTCGTTTTCGGAGCGCAGGAAAGCACAGCCCTCAAACTTATCGGTATCGCGGCCGCTCTTGAATCCGAAACGCTCAAAAACCGAGAAAGGCGCGCTTTCGGAAATGGGACAAACGTTCATAAGTCTTGTTTCCTTGACAACGTCGTGCGTGTAATTCGCCTTGTTGATCGAAACAAGAACGCGCATGGGGTCACTTGTGAGCTGAACGACTGTGTTGCAGATCATACCGTTGTCCTTTTTGCCGTCATTTGAGGTGACAACGTAAAGACCGTAGCCGATATTGTAAACCGCGCTTTTATCACCGACGGGCAGTTCCTTGATCTCGTCCTCAAGCTTTTCGATAACGTCACCCGAGGCATAGCAAAGGGGGCAGATAACTTCTTCACCCGCGGGGATCTCAAAGATCTCACCGCAGACATGGCATTTATATTTCATAATTTTTACCTCCGAAACATATATAATTCAGTATATCATAAAAGTGAGGAAATTTCAACAATTTTTATAATATTTTTCTCAAAAAATCCAATTTTTATCCGCATCGGACTTGAATCTTTACGCGATTTATGATATAATTCCATAGTATCATATCCATGGAGAATTATTATGTCAAAAGTTCTTTCGAAAGTCAAAAACACCTTGGTTGGTGACCGTGCGTTTTACAAGCGCGTCATCGCCATTCTCATCCCCATTGTAATTCAAAACACCTTTACCAATGCCGTCAGCCTTGTCGATAACGTAATGGTCGGACGCATCGGCGAGATCGAAATGTCGGCGGTTGCAATCGTCAACCAGCTTCTTTTCGTCTTCAACCTTTGCATCTTCGGCGGACTTTCGGGTATCGGCATCTTCACCGCACAGTTTGCGGGCGCGAAGGACTCCGCGGGCGTGCGACGCACCATCCGCGCGAAGAATTATCTCTCACTTGCAATGCTGATTCTGGGTCTTACCATCTTCATCGCGATCCCCGTGCCGCTGCTTAAGCTCTACATCGCCGAGGACACATCCCCCGCAGATGCCGAGATGATGCTCACCCACGCGCTCGACTACCTTTACATAATGCTCATCGGACTTGCGCCCTTTGCGATCTCGCAGGTCTACGGCTCGACTCTCCGCGAGGAAGGCGAAACCAAGCTTCCCATGATCGGCGGTGTCGTTGCGATCCTCGTCAACCTCGTTCTCAACTATATCCTCATTTTCGGTAACGAGGGACTCTCCTTCCTTCCCTTTGCCCCGATGGGAGTTGCAGGTGCGGCTATCGCAACTGTCGTCTCGAGATTTGTCGAGATGTTCATGCTCGTCATCATCACTCACGCAAGAAAGAACAAGTATCCCTCCTTCGTAGGCGTTTACCGCACCGCGAAGATTCCCGCCGCACTTTGCGTCGAAATGCTCAAGAAGGGCTCGCCCCTGCTTCTCAACGAATTCCTTTGGTCCTTCGGTATGGCGATCCTTCTGCAGTGCTATTCCGTCCGCGGACTCGAATGCGTTGCCGCCGCGAATATCTCTTCGACAGTACTCAACCTCTTCAACGTTGTATGCTTCTCGATGGGCAGCGCGATCGCCATCATCCTCGGTCAGCACCTTGGTGCAGATGAGATCGAAGAAGCCAAGACCTCGGTTTGGAAGCTTTTCGCGCTCTCTGTCGCATCCTGTCTTGTAATGGGTACCGCACTTGCGCTCTGCTCGGGTATTATTCCTCAATTCTATGAGGCAAGCGAGACCACCCGTGAGCTTGCGGGATCGATGCTCTTCATCGTTGCCTGCACAATGCCCATCTTTGCCTTTGCGCACGCGGTTTATTTCACCCTTCGTTCGGGCGGAAAGACACTTCTCACCTTCATTTTCGACTGCGGATTCACTTGGGGAGTCACAATTCCCTTCGCCTTCATCACCGCTCACTTCACGGGTATGTCGATCCTCACCATCTACCTATGCGTTCAGCTCCTCGATCTTACAAAGTGCATCGTCGGTTACATCCTTATCAAAAAGGGCATCTGGATCAACAGACTCATTTCCGAATAAATCAAAATGCTCTGCTTCGGCAGGGCATTTTTTGTTGCAAAAAACTTCAAAAAAGCTTGATTTAGCATTAATAATATGCTATAATTAACTTAATATCTTTTATATTCCGAAAGGAGTCAAAATTTATGGTAATAGCAATTATCGGCTGCGGCAGAATTGCCCAGAACGCGCATTTCCCCGCGCTTTCGAAGGTTGAAGGTCTTCGCATCAAGTATGCCTGCGACCTCATCCTCGAGAAGGCACAGCAGATGAAAGAAAAATACGAAATGGTTGAGAACGCCATTACGGACTACAAGATCGCCCTCGCTGACCCCGAGGTTGAGGCTGTTTTCGTTCTCACACCCAACTTCGCGCACTACACCGTAACGATGGATGCTCTCCGCGCAGACAAGCATGTCTTCTGCGAAAAGCCCGTTACCGTCAACTACGCCCTCTCCTGCGAGATGGCTGACGAGGCTAACAAGCGCGGCAAGATGCTCAACATCGGCGTTTGCAACCGCTATCACAAGTCGGTTGAAATGCTTCGCGAGATGAACGAGCGCGGCGAATTCGGTAACATCTACCACGTTTATTGCTCCTTCCGCTCTCACCGTTCCATCCCCGGTCTCGGCGGTGCATTCACCACCAAGGCAGAATCGGGCGGCGGTGTTCTTATCGACTGGGGCGTTCACTTCTTCGACCTCATTCTCTACATTCTCGGCTCACCCGAGCTGAAAACCCTCTCCTGCAACGCTTACAACGAGATGGCAAAGGACATCAAGTCCTATACCTACAAGAGCATGTGGGCGGAGGACACTATGGATCCCGAGGGAACCAACGACGTTGACGATATGATCACGGGCTTCATCCGCACTTCGGGCTCCTCGATCACCTTCAACGGTGCTTGGGCGCAGAACATCGGTCAGAACGAAATGTTCATCGACTTTATGGGTGACAAGGGCGGCGCACGCCTTGCCTACGGCAAGAAGTTCACCTTCTATTCGGGCGACACTCTCGAGTCCTTCGAGCCCGAATATGACATTCCCAACATGTATCTTTGCGAGGACGAGGCATTCTTCGAGGCTTGCAAGACCGGTGAAAAGAACCGTTCTCACATTGACAATATTCTCAACAGTATGCGTCTGCTTGACACACTTTACCAGTCTGCAGAACGCGGCGAAGAAATCAAACTTTAATTTTTTGGAGGTATATCATGGGTTATTTTCCTATTGGCGCGATCGTTGACTCCTTTAAGATGGAGACACATGAAGCAATAAAGAAGGCGGCTTCGATGGGTATCGAGGGTCTTCAGATCTACTGCACAAAGGGCATTCACGCTCCCGAGAACTTCTCTAAAGAAGATCGCCGCGAGCTTCTCAACTTCGCAAAGGGTCACGGTCTCAAGTTCTCCGCTATCTGCGGCGACCTTGGCGGCGGCGGATTCACTCATCCCGAGCTCAATCCCGAGAAGATCGAAAAATCCAAGCGCATCATCGATATGTGCGCCGATCTCGAAACCGGTGTTGTAACCACTCACATCGGCGTTGTTCCCGAGGACAAGAACCACGAGCGTTACAAGATCCTTCAGGAGGCTTGCCACGAGCTTGCTATGTACGCCGACAGCGTTGGCGCGAAGTTCGCTATCGAAACAGGTCCCGAGAGAAGCATCGTTCTCAAGGAATTCCTCGATTCGCTCGGCTCGACAGGAGTTTCCGTCAACCTCGACCCCGCAAACCTCGTAATGGTAACCGGCGACGACCCCGTGCAGGCTGTTTATAATCTTCAGAAGTACATCGTTCACACCCACGCAAAGGACGGCGTTAAGCTCCTCGACGTTGGACCCGAGATCGTTTACCGCGTCGTTCATCCCGTTCCGGAAGAGTTCCAGGGCAAGAAGTTCTATCAGGAAGTTCCGCTCGGTCAGGGTAGCGTTGACTTCCCCGCTTACCTCGCGGCTCTCAAGGATATCGGCTACAAGGGCTTCCTCACCATCGAGCGCGAGTGCGGCGAAGATCCCGCAGCAGACATCGGAATCGCCGTTGAGCACCTCAAGAAGAGCATGGCAGGTCTCTGATTATGAAGATTTCCGTCAGCTCATATTCATTCCAGCAGTATATCCGCGCAGGCAAGCTTTCGCAGCTTGACACCGTCAAGGCGGCTTACGACCTCGGTCTGCGCGCGATAGAATTCATCGATCTCTGCCCCGAGCAGGGCAAGGCTCCCACTCTTGAGGAGCAGAAGGAATACGCAAAGCTCATCCGTGCCGAGGCTGACAAGTACGGTATGGATATCAACGCATACACCATCGGCGCGAACCTTTTCAAGAAAGGTGAAGATGCCGAAAAAGAGATCAAGCGTCTTTGCGATCAGCTTGACGTTGCCGCGATCCTCGGGGCGAAGGTAATGCGCCACGACGTTTGCTGGGCTTACGGCAAGGAGGCGGACGCGCGCTCCTTCGAGTTGATGCTCCCCACCATCGCCGATAACGCCCGCAAGGTCACCGAGTATGCCGCCACCCTCGGCATCAGGACCTGCTCCGAAAACCACGGTCAGATCGCCCAGGACAGCTACCGCGTTGAAAAGCTCTTCAATGCTGTCGGACACGAAAACTACGGTCTGCTCGTCGATATGGGCAACTTCGCCTGCGTTGACGAGGACAGCGCAATGGCTGTTTCCCGACTCGCTCCCTATGCCTTCCACGTTCACGCAAAGGACTGGTTCGTTCACGAATTCGACGAGGACTTCGCGACGGGCTACCACACCCGCGGCTGCCGCAAACTTGTCGGCTGTGCCGTCGGCGAGGGCGACATTCCCGTCAAACGTTGCATCGCCATCCTAAAAAAGGCAGGCTATGACGGCTACGTTTCGATCGAATACGAAGGTCCGAACGACTGTATCGAAGGCATCAAGCTCGGAATTGAAAATCTTAAATCATTCGGAGTGACTACCGAATAAACCAAATGTCTCCCGAACATCGGGAGACATTTTATTAGGAGAAATATAATGAAAATTACATTTATGGGCACATCTCACGGTGTTCCCTCGGCGGAAAGACATTGCTCTTCTACTATGATACAAACAAACGGCGCCGCATATATAATCGACGCGGGTGCGCCAATTTACGACGAAGTTTTGCGCGCAGGCGTAAAATACGAGGATGTCCGCGCGATCTTCACCACGCATTGCCACGGCGACCATATAAACGGCATTTTCCACTTCATCGATCTTTCACAGTGGTATTGGAAGAACTCGAATTACGACGTTTATCTGACCTCGCAAGCTGTCATTGACGCTATCCACGCGGTTCTGAATGCAGTATCCCCCGGCGCAAAATTCCCCGAGGACCGTCTTCGTCTGCATCTTGCCACGGCAGAAACAAAATTCGAGGACGAAAACATCAAGCTTTCCTATATCCCGACAAAACACATAAACGACGCGCACCTGAGCGCTGCGATGGACATTGAGATTGAAGGCAAGCGCATCCTGTTCACGGGCGATATGTCACAGAAGCTTGCAAAAGACGATTTCCCGAAGGTAGCATTTGAAAAGGAATACGACCTCATCGTCTGCGAGCTCGCGCACTTCGGCATCCCCGAGCTGACGCCCTACCTCGACCGCGTGAAGACCAAGCGCTTCTGCTTCACCCACGCCTCCGAGCGCAAATTCGGAGACATCGAAGAACTTGCGGCTTCGGGAAAGTATTCATTTGAAATACTGCACCCGAATGATGGGGACGTGCTTGAAATTTAAATCTAAAAGAAGAAAACGGAATAATCGAATTTTTTCGGTTATTCCGTTGTTTTATGCTTAAATATTCAACCAGCGTTAGAAAAATTCTCTCCAAACAAGTTATTGCTTTTCAAAATAAATATGCTATAATAATGTCAGGATAAGCGCTGATCCAAAACAATTCGGAGGAACTACCATGATTAAACTCGGTGAAAAAATAAAATTGTTGAGAAAGCAGAAGAACATATCTCAAGAGGTTTTTGCCAACTATCTCGGAGTATCATTTCAGGCTGTTTCAAAATGGGAAAACGGAAACACAATGCCGGATGTAACTCTGATTCCCGCAATCGCATCTTTTTTCGGTGTTTCAACCGACGAACTTTTTGATTTTAATTTGATCGAAATGGAAAAACAGGTTGAATCTATCTGTAATGAAGCATACAGGTATCGTTTTTCAGATACGGCCAAATCAGAGCGTATTTTGCGCGACGGATTGCAGAGATTTCCCGGAAATGACATCATATTGAACAACTTGCTTTATACATTGGATTATCAAGCAAGAGCAGATGAGGTGATTACTCTTTCTAAATCACTCATAGAATCAACCAAAGACGATTCAGTAAAATATGATGCCTGCCGTATTCTTGCAACGTGTTATAAGGAAAACGGGCAAAATGATTTGATCAAGCCCACTCTTGAGAGGATTCCCGAAATTTATTTTACTAAATTGGAATTAATGGCATCTTTGTTGAGCGGCGAGGATAGCTATGAAGCGGCTCAAAAGCAAAAGAATATATCCGCCGAAGACTTAATAGATATGCTGATTATTGCAGGCAAGCATTTGAAGGAAAGTGGCGAAGCCGAAAAAGCCAAATTACAATTCAAAATTGCTCAAAAGATAATTGATGCTTTTGCTGATGATTTCCTTGAAACCAAGTGGTTTAACTCAACGATTTATGAATACACAAAGGAGCAGCGGGCAGAAATAGAAATGCTGTTGAATGAATAACTTTTACAGCGATTGGTTTGAAACGCAGTCAAATTAAGAAAATTATAATCTTAAAGCACACATATCCTTTCTGCAGTACAGACTCCGCTCTCCTCATTCACCGCTCCTCGCGGTCCCCTTTCCCCGCTGGGGAACGCAAGGGGGTATCTGCAAACTTCTTTGTTATTCAGCGAACATCGGTTATTGCTATAATTTTGTTTGGGCAGATTGGAATATTTTTTTATAATTATTTTGTGCTCGTAATGGAGTTTCTGCAAACTTTTTTAATAAAATATTCCAATTTGATATGCAAAATTATATTGCTATAACATCTTCGCTGAATAGCTAACGATTAGCGCCCAACCCTTAAGCGTTCCCCAGCGGGGAAAGGGGACCGCGAGGAGCGGTGAATGAGGAGAGCGCCGTCTGCATTGCACGAACGACAAGCGTACTTATCAACAATAAATTTTTTATGTTGATAGCAAGTTTGATTGGAAGATAAATTACCGCTATCGTCAATTTATCTTCGATTTTCAACTATAGAAATAATGCTATTTTGGCGAT
>JAZQJB010000036.1:0-7223 GCA_045541375.1 Eubacteriales bacterium | reverse complement strand
CCGCACCGCGGTGTGCTTTTCTCTATGGTGAAACCGGTATGTTGAATTGAGCCACTTGCTTTCGCTTGCGAAAGCAAAAGATTCGCGCTATTGCTCGTTTTAGGTTAAAGCTTAATTATGCGCGAATCGGTGGTTCAGATTCCTGTTGCCCGCACCGCGGTGTGCTTTTCTCTATGGTGAAACCGGTATGTTGAATTGAGCCACTTGCTTTCGCTTGCGAAAGCAAAAGATTCGCGCTATTGCTCGTTTTAGGTTAAAGCTTAATTATGCGCGAATCAGTGGTTCAGATTCCAGTTTTTCTGTACCGCACTCTATGCTTATTTTTTGCAATATTAAGGTTGGTGTTTATCGTGAAAAATCGACTGCGAAATATTTATAAAAAAATATTTATAGATAAGAATAATTCACCCGATTGGGCGGTTCATAAGTTAGGCGATCGTAATATTGAACTAATCCATTGCCCGATCCCATTCATCGGTAAGGATTATTTGCATCAAGAATCAAAAATCTTGTTGTATGCAAGTGCGGAGAACTTATCAAAATATCATTTGAATAACAACCCCTATCTTGATGATGACGAATTTGCAATAAACAGGCATAGAATCTTCTTTGACGATTCTGTTGCGAAATCAAATGTATTTTATCCTAACGTGCACATTCAGCCTATTACTGATGGCGGTTTAGCACTGGTTGCATATTATATTTTTTGCAAACTTAATGGTTATCAAGAATTGCTTCCCGCCGAGTTTCTGGAAAAGATCAGTTTTGCCAATTATTGCAAATATACGATCAGCGGAATACACTCATTAACAGGAAAGCAAAACCTGGATTACGCAAGTAATCCAAAGTTCCTCGAGCATTCACATAAATATGTTGAAGCTGATATATCAATGCTTTCCCCTGATTACATAATAATTCCCAAAACAATTTATGAAGCAGATCGTAGTTTTATTGATTCGATAAAAGGAAATGCACAAGTTATTCCGATATATCAAATTAATTCTAAAAACATAAATATGAGAATTAAAGCTTATCCTCCGATAAAAGAGTGTGATTTATATCCAATGATTCGTACTTGGTGGATTCACTTGAATGACGGTGTGCTGAAAGGTAAAACGCAGCAAAATTTTCTTTCTGTATTTAATTATGTGGATGACGTTTTGTCTAAAAAATGAATCTTCAGAATAGATAATTAGATTGTCAAGAAAAACGATGGGTCTTTATACTTATCGGTTATTTATAAAATCAATTTTTGATAAAGTTAATATAATATGAATATTTATCATATAGATCGTATATCAGTTGTTGACAAATACTGTTATTTGTGGTATAATTATTTTGTACATTCAAGTAATGACACTCAAAATAAGAAAGGATATTTACCATGAAGAAATTTATCGCATCTCTCCTCGTTTTAACTATGATGCTTTCCATGCTGATCGTAACAACAAGCGCGGCAGCCTGGGATGGCACAACTGCATCTGCGTCTCTTAAGGGCGAAGGAACTGCGTCATCTCCTTATCTCGTTGAGTCCGCGGAGGACCTTAAGTACATTCAGGTTCAGGTTAACGAAGGCAACAAGTTTGAGGGCAAGTACTTCAAGCAGACCGCTGATATTGACCTTGGCAACAAGGAATGGACTCCTATCGGCGAAAGAACTGCTAAGCCCTTCATCGGTCTGTATGACGGTAACGGCTACAAGATCGTAAACTTCTATCAGACGTTCAGCTACAGATTTGGCGGTCTCTTTGCTTATATGACCACTACTGCAGATTTCACTCCCGGACTTATCAACATTACTCTTGAAGGTAAGATGGAAGGCGGTTCCAGAGTAGGCGATATCTATTCGGGTGCGCTTCTTGGATGGTGCCAGCAGAGCAACAGCAATCCCAATAAGATTCTTCTTGCCAACTGTAAGGTAGACGTTGATATGACAATCGATACAACCGGCAAGGGCATTACCGGTGATATTATTATCGGCGCAGTACTTGCCAGAACAGGATATGTTAACGTAATCAATTGCGTAAACTACGGTGATATTTCCGCAACCGTAGATGGATCGAAGCTTACAATCGCAGGCGTTACCGCATACGCGCCGGACTGCGATGTTATCAATTGCGTAAACAACGGTAATATTACTGCAAAGAGCACCGCAACAAAGGATGTATACTGTGGTGGCGTTATTGGTGCAACCGCAAGCTCCAAGATTGCGCTTAAGATCGAGAATTGCATTAATAACGGCACAGTAGTTTCCGACGGCGCACACGCGAATTACACCGGTGGCGTTATCGGATGCTCTGCAGCAGCAAATGCCACTATCAACAACTGTGCAAACGTTGCTGACGTAACATCCAAGTCCACTTCCTCCTCCTCGCTTCCTTACGCAGGCGGTGTTCTTGGCTACACCAATAAGGAAGGCGTAGTTGTTATGAATAGTTATAATAGCGGTAATATTTCCACCTTCGATGAGAATAAGACCGGACACAACCCCGGAGGTATTGTGGGCGTTATGAATAACGCAAAGGATACCACGCATCTTAAGGATTCTGTTACTACCACAAAAACATTCAAGGGTTGGATGGCTGCTACAAACCCTGCAACAAACTGTACTGTAGAAGCAGATGCATCGGTTATCGCAGCCGCAGCCAAAGCTATTGACGACGTGATCAACGCCGCTGATTCTGCAACTATCAACGGAGCCGTATTCAATTTCGTTGAGTCTGCTCCCGAGAGCACAGAACCCGAGGGATCGGTAGATACCGGCGATTCTGCCATCATTTTTGTCGCTGTTACCATACTGTCTCTTGCGGGCGCTGTTCTTGTTGCAAAGAAGCGCGAGATTATTGAGAAATAATTATATTTTCAGAGGATGGTTTTGAAAAACTGTTCTCATTGAAAGCAAAAAATCCGATAGGCCAATCGTCCTATCGGATTTTTTATATTGCTTATTACTGATTATCAATAACCGCAAGTCTGGGAGTTACAAGCAGACCTTCGGGCTTGAGTCTGTACTCATAGCACCATCTGTCGCCGTCTGTGCGCCATGCGGCGGGACTCGGGTATGAAAGTGTCGGGTCGGAGCAATGGAGATGCGAGAAGGCGTTTGTACGGTTGATGTAGAGCGTTGCCTGTACGGTGTGCTTGCCCTTGGAGAGATTGTCGCGAGTGACAACGTAGGGAGCGAATGCACCGATGGTAGGTTCGTCGCCGTCAACGGAAACCGAGTAGAGAGCCGCACGGTACTGGTGAAGTCTAATCTCAATGCCGTTGCCTTCAACTTCATTATCGATGTCAAACTCATAAGTCAACTTGCCGCTGTAGAAGGGAAGTCCCTGTGTAGTGATCGAAGCAAATCCGAGTGTCTCGGGAAGCTTGGTAATGGTCTTCTTCATACCATCAACGCGAACACCGAATTCGCCGAGCAGATAGCACCACTCGGTAGCTGTTCTGTGACCGAAGGGCTGAACGATAATGAGCTCGGAAGTTCCTGCGGGGATGGTCGGCATTGCTACCGTCTTGATAGACTTGTCGGTAAAGTAACCCGTAACAACAGAGGGAACTTCAACGCCGTTGAATGTGATCTTGCTTGCTTCTGCCATTTCGAGCGCGAGCGATGCGCCGCTTACTTCGATCTCACTGTTGATCTTGAAGCGAAGCGTGATGGTGTGCTCGGGCGGGATAGCGGGGAGGCACCAAGGCTGATTTGCGCTTCCGCCCCAAGGCTCCCAACCGAGTTTGCGTCGGCAAGCGGAATCCGCGCGGAGAATCTCTTCTTCGCCGTTGAATTCCTCACCATCAAGGGAATATTCAGCCATATCAAGGAGGAGAGCATTGGGCTCGCCGAGAGTGAATCTTGCTTCGCTGATGATCTGTCTGGGCTGCTGGATGAGCTTTGCTTTCTTCTTAGCTTCAATTTCGGGTGCGATCGCATCGGGATTGGGATCAAGCTTCAGAAGGAGGCTGTCATGCGCCCAAAGAGCATAGTCAATAACGGTATTGCCGCCGATGTACGTGCAAGCGATGGGTGTAATAGCTCCGTCAAGTGTGTTATAAAGTGTGGGAGTCCAAAGACCGCGAACAGTGATCTTAACAGCCTGCTTCGAGGAGCAATCGTCGTTGGGCGAGGGCTTACCCTGCGCTACAAAGAGCCACATCGAATCGCCGTCTTTGCGGATATGATGGACGAGGTTTTCTGAATAATAACCGTTGGAATTACGAATGTCGATAGTTCTGTAATCTTCAAGTTCACGAAGAAGGTCTGTTCTTGTGAATTCTATATGAGTAGCCTTTTCGCAGAGTTTTACTCCTGAATCTGATATCGCTGCATCAACGTACTTGGGAGCGTTGCCCATAAATACGAGCTTACCGCCGTTTGCTGCAAATCCTTCAAGAAGCTTGAGGGTGGTGGAGCGGATGGTCTCGCAAGCGGGAACGATGATAACGTCGTATGTCATCTTTCCGACCTTGATTGGATTTTCGCCCTTTTCGCAAAGTGCGGGAAGGAGCGATTCGCTGATATAATCAAAGTCGATAGAGCCAAAGAGAAGCCACTTCGTAACGTCCTCAAAGCACTTATCAAGCTTCTGACGTTCAAGAGCGGTCTGCGAGGAAGGTCCCCAATGTACCCAAAGGGATTCTACGGGATGAATAACGCCAACCTTGATGTTGGGTGTGCCGCGCACGAGAGCTGTGTTTACTCTTGCAAAGTGATCTTCGATATAGGAGTATTTGTCAAACCAAGGGGACTGATAGCTGATGGTTGCGGGATAGTCGCGCTTTGCTTCGCCCTCCATGGATACCCAAGAAAGGTGAGGCACGCGGAGAGTGATGCCAAGTGCCGCCTGCCAGTCGCCCTGCATCTTGTGACCTCTGAAGTCATAATCCCAACCGGTTACACCGTAAAGCTCGCTCATTACGCCTTCACGACCGTACTGGTGAGCAACTGAAGATGCCTGTTTTGCGGTGGAGTATTCATATCTGTTTGCGAGCATATCGATTCCAGGAATTTCAAAAGCACGGAGAGAGCGCATAGCTTCACCTACTGCCATTGTCTGTGAATCAAGAGTAGGCTCCTTCATCATATGACCGGTAAGAGCGATGCCGTTGTTCTTGCACCAGTTGCCGATGTTGTCTGCAAAGCTTGTAGCAAAACGCTCGCAAGCGTGGTCATGATAGAAATATCTGATCTGAGAGACACCCTCGGAAAGCTCCCAAATGAGCTCGGGGATATGATCAACAAGCGATTTACCATAAGTAGCCTTGAAAGTATCCTCAAGATCAGGCGTCCAAGGAAGCGTTACGTCAACTTCGGATTCAGCGAAGGGAAGGGTCTTCTTGTGAGTGAACTGGGGTTCGTCTGTGAAGATCGAAGGAACTGTGTCGCCGAACATATCTCCAACGCATTCCTTGTATCTTTCGTGTGTGATTTCGATAAACTTGTCTATAGCAGCCTTGTTCATCGTGTCAACATAAGTATAGCCGTTGTATCTTGCCGCTTCATGAGGTGACTCATTATAAGCATACCAAACCTTACCTTCAGCAAGGTTCTCGTCGTCTATCTTCTTGTAAGAAGCAAGCTTACCCTCGTCGTTGAGAACTATATCATACTTTCCGATAAGTCTTCCTCTACCTGAGCGTGTAGCTTTTGCCTGCTCATCACCAACGTGAGTTTTGCCGCCTTCTTCTTCATATGAATTAGGTGTGAAAAGGAGGTAGTTGATGCGGTATTGAGGATCTTTTGTTACAAGACCGCCTGCGAATCCGGAAGGCCATCTGTCCTCATCATAAAGATATGCGAGCATATCTTCTGTTTTTGCTTTTTCAGCGCAGGCGCGGATGAGATCCATAAATTCATCTGAAAGATATTCTGTTGCCATACCCGAACGAACGTGCATGTGGAAGCCACCGAGCCCCATCTGCTTGAATACTTCGATCTGGCGAAGCAGCTCATCTTTGTCAAGCTTACAGTTCCATGCCCAAAAAGGCGTACCGCGATATTCAGCGGTAGGATTTTCAAATAGTGCGCTGTCAAGAAGCGCCGCATCTTTTTTCTTGTAAAGCATTTCTGTACCTCACTTAATTTCTGTTTAAGAGAACTTCTTTTTCATATTTTTTGACTTCGTCGAACCAAGCAAGTCCTGCGGGCATATTTGCTCTTGCACAGAGCTCTTCCCAAACTGCACCGAATGGAGCGGTCTTGATCTCTTCGGAAACAACAAGGAGTGAAGTATAATCCGCACTGTTCTGATAATCAGCCAAAAGCTTTTCGGGAGTCAGAAGGGCATTAAGGAGCGCCTTTCTTGCAGCACGAAGACCGCTTACCCAAGCTGCGATTCGGTTAATGCTTGCGTCGAAATAATCTAGCGCGATGTAAGTCTTATCAATCCCACCGCATCTGACGACTTCACGAATGATCTCACGAGTTTCATCGTCGTAGCGAACTACGTGGTCGGAGTCCCATCTTACACATCGTGTTACGTGCAGAGCAATTCTGTCGTTGAAGAGAAGCATAGAGGGAATCTTATCCGCCACCTGCTCTGTGGGATGATAGTGACCGTTGTCCATAAGAGGAACAAGTCCACGTGTTGCGGAATACTCGAGGCAGAATTCTGCGGAACCAACTGTGTAGGATTCAAGACCGATACCGAAGACCTTGGACTCAAGCGAAATGTCAACGAGATCTTTGTCGTAACCCGCGGCAAGAATCTTGTCAAGAGAATCAGCCATTCTTGCACGAGGTGAATATCTGTCAGCCGGGATTTCTTTGAGTCCATCGGGCATCCAGAAGTTTATGAGGCATTTCTTACCTGTGCGCTTTGCAAAATATTCACCGATGCGAAGACAAGCAATTCCGTGTCTGATCCAAAACGCTCTTGTTTCATCGTCGGGGCTTGAAAGGGTGAGTCCATCCTTAACTATGGGATGAGAGAAGAAGGTGGGATTGAAGTCGAGACCAAGTCCGTGCTCAACTGCATAATCTGCCCATTTTTCAAAATGCTCAGGGAGAAGAGCATCTCTGTCAGCGCGATTCTCTTCGCTGAAAATGGCATAGCTTGCATGAAGATTTATTCTCATCGCACCGGGCATGAGAGAGAGCGCTTTGTCGAGGTCGGCGATCAATTCTTCGGGATTCCTTGCAGCTCCCGGATAATTACCCGTTGCTTGTATGCCTCCGTCAAGAGTGCCGGAGCCTTCAAACCCCTTGACATCGTCGCCTTGCCAGC
>JAZQJB010000035.1:0-26088 GCA_045541375.1 Eubacteriales bacterium | reverse complement strand
GGTTTAAGGTAACTTATGTTCCTGTTGATGAATTCGGCATGGTAAACCCGAAAGATATTGAAAGTGCAATCACACACGAAACAATTCTTGTTTCTGTAATGTTTGCCAATAACGAAATAGGCACAATTAACCCCATTAAGGAAATCGGTGCTATCTGCCGTGAAAAGGGAGTGTATTTCCACACGGATGCCGTGCAGGCAGCAGGTGCTGTTCCCATCGATGTAAAGGAAATGAATATTGACCTTCTCTCTATGTCGGCACATAAGTTCCACGGACCCAAGGGTATCGGCGTTCTTTACGCGAAGAAGGGCATCATTCTGCAGAATCTCATCTACGGCGGCGCGCAGGAAAGAGGAAAGCGCGCGGGAACCGAAAATATCCCCGCCATCATGGGTATGGCGGCGGCATTTGACGAGGCTTGCGACAAGATCGAGGCAAATTCCGCGAAGCTTTGTAAGCTGCGCGACAGACTCATCGAGGGCCTTTGCTCGATCCCGCATTCGATACTCAACGGCGACGCGGAAAAGCGTCTGCCCGGAAACGTAAACGTATGTTTCGAGGGCATCGAGGGCGAATCGCTCCTGTTGCTCCTTGACGACAAGGGCATCGCGGCATCCTCGGGCTCTGCCTGCACGTCGGGCTCGCTCGATCCCAGCCACGTGCTTCTCGCTCTCGGCAGACCTCACGAGGTCGCTCACGGCTCGCTCCGTCTCTCACTCTGTGAGGAAAACACCGAGGAAGAGGTAGAATACATCATCGAGGCGGTGGGTGACGTCGTTTCGCTTCTTCGCGGAATGTCGCCCGTATGGCGCGATCTTGAATCGGGCAAAAAAGAATTTATTTTGAAATGAGGAAACTAAAATGGCATTATACAGCGAAAAGGTAATGGATCATTTCCGCAACCCCCGCAACGTCGGAGTCATCGAGGATGCCGACGGCGTCGGCGAGGTCGGCAACGCAAAGTGCGGAGATATTATGAAGATATATCTCAAGATCGAGAACGACGTCATCGTTGACGTCAAGTTCGAGACTTTTGGATGCGGCTCTGCGATCGCATCGAGCTCGATGGCAACCGAAATGATCAAGGGCAAGCCCATCAGCGAGGCTCTCCAGCTTACAAATAAGGCGGTTACAGAAGCTCTCGACGGTCTTCCCGCGCAGAAGATCCACTGCTCCGTCCTTGCAGAAGAAGCAGTCAAGTCCGCAGTCAAGGATTACTACGACAAAAACGGCATAATCTACGATTGCAAGCTCTTCCACGATTGCTCCACCTGCGAGCATTGTCACCACTGAAAAAAGCCCCGAAAGGGGCTTTTTTCAGTGAAAAGTGTAAAGTGGAAAGTGAAAAGTGAAGGAATAATTCCGTGCGTGGCACGGAATTAATTATAATAAAATACTTTTTGAGCATCGCGAAAAAAGTACCGAAACTTTTCACTTTCCACTTTTCACTTTACACTATTTCGTTGACAACTCCCCCTCTTTATGCTATAATTAAACTATCAATATTGCCGTGAGGTGAAGTAATGAAAATTGGTGTTTGTTCTTCCCATGACCGCTGGGGCATTGTTGCCGCGGCGGGATATGATTACGTTGAGGGAAATTTTTCGAAGATCACTCTTGCAAGTGACGGGGAATTTGAGGAAATGAAGAAAATGAGGGCGGAGTCGGGGCTCGACGTTGAGGCGGCAAACGGCTTTTTCCCGGGCGACTTCGTGCTATATTCCAAGGATGATTTTGAAGAGATAAAGAAAAACGTTCGCGCATACTGTGAAAAGGGCTTTGCGCGCGGTGCGGAGCTCGGTCTGAGGGTCGTTGTTATCGGCTCGTCAAAGGCAAGAAATATCCGCGAGGGATATACCAAAGATGAGGCAGAGGCACAGTTCGCCGAAGTTCTTCGTATCTGCGGCGAGGTAGGCGCGAAATACGGAATTGCCGTAACGGTCGAGCCGCTGAATGCCGGCGAAACGAATTTCATCATCACCTTTGCGGACGGTATGGACATCGCAAAGAAGGTGGCGCATCCGAACGTGCTTGCGATGATAGACCTTTATCACCACGCCGTCAACGGTGAGCCGATCGAAACGCTTGACGGCACAAAGGGCTTCCTTGTTCATTCCCATATTGCAAGGGCGGACAGATATACTCCCACCGTTGACGATCTTGATGAGATCGCTCCCAAAATCGAATATCTCAAAAATACAGGCTACGAGGGCAGAATGAGCCTCGAATGCCGCCACGTACCCGATTTCGAAACCTCGGTCAAGAACGCTTATGAGCTTCTGAAGCAATTCAGATGAGGTGGCGAAATGATTTTTGACAACAAATTCGGAATGTTCGTCCATTGGGGCATCTACGCGCAGACGGGAGTGCAGGAGCAGGTCTACGCGCGCTTCGATTGGGACAGAGAAAGATATGAAGCGCTTCAAAAGACGTTCAACCCTGTAAACTACGATCCCGAAAAGTGGGTCCTCCTTGCAAAAGAGGCGGGGATGAAATATATCTGCTTTACGGCAAAGCACCACGACGGCTTTTGTATGTGGGATACGAAATATACCGATTATAACGTAATGAATACGCCCTACGGCAAGGATGTGCTCAAAATGCTTGCCGATGCCTGCGAAAAGCACGGAATGCTCCTCGGGCTTTACTACTCAAATCCCGACTGGAACCATCCGCTCGGCTACAACCCCAATTCGACGCATCAGTGGAAGGCGGTCGATAAGGAGACGGTCGATACCGAGGGCTACCGCGAGTATATCAAGAATCAGATCACCGAGCTTCTGACGAATTACGGCAAGATATACACCCTTTTCTGGGACATCCCGCCGAAGATCGACGATCCTTCGCTCAATGAGCTTGCAAGAAGCTTGCAGCCCGGCATACTTATCAACGACCGCGGTTGGGATAAGGGCGATTTTTCGACTCCCGAACGTGAATACCGTGCGGCGGAGGGTGAGAGATTCACCAGAATGACCGAGGCTTGCAACTCGCTCGGACGTCAGAGCTGGGGCTACCGCGAGAATGAGGATTTTTATTCCTACCGTCACCTCGTTTCCTCGATCGACCGAATTATGGCGATGGGCGGAAGCTATCTTCTCAACGTCGGGCCCGACGGACTCGGCGAGATACCCGAAGAATATGCGAGCCGTTTGCGCCGAATCGGCGGTTGGTATAACCGTATGGAGGGCTGCCTTGAGGGCGCCGAGGGCGACTCCTTTGACTACTCGGTAAGGCACGACAGCTGCATCGTAAACCGCAAAAACGGCAAACTTTACTTCCATTTATATAATAGCGCATCGTCATCCGCGGTGGATATTAAATTTTTCCCGCACACGCCGAAGCGCGTTCGCCTTTTGAATACGGGCGCAGACCTTGCGTTTGCTTTCGAGCGTCTTCCCGAATTTTTCAACGGAAAAACGGGAAGAGCAGAGCACGAATACCTACACATCACCGGCATCCCGATCGACGAGCTTTCAAATGAGGCGATCGTTTTGGAAATTGAAATAGAGGAGAATGGAAATGTATAATAAGATTTCGGAATGGATAGATGCAGTTTTAGTAGAGGATATTCCATCCGAAGTTGTGGCATTTTGCTTTAACCTTTATGAGGAAAGCGATAATACGTGGAGTATGGAATTGGTAGGCGCCGGAAGATTTGATCCCGAGGATCAGGATTGGGCTTGTGACGAGATCACTGATTTTGATTCGCGAACAAATATGTTTAATTGGCAAGCAGATTGTGAATGGTATGAAGCACTTGAGACGATGGTTACAGTGCTGAAACAATATTTGCAAAAAGGCAAGTGTGCGGATGTTTTGAAATCTAAATTCGGCGTGGGAGTTGGATTTGTTGATGGAGATATAGAAATACTTTATATCAAACAATTATGAATTCAAGTTTTTGCTAAAATGGATAATAATAAACCGAATCGGAAACACACGAGATTAAAGAATTTTGATTATAGCCAAAATCGAGCATACTTTTTGACGATATGTACTAAAGATAAAAAGTGTATTTTATCAAGTATCGTTCCGAACGATGAATCCGATACTTTAACGCAGGTGTTTCCGCAAACAGTAGGGGACGGCGCCCTCGACGTCCCATTACCGCGCGATGGATTCCTGCCTAACGTCAAATTGACTCGAATCGGCAAAATTGTTGAAAAGTATATTTTATCAACTAACAATATTGAAAACGTAATAATCGATAGATATGTTATTATGCCCAATCATATTCACATGATTGTTGCTGTGCGGGAAACTTTCGTGCGGTCAGGGACGTCGAGGGCGCCGTCCCCTACGGAGTTCGGCGAAGATCTTTTGATTGAAGAAAACGCTAATAACAATCGAACAAATGCGACTATTCCTCGTGTGGTCGGAGCATTAAAACGATTGGTAAATGCAGAAGTTGGGGAGAATATTTTTCAACGCTCTTATTATGATCACGTAATAAGAAGTTCGGAAGATTATGATGAAAAAGTAAGATACATTTTACATAATCCCCGAAGATGGTATTTGAAATACAAAATAGGAAAAAGAGAAGGTAATTGATATGAAAAAAATAATCACCTACGAAACCATACGCAGTTTTGCTTACGTTAACGACAAGGTCTGCAAAAAGCCCATCAAGGGTATTGTCATATATTTTTGCGGACTGAACAACAAGGATATATATGACGATGACACCAACGAGGGTGTTTATTACGGCGAGGAAGGTGTGCTTTACGTGCATCCCTACAATAATCCTTGGTCCTGGATGAACGCGCAGGCGGTTGCTTACACAGATGAGATCGTTGAAGTTCTGTTTGAAAAATACGGTCTGCCCGAAGATACGCCCGTCGTGTCGATGGGGCAGAGTATGGGCGGGCTTGCTTCGCTCGTTTACACGAAATACGCGAAGCGCACTCCCGTGGCGTGCATCTCGAACTGCCCCGTTTGCGATCTTGTTTATCACTTCACCGAGCGTCCCGATCTGCCGAGAACGATCTACAGCGCGTTTTGGAATGAAGAAGGCGAGCTGAATGACATTTTGAAGCGTTATTCGCCCTTCCATCTCGCGCCCGAGATGCCGAAGGTCAAGTATTATATCTTCCATTGCGACAAGGATAAGTCGGTCAACCTTGAACGCCATTCGATGAAGTTCGTCGAGGCGATGAAGGCGTGCGGACAGGACATTGAGCTTGAGATCATCCCGGATCGCGGCCATTGCAAGCTGACCTTCGCGGCACAGGACAAGAAGCTTCGCCTCGCGCTTGAATATATCGGGGGCGCAAAATGATCCCGAACGTTTGTAACTACGAAAAAAGCGAGATAGTCGATCTTCTTCTGCGCGAGGAATACGGCTATATGCCCGCCGCACCGATCTCGGTCAAGGCAGAGCTTGTCGAGCGCGACAAAAAATTCTGCGCGGGCAAGGCAGATCTTGGAATCTATAACCTCGTTTGCGAATGCGATTTCGGAAGTTTTTCCTTCCCCATCCGCGTTGCGATCCCGAAGAAGGATGCGCCCGTCCCCGCCTTTGTCCACATCAATTTCCGCCCCGAGGTTCCCGACAAATATCAGCCGACCGAGGAGATCATTGACGCGGGATATGCCGTTCTTTCATTCTGTTACAATGAAGTAACTTCCGACAACGGCGATTTCACGGACGGTCTTGCGGGACTTGTGTATCCCGAAGGCAAGCGCGATCCCGATTCCTGCGGAAAGATCGGTCTTTGGGCTTGGGCGGCTATGCGAGTGCTTGACTATGCTTTGACACTCGACTCGATAGATCCGAGCCGCATTTCGGTCACGGGTCATTCGCGTCTCGGAAAGACCGCACTGCTTGCGGGTATGCTCGACGAGCGATTCTATTGCGGTATCTCGAACGATTCGGGTTGCTCGGGCGCGTCGATCGCAAGAGGTAACGACGGCGAGACCGTCAAAAAGATCGTTGACCGCTTCCCCTATTGGTTCTGCGAAAACTACTATAAATACTCGGATAACGAGGACGCGATGCCATTTGATCAGCATTTCCTCGTTGCCGCGAACTATCCGCACCGCGTTTACGTTGCAAGCGCCGAGGGCGACGCCTGGGCTTGCCCGAAAAACGAATTCCTCTCCTGCACTCTTGCGGGCGAGTTCTACAAAAAGCATGGCGGCGTCGGATTCATACATAACGGCGAGATGCCCGAATGCGGAAAGCCCATCACCGGCGGTGACGTCGGCTACCACATCCGCAAAGGAACGCATTACCAGAGCCGCGAGGATTGGAAATATTATATCGAATTTTTAGAAAGCTGAGGAATACATCAATGAAGTACGTATTTGACCACGATTTTCACATTCATTCGCAGTTATCGTCCTGCTCGCGCGATCCCGAGCAGAACAATGAGCGTATTCTGAAATATGCCGAGGACGAGGGACTTCACACCATCGTTCTTGCCGACCATTTCTGGGACGAGACCGTACCCGGCGCGTCGAAGTGGTATTCGGCGCAGGACTATCCCCACATCTGTCAGGCAAAGCCTCTGCCGCAGAGCGACAAGGTAAAGTTCCTTTTCGGTTGCGAGACCGAGATGGACAAGAACATGACCGTCGGCTGCTCGCGCGAGAGAATGGAGGAGTTTGATTTCATCGTCATCCCCACCACCCATTTCCACATGGAAAAATTTACGATCTCGGAGGAGAATCTCGCAACACCGCAGACTCGCGCACAGGTTTGGGTAGATAAGCTCGATGCGCTCCTTTCGATGGATCTGCCGTTCCATAAGATCGGTATCGCGCACCTGATCTGCGGACTTATATGGAAGGGTGACCGCGCAAAGTATCTTGAGACTCTTGATTCAATTACCGATGCGGATATGCACCGCATTTTCGCAAAGGCGGCACGTCTTGGAGTAGGCATCGAGATCAATATGTCGTATCCGGACGAGGAGCGCGACACTGTCCTCCGCCCGTTCAGAATTGCCAAGGAGGAGGGCTGTAAATTCTATCTCGGAAGCGACGCCCACCACCCCGCAGCATTGGATAACGCACGCAAGAAATTCGAGCGCGCCATAGATGATCTGGAGCTGACCGAAGAGGATAAGTTTATTCTGAAATGAATCATAATCAAAAGGACTGAATCCGATGTGGAATCAGTCCTTTTTGGTATTTATCTTTTGGCGTAATAGTAGTTGTTTTCCACTTTGATTTCCTTGTCGGTATACTTGGAAATTGAATCGAGAAAACGCCGGAGCTCGTCGGTCAGGTCATATTCTTCGGGCGAGAGGGAAGATGTGGTTGTGATGGTTTTGGTGCCGAAGAGGGAGGTCACCTTTATCTTGGCGGGATAGTATTTTTCATAACCGCCGCGCTTTGTGTATACCCACTTGTATTCGCCGGGGACGAATGTGATTTTCTTGATACTTCCCCATGGCAGAATGTGAGCATCAAGCACAAGTCCGTATGAGGTCAGGTGACCATAGCGGGTTATGTTTCGATCCTCGTACTTTTTGTATTCCGCGATGAGCTTGTTGTGTTCTTCGTCGGTCAATGCGGAGAGAAGACGGGCTTGTAAAATCGCCTCTTCCGCGGATACCCACATTATGAACAGAGGCAAACCGATCGTCACAGGTATGGATATAATCCCTGCCCACCAATTTCCTGCAAAGAAAACAAGGCAGAAGAAAAGCATCAAAGGAAAAAAGAGCGCACCAATAATAAATGATCCCTTAAAGCGGTTCATGATTCGCTTGCCGAACGGCGAGTATTTAATTCTTTCAAAATTGATCTTCATTTTAATTCTCCTAATCAAGTGATTGTATTATATCATAAAATGAATTAAATGTCAATAGCTTTTGATAAAAAACTGTATTTAAGGAAAAAATATTGCAAAAAGCGAAGATGTGTGATATAATATAAGCAATAATGCAACTATTTCGGAGGTTAAAATGGCTGACAAAAAGCAAATGGTATTTATAATGACCGACACACAGCGTTGGGATATGGTGAACTGTTACCGCGAGACGGGGCTTTCGACGCCTTGCCTTGATGCGCTTGCGGCGGACGGCGTTCGCTTTGAGCGCGCGTATACGACCCAGCCCGTCTGCGGTCCTGCTCGTGCGGGACTCTTTACGGGTACTTATCCCTCGTGGAACGGCTCGTGGGCGAACGGTATGGCTCTCGGCGACAACGTTAAAACGATCGGTCAGCGACTTTCCGACAACGGGATCAAGTGCGCGTATATCGGCAAGTGGCATCTTGACGGCACCGATTATTTCGGCAACGGCTTCTGCCCCGAAGGCTGGGAGGAAGAATATTGGTACGATATGCGCCGCTACCTCGAGGAGCTGAGCGAAGACGAGCGTATCAAGTCCCGTTCAAGAAAGACGATGAATTTTGAAGACCTCCCCGACGATTTTACTTACGGCTCGCGCGTACTGAAGCGTGCGCTCGATTTTATGGAAAAGTATAAGGATGAGGATTACTTCCTCGTCGTTTCCTTCGATGAACCGCACGGTCCGCATCTCTGTCCCGAACCCTATGCGAGTATGTATAAGGACTACGAATTCCCGAAGAATCCCGCTGTCTGGGATACTCTTGAGGGTAAGCCCGAGCATCAGAAGGTCTGGGCGGCTGAGAGGGGCAACGCCGAGAAGGATCGCGATAAGATCAAGATCAAGCAGCCTTACTTTTTCGGGTGCAATTCCTACGCCGACCACCTCATCGGCGAGGTCGTCAAATGCGTTCCCGACAGCGCGATGATAATGTATACCTCCGACCACGGCGACCTTCTCCAATCGCATTGCCTCTTTGCAAAGGGTCCCGCGGCTTACGACGACGTCGCGCGCATTCCCTTCATCGTCCGTCACCCCGAGGGCGAGCGCGGCACGGTATACTCAAAGCGTCCCGTTTCGCATATCAGCGTCTGCCCGACCATTATGGAATTCTACGGACTTCCCATTCCGAAGGTCCTTCAGGGCGAGAGCATCCTCGATGCCTGCCGCGACACAAATGCCGAGGCTCCCGAGCTTGTATTCTACGAGTTCACCCGCTTCGAGCAGGACCACGACCACTACGGCGGATTCCAGCCGATGCGCGCCGTGACCGATGGCAGATACAAGCTCGCTATCAATCTGCTTTCGGGCGACGAGTTCTACGATCTCGAAAAGGATCCTTACGAGCTCAACAACCTCATCGACTCCGAAGAATACGCCGCCGAGCGCGACCGTCTGCACGATGCGATCCTTGACCGTATGTGCGAGCAGCGCGACCCCTTCCGCGGATACTATTGGGACAACCGCCCCTGGCGCAAGGATGCCGACGCACCGAATTGGAGATACCGCGGCTTCACCCGTCAGCGTGAGAACGAGGAATACGAACCCCGCCAGCTCGACTACGTAAACGGACTCGTGATGAACAAGCCCCAGCGCTTCAAGATCAGCAACGAAAACGTAAAGTTCGAGTCGCTCGAGCAGATGGTGGAGTGGTTGAAGCACTATGATGATTGACGTAGTGAAAAGTGTAAAGTTGGAAGTGAAAAGTTTCGGAAGTTTTTCTCGCTTAGCTCGAAAAACATTGTTGAATAATTTTATCAATTTTTGATAATTCTTTGTTTAAGCTTAAAATTGCAACAGCAAAATAATAAATCTCGGGATTTAATGAAGTCATACTTCACTAAATCCCGAGACTTTTTATTTACCGGAGCAATGCTTTATTGCCGAACAGTATATTATCAAAGCTGAACAAATTTATTATGCAATCCGATTTCCGAGCAAAGCGAGAAAATCTACCATAACTTGTCACTTTTCACTTTACACTTTTCACTGTCGCGAAGCGACTTAAAGCTCCCACGTCGCAAGCCATTCGGCAAACTCAAGGTAAGTTGCCTGCATCTTGGCGTCGAATTCATCCGCGCGGCTCATCTTATACTGTGTTCTGCCGTCGTTGAACTGACCGGCGTATTCGGTGACCACGCTGAAGTTGCCCGCTTCGATCTCGGTAATTGCTTCGGCGGCAAGTGCTTCCGCCTTGCGGATGTTTTCGACGAGCGCGGTGAAATCGGTCTTGCTTACGCTTTCAACCTTTGCAATAAGGCTGTCGAAATAACCGGGCTGATAGCCGTAATTGTACTGCGCACCGTCGGTCTGATAGAAGTAGATCGCATCCTCGGGGTAGAGGTAGTCGGATCCGCCCTCAAACTGCGCTGTGTAGGTCGGCCAGAAGCAGAGGAAGTTGATGTATTCGTACATCTGATAGATCTCCGCGATGACGTCCGTCGAAGCGAGCTGCTGCCAGAGCTTGATCTTGGGGTCAAGATCGTCGGTGTTGAGTACTGTGTAGGTCGCGTCCTTGATGCGGTAATTGTATTCGTAGCCGAATTCGTCGGTGTAATCTCCGAATTCGAGAATTCCTGTTACCTGGATCGCACGATCAGTGAACTCAAAGCTGTCGTTTTGCTTTGCATAGACCGCCATAGTGTTGGCAAGCTGAGTCGTGTTCGGCACGCAGAAGGGACAGCTCTGGTAGGGAAGATTCATCAGATACATAAACGAGCCCGAGATTGGCGAAAGCGTTGACATATAACCGATGATGGTTACCTCTTTGCCGTCAAGCTTTTCCATCTCCTCGATGCTTTGTGCCTGGGAGAAGGAGAGAAGCTGACCGCTTCCCGCGCCGCCCTTATCGCAGGATGCGAGAGGCATAACGACGAAAATAATAGCTAAAATGAATGCAAACGTCCTTTTCATCAGTCGGAAAGTCCGTCCTTTCTTGACATATTGAGCGTGCAGACCACGGTGGGAATTACGCTGATCGTGAATATAAGCGCCATAATGGCAAGTTCAAGGGGATACACCCTCGCGCTGTTGAGAACGATACCCATCGAAGCCACGAATTCGCTCATAAGGATCAGGCAAAGTCTCGAGGTCGCAAACGCGAGTATGGTTGAGATAAGACCGATGATGCCGTTTTGAAGAATGTAAAGCAGATTGATCTTACTCATGCCGATTCCGATCAGACGCATCAGCGAGATCTCCTTTTTCGAGTCGTACATATTGAGCAAGGTGATTACCGAAATGATGAAAATGTTCATTATTAATATAATGACACAGAGGATGTAAACTATCTTTGAGCTCATATCCACATTTTCAAGCACCTCGCGCAGGACCTCGGAGGGGTTGATGACGAGAAGCTTCGAGTCAGCACCGTATTCGGTCTTCACGGCGTTGTAGTGATTGAAGCTCTTGGTCTTGACGAGTATCGCGCAGATCTCGCCGTGCTCCTCGTGCTCGTGATCGCAGGTTTCATCGTGAACGTGCTCTTCTTCGGCGTGTTCTTCTTCGCCGCCGTGATCGTGCGTTGCCCAAACGGTTTCGACCGCGGTGAAGATCACGTTATCGTAGGAGGTGTTCGTCTGCTTGAGGATTCCGACAACGCGGAGAGGATTCGATTCGTGCGCGTGACCGCCCTCGGCGAGTCCGTGCGACGTGATGAGCTCGTCACCGAGAGAAAGCCCGTATTTCTTTGCCACAGCCGAGCCGAGAACGCATTCGAACTTTTCACCGAACATCTCGCCTTCGGCAAGAGTCTTGTTTTCAAGGAAGAAGGGCTCGGTTCCGACGATCTTCGCGCCATTGTAGGAGTCGCCCATTGTGAAGGGAACTGCCGCGTTGATCCGCATATCGGCACGGAGCTCCTCAACGTATTCGTATGAGATCGTTCCGAGCGGCTTGTCGGTGAAGAACATCGTGTTCATCGCAAGCTGCGTCGAGCTGCCCGCGGGTCCGATGATGATGTCGTAATACTCCGCCGTGCTCTTGAAGCCGTCGTCCACCTGCTCGGAAATGTTGTATGCAAGAAGCGCAACGGATGCGGAAATAACTATCGAAATAACTATGAGGACGATCTTTACCTTCTTGATCGCCATATTCTTGATCGCAAACTTAAACATCTCTTCTGCCTCCCGTTACTTCGTTCATATCGATGGTGCAGTCGAAGTATTTGCCGAGCCGCTCGTCATGCGTGACCGCGATCAGCGTCTTGCCCTTCGAGATCTCTATCAGCTGCTTGATGACAGCCTCGCCGATTGCGAAATTGAGGTTTCCCGTCGGTTCGTCCGCAAGGATGATGTCGGGTTTCTTGACGATAGCGCGCGCGATCGCTACCCTCTGCTTCTCGCCACCCGAGAGATGCTTGACCTTCTTGTTCTTCTTGTCAAGTATGCCGAGCGACTCAAGCACCTCGTCCGCCGCGGAGGTGTCAACCTTCTCGAGCTTCAATATGTTGATGTTATCAATGACCGTCATCTCGGGAATGAGCTTGAAATCCTGAAAAATGTATCCTATTTTATTAATGCGGAATTTGTCCTTTTCTTTTTGCGATTTGGAAGTCATCTCCTCACCGCTGATCTCGATGGAACCGGTTTCGGGTGAGAGGATCCCTGCAATCATATTAAGCAGCGTAGACTTGCCGCATCCCGAAGCTCCGAGGAGCATATAGGACTTTCCGTCCTCGAATACAAGATCGCGGTAGTCTATCGCGGTCTCGTTCTGAAAGTGTTTTGAAAGATTGGTTGTTTTAATCATTTATGTTCTCCTTTGAAATTCGATTGATGGTTTTTGCGTGAATTTCAAAGGTGCTTATGATGTTATCTTTGTTTTAAGCGCAACAGGCGTGGAGAAAGCGGCAAAGAGCTCGCAGGTCCTCATAGCCTCGCACACATATATAAAGAGGATGATAGCGATAGCGCAGAGAACACCGCGCAAAGATATGCGAAGCTCAGCCAGTGTGTTTGATACAAAGCAGATAAGACAGTGATTCGTGCAACAGCTGTGATCGTGCTCACCGCAAAACTCGCACAGCGGAGAAAGCATCAAAAATGCGAGCAGTACAACTGCTGCAAAAACCGCCCAAGCGCGTTTGTATACCGTTTTCGGCATATTTCTACCTCCTAATCTATAATAGTACATATATTATAACATAATGCAAAAACAAAGTCAATGTTTTAAATCTAAAAATCACGTGAAGGGCTAGTGAATAACCCGCCTCGCGCATTGATGTTATAGTATTGAACTGATAGGTAAATATATCACTTTTGGCGGATATAAAAATAAATTACAGAAAATAAAAGTTTTTCCAAATATAAACAATAGCCATAGATGTGCAGAAAAAACACTCAAAAATTTTTTAGTTTTCCCAATTATTTTTTCAAAAGGTATTGACAAAAACCAAAAAGTAGTGTAAAATATGATACGTGATGTTATGCTATGCCGAAGTGTATCAATTGACGCTTGGTATGCGGGGGTGGCGAGCATTGTGTCGAATCGAAAGAATAGGCACAATATCTTGTCGAAAGCATGGCATGACGAACTCCAAATTCTATTTTTCGAAAGGAAAGAAAACATGAAAAAGATTTTTGCGTTTGTGTTGGCATCTATCATGGTTCTGTCGCTCGTACCTGCGTCTGCGTTTGCGGCAATTTCCGTTGATACTCCCTGCCCCACAACACACACAGTAGCAAACTGCGACGCTGTAATTATTTCTACAAAAGAAGCAGATTGCGAAACTGCCGGCTACACTATTTTTAAGTGTACCAAGTGCGGCGAACAGTTCCTCGGCAACATCGTTGCTGCTGGTGATCATGAATGGGTTCTTGATGAAGATCACAAGAACACCAAGCTCCCCTCCTGCACCGAAGGTAAGGATGGCTTTGGTCACTATGAGTGTTCCGTTTGCGGCGAAGAGAAGGAAGAGGCTATTCCTCTCGCAAAGCTCCATGACCTCGTATATGTTACCGGTGTCGGCTGTGAGGCTGCATACCTCTGTACCGTATGTGAAGGTACCTTCAACTCCAAGGGTGGAGCTGTTGGCGAGCACGAAGGTTGGGAGATGACCGAAATCATCACCGAGCCCACCGCTAAGGCAACCGGTCTTGCTCTCTTCACTTGCACCGCTAAGAAGTGCGGCGCAACCAAGGAAGTTACCATCAACGCTCAGTGCGATTGCAAGAAGGACTACACCACTCAGGCTGCATTCTACAATGCATATGCTGCAGGCAAGTTCGTTCTTAAGACAAAGCCCTCCAAGGTTACTTGCACCAGCGCTGGTAAGTACGCTATCTATGCTTGCGTAGACTGCGGTTCCTTCATTAAGTGGACCACCACTGACAAGACTAAGTCTACTGACCTCCCTGAGGCTATCCTCAATGATGACGGACAGGTTACCGGCATTAAGAACGGTAAGTTCAGCTTCGTTTCCAAGAACGACAAGGCTACTTACGAGATTAAGAAGCTCGGTCACAGCTACGTAGCTGATAACGATAAGGATCATCCTGTTCAGATTATTGATAAGTGCAACTACAACAAGTACTGTAAGGTTTGTAAGAAGTATATCGCTCAGGATGGTCATACTTGGTATAATGTACAGGAAACCAAGGCAACTTGTGAGACCTACGGAATCCTTTACAAGGTATGTCAGGTTTGTGGTGCTAACAAGAATGACGTAACCGATCCTCTCGGCCACGATCTTAAGACCGAGACTTATCCTTCCACTTGCGGTACTTATGGTTATACCATTACTTACTGTAACAACGATACCAAGTGTACTTACGCTAAGCCCGCTTCCGGTACTAACTACTATGATTACGCTACCGGTAAGGTTTATGCAGACATTACCGTTGACCACGATGCTAAGAGCAGCACCGCAAAGGTAATTCGTCCTATCGTAAGCATCGTTCCTCTTACCGAGCTCAAGGGCTCTCACACCTTCACCACTACTCAGATCATCGGTGGCGGCCAGACCAACTGTGCTTCCGGCCTCGTTGTTATGCAGCAGTGTAAGGATTGTAACTACGTAACCTATAGCCAGATCGCTCCTAAGGGCCACACCTTCGGCGAGGCTACCACTATCGAGGCAACCTGCACTTCTTCCGGTTCTATCATGAAGACCTGTACGGTATGTAAGTATGTAGATATTATCGTTCTTCCCAAGCTCACCGCTCACAAGTATGTTGAGACCGCTCTCGAGTACAACTGTTCTACTGACGTTACTCAGCTCTTCGTAGGTCCCGACGGACGTTACTACCACGGTATCCGTACCATGGCTTGTGAATTCGGTTGCGCTGGCACTGAGGTTAAGAGCTACATTGACGCGTATAATTCTTCCTC
The DNA here is from genome assembly GCA_045541375.1 of Eubacteriales bacterium. Taxonomy (GTDB): domain Bacteria; phylum Bacillota; class Clostridia; order Oscillospirales; family CAG-272; genus CAG-390. Next base: position 10,960 of record JAZQJB010000035.1, on the reverse strand, counting down.
TGCCAAGGTTTGGTTCGAAAGCATCGTAGAAGCTAACAAGTATCATGGCGAAGGCAACCTCGCTCTTGTTACCGGTAGCTACCGTGCTCCCAGCTGCACTTCCGCAGGTTACGGTATTTACCTCTGCTCCAAGTGCGCTAAGACCGTTTATGTTACCACTCCTGCTGTAGGTCACATTCCTACTATGAATGCTGAAGGACCCATCGTTATCCCCGGCAAGGCTGCTACTTGTACCGAGACCGGTCTCAAGTCCTACAGCCTCTGCGCTACCTGCAACGGCATGATCACTCTCAACGAAAAGGGTGAGTATGTTTCCATCACTGCAGCACAGCTCGTTACCAATCCTCACTCTGCAACCCTCATCCCCGTACCCGTTTACTCTTGCGGCGGCGGAGAGCCTGTATACTACTATCAGTGTTCTGTTGAGGGATGCGGCAAGGTATTTGCAGATGCAGACGCTAAGACTCCTGTAGATAAGCTCCCCGCAGACAAGGCACACACCTGGAAGGTTCTCTACTCCGGCGTAGTTCTTAACTGTAACAACGACGGTTATCCTGAGATCAGATACTGTGCAACTTGTAAGACCCTCGAGAAGACTCAGTACGCTGAGTTCCTCAAGGAAGATGAAGATAAGGTTGTAGTTGATGTATATACTTTCGAGTCCTGGAACGTTGAGGAATATGCTATTCCCACCGTTATCAGCTATGTAAACGGCGCATACAACAAGGCTGCTGATAAGGTAGCTAAGTACTCTCACGGCGAAGCTAAGAACTGCCCTGAAGAATGGGCTGGCAAGATCATGGATCACAACGCTTACTCCAACACCGCTAACTGCGACGACGAGTATGGCTACGTTGGTCACCTCTGCCTCATCTGTGGTTACGAGTACATCACTGACTTCATACCCGCTCCCGGTGCACACTACAACATCGCTGGCGAAAAGCTTGAAGAGAGCTGCGCTAACTACGTTGCAGTTAAGGACAGAACTTGTGTTAACTGTAACCAGGTAATCGGTAACGCTGCTGAACTCCATGAGGTTGTTATGGGCGAGACCGTTGCTCCTACCTGCTCCACTGAAGGTTACACCTTCAACTACTGTAAGAACGAAGGCTGTACTTGGGTACAGGTAATCAATCCTACTCCCGCTGTTAAGCCCTCTACTTACCACAAGAACGCTGCTAATCTCGAGATTGGCGGTACTCCTGCTGACTACGCTACCGTAGGTAACTCCTACACCTACTGTCCTGTTTGCCTTGAGGTTATCAAGGTTGAAAAGGAAACCAAGGTTTCCGCTGCTGGTCTTGAGATCTATCTCTCCACCGACGCTGAATCCTACATCCCCGGTGCTACCGTATATGTAACTGTAACTCTCGACTCCCTCAAGGGCGTTAAGGTTTGGGGTCTCAACTTCCCTGTAAACTACAATGCTGATGTATTCGAGTTCGTTGGTTATGAGTTCAACACCGCTACCGGCGCATTCCAGACCTTCGCTGCTAACGATGTTGCTGGTGGTTACACCGCATTCACCCTTCCCGGCGGCGATCCCTCCGAGCTTTACACTGATGGCAAGTACGTTGCTGCAGGTGTTGTAAGCATCGCTGCTAACGCAGACGACGAAGTTGAAATCAAGGGCGCTCAGACTCTTGTAACTCTCGAGTTCAAGGTTGTTGCTTTTGCTGCAGCTTCTGATGTTGAGTTCTCCGTAGCTGAGAAGACCGTTGTTTCCGGCGGTAAGCTCGGTGAAAAGCACGAGTTCTATCCTTACTACAAGTTCGAGGGCACTTCTACTACCGCTACCTACACCGCTGACGTTGTTAACGGTCTTGGTAAGGCAGTAAACGTTAACTACCGCGGCTCCAACAGCGTATCCGTTGACGTTACCGGTTACCTCGATCTCGATGGTAAGGCTGGTATCACCATGGCTGACGCTCACGCTCTCTACGCTCTCATTTACAACAATGAGTATACTGTTGAGGCAGACGCAGACTTCGACGGCAAGGTTACCGCTAAGGACCTTAGCATCCTCTACAGCATTCTCACCGGTGCTACCACCGTTGAGGATCTCGTAAGACCCGCTTCCTCCACTGAGATTCCTGAGGGTTGGAACGCAGGCCAGGGCGCTAAATAATTAGTTGATTTATAATAACAACATAGAATAAGGAGAACCAAGTGAAAAGAATACTTTGTATACTCTTCGCTCTGTGTTCTGTCATAACTCTATCGTTGTCTGTATCAGCTGAATCAACCAATAAACTGACTTATGCAGTGGAAGCTTCGGCTTCCACTGTATCTGCAAATACCGAAATTACAGTTTTAGTAAAGGTTACCGAGAATACCGGTATTTGCTGGGCAAAGGCTGTAGTCTCTTATGATTCTTCGGTACTTACATATATAGACTCTTCGACAGAACAGAGCGTATTTAAAGCTTCTATTACAGCAAATAATCCAAAAGACGGAGAGGTGGTTGTCACCCTTGGTGGAATTTCGGTCCTCTTCGCTCCCAATCCCACGATTCATACTAACAAAGGTGTTTTCATTGCTCTTAATTTCAGAGTAAATGATAATCCCAAACCCGGTGACACTGTCATCAAGGTTAGCACAGTTGAATTTGATGCAGTAAAAATTGTAAATTCTGTTCCCGATTACGATTACAAGATTACAAACGCATCTACAAATATCAAAGTGAATAGCGGAAGCCATAAGTGCACTCCCGGAACTGCGGTTAAGGAAAATGAAATTCCTGCAACTTGCAAGGCGGACGGAAGCTATGAACTTGTAACTTATTGTACCTCTTGCGGCGGAGTAGTGAGCCGCGAAACCAAGACCCTTCCTAAGGGAGAGCATGTTGCAGCCACCCCTATTCGTGAAAACGTTAAAGAAGCAACTTGCCAGGCGGCCGGTTCTTACGATGAAGTGACAAAGTGCGCTCATTGCCAGACAGAACTTTCTCGTAAGAAGGTTAATGTTCCCAAGACTGATCATACTCCCGGTGAAGCAAAGATCGAGAATCTAAAGGATTCTACTTGCACTGAGAAGGGAAGCTATGACCTTATTACATATTGCGCAGTATGTCAGACACTCATTTCTAAGACAAATGAAGTGCTTGACTACGGTCCTCATACTCCCGGTGAAGTAAAAGAAGAGAATCGTGTTCCTTCTACTTGCAGCAAGGCCGGATCCTATGAAGAAGTTACCTATTGTACTGTTTGCAATAAGGAAGCGAGCAGAGTTAAGAAAGAGATCCCTGCTGAAAAACACACAAAGGGCAATTCGGTAAAGGAAAACCAGAAGGCAGCTACTTGCGCAAAAGAAGGCTCCTACGATGAGGTTGTTTACTGTACCGTTTGTAAGGCTGAGGTAGCGAGAGTAACTGTGAAAACAGAAAAAGTTTCGCATACCCCCGGCAACGCTAAAGAAGAAAATAAGAAAGCTCCGGTAAATTGCGGCGCTAACGGAACCTACGATTCTGTTGTATATTGCACAGTTTGTAAGGTTGAACTCAGCCGTGTTACCCAGAGCATTCCCGCTCCTGATCACAAACCCGGTCCTGCAGCTACTGCAACTTCTCCGCAGATATGCACTGTATGTAATAAAGTGCTCGCGCCCAAGCTTGACCATGTTCATTCTTGGTCGACAACTTGGACCAAGGACGCAGTTGGTCACTGGCACACCTGCTCGGGTTGTGATAATAAAAACAATTATGAAGAGCATCATTTCACAAACGGATGTGATGCTGATTGTAATATCTGTGGCGCAACTCGTAGCGTAGCAGGTCATCAGTATGATAATGACTGCGACGATACCTGTAACAAGTGCAATGAAAAGCGAAATATCGTTGGACACGTTTATAGCAATAACTGTGACGGCGATTGTAACACTTGCGGCGCTCAGCGTCCCGTAACTCACACCTATGACAACAACTGTGATGCGATTTGCAATGTTTGCGAAGCTCCCAGAGTTGCTGCGGACCACGTTTACGGAAGCTGGACAACTGTTAAGGAAGCAACTTCATCTGCTGACGGTCAGCGCGAGCGTACTTGTAACGTTTGCGGTAACAAGCAGACCGAGGTGATTCCCGCTAACGGTTCCTCGACTACCACAGATACCACCGAGCCTACTCCCGGTACTTCCGAAAGTGAAGTTACTACCGAGTCTGCTCCCGGTACCACTGCCCCTGAAGTTACTGATCCCGAAGCTACAACCGAGCCTGATGTTGAAGATCCCGGTTGCGGTTCGGCAGTATCCATGGGTATCGCGCTTATCGCGATCCTCGGTACCGCATTAATTATGAAGAAGAGAGATTAATCATCTTCCTTTTGAAAAACCCTGCCGCCCAATCGGGGCGGCGGGGACCTTTTTTATTATTTTTGATTTTTGAATTGACTTTCATTCAATATTATGATATACTTAAATGTAAGACGCTTGGGAGGTTTGATTATGAGAAGAGTTTATCTGACAAGAGAAAAGAGCTTTGTTGGTTGCATGGCTAAATTGCAGGTATATATAGAAGATCAAGCGCGCGCAGAGCTCGAGCTTGACGGTATTCCCTGCAGAAACATAGGAGTTTTGGCTAATGGCGAAACCATTGATTTTGCTGTGTCCGAGGAAGCTCGCCATATTTTCGTAATTTGCTCACCTAATGCGAGAAATTATTGCGGTGATAAGATCCTGATCCCCGCCGGAGATACCGATCTTGAGCTGGTTGGCAGAAATATCTATAATCCCGGCCTTGGAAATCCCTTCCGCTTCCACGGTGTTACAGACGAGGAGGTCCTTGAGGGGCGCAAGCGCGAAAACAGAAAGGGCATCGTAGTAACTGTTGCCGCTGTTCTGATTGGAATTGTATTCTGTGTGCTTATTTCAGCCGATACTTTGTTTGCCGGTGAGAAGAACTTTGTCAGCGATAGATTTGAGATCACGCTTACAACCGGATTCAGCGATAAATATGAAGACGGGGTCTATTATTTCGGATCGAGTAATTGCTCGGTTGCTGTTTACGAATACGGTTATGCCGATCACGTATCAATAGAAGCGATGGATGCTGCACAGTTTCTTGAAGTCCTCAAGGAGAGCGGCCATTTTGCGGACGAAGTTAAAATAGCTTCCGAGGCGGGCCTTGTGTTCACTGAAGACCGTGCCGAATCGAATTCCGGCGAGATCAGAAGTTATATGACTGTTTTTGTAAAGGGTGATGAGAGTTTCTTCCTTTTTGAATTCGGTTGCGAAGTCGAGGATTATTCAAAGTTGAGGTCAAGCTTCATCGAGTGGGCGTCTACAATAAAAATTAAGTAAAACGGTGAAAGAATGTTGAAATACGAAGCGCTGTCCGATGCGCTTTCCCGCCGAATTGAGGCGGAGAAGAGAACGGGCAGCTTTGAAAGAATGGGTTTTGAAAACTCAAACATTACCAGGCGTAACAGCCTGAAAAAGGACAGCGGAAGCGTCTGGCGGCCGCCCTTTGTCCACGATATTGACAAGATAATGCACTGCCCCTATTATAATAGGTACACTGATAAAACGCAGGTGTTCTCTTTGATCAAGAACGATGATATCACGCGCCGCAGTCTGCACGTTCAGCTCGTTTCGCGTATTTCGAGGACGATCGGTGCAGCGCTGAATCTTAATCTTGACTTGATCGAAGCGATTGCACTCGGTCACGATATGGGACATCCGCCCTTTGGCCACACGGGTGAGGCATATCTTGACGGATTATACTATGCGCATACCGGAAGGCATTTTATGCACAACATCCACTCTGTGCGAGTGCTTGATTGTCAGTTCCCTTTGAATATCAGCCTCGAAACGCTCTCCGGCATAGCTTTTCACGACGGTGAGATGGAGGCAGAGGAATACGTTCCGCAGGAGATCTCGGGATTTGGCGAGTTTGATGCGATCATCGAGCGTTGCTATACCGACCGAAAGTTTGCTTCCGCACAGTTTCCCACAACTCTTGAGGGATGCGTTGTCAGACTTGCCGACATAATCGCATATCTCGGAAAAGACCGTCAGGATGCCGCGCGTGCCAAAGTGGTATCCGAGGATGCTTTTGTAAACGAGGACATCGGCTCGATCAACGCAGAGATCATCAACAATCTTGTGGTAAATATCATTGAAAACAGCTACGGTAAGCCTTATATCAAACTCGACTCGAAGCATTTCAGAGCTTTGAAGGCATCAAAAAGGGATAACTATAATCTGATCTATGAAAGCGCGGCGACTCGAGCGAAGCTTGATATTACCGCAAAGCCGATGATGCGCGATATTTATATGCGTCTGCTCGACGATCTTCTGAGTGACAATCGGGAGTCGCCGATATTCACACACCATATTGACTATATCAACAAGTCATATTATAAGCGCGTTGTTCCTTATGAGGACAGTGAGCCGAACCAGATAGTTGTTGACTATATTGCGGGAATGACCGACAATTACTTCATTGAATTGCACCGTCATCTTTTCCCCGAAAGTGACTATAAAGTAGAATATAAAGGATATTTTGATTGATGTTTAAGGAAATTCTGCAGGAGATCCTGCTTTACGATACAATAATAATTCACCGCCATTCAAATCCCGACGGAGACGCGCTGGGAAGCCAGATCGGTCTGCGACTGATTATCGAGGAAAACTACCCTGAAAAGAAGGTCTACACCGTTGGCGACCACGCAAAGAGATACTCGTTTATGGCTCGTTCGAAGATGGATGAGATCGGAGACGAGGTGTACCGGGGCGCGCTTGCAATCATTCTCGATACCTCGGCAAAGGCGCTTATCAGCGATGAAAGATACACTCTTGCGGCGAAGACTATCCGCATCGACCACCATATTTTCTGCGAAAAGATCGCGGATATCGAGCTGACCGATACGTCTTATGAAAGCTGTGCGGGGCTTGTTGCGGCATTTGCGAAGGAGTGCGGGCTCCGTTTGACTCCGCTTGCGGCGAAGACTCTCTATACGGGTATGATCACCGACTCTGGCAGATTCCGCTATGATTCCACGTCCTCGCAGACCTTCCGCATCGCGGCGTATCTTTTTGAACAGAAATTTGATACTAACGATATTTACCGCAATCTTTATGCCGATGATTTTGCGCATATCAGGCTCAAAGCGGAATTCGTGCTGAAGATAAGATTTACCGCTAACAAGGTTGCATATATCTATACAACTCTCGAAGAGGCGAAGGCTACGGGTGCCGATACCTTCGCGATCTCGCGTGGAATGGTCGGGACTATGGCGGAGATACGCGGCGTCGACGTTTGGGTAAACTTCACCGAAACCGAAGAGGGCGTGCTCTGTGAAATACGCTCGAGCAAATATAACATCAACCCCATCGCCGTGAAGTACGGCGGCGGCGGTCACAAAAAGGCAAGCGGCGCAACGGTTGCCGACAGAGAAGAGGCAATGAAGATGCTTGCCGATCTCGACAAACTCGCGGAGGTGGGAGAATGAGCAAAGAGCTTATGAATGCGGTCTTTGAAAAGATCAAGGAATATGATCGCATATTTATCTTCCGTCACATCCGTCCCGACGGTGACTGCGTTGGCTCGTCGAAGGGACTTTGTGAGATTTTGCGCCTCAGCTTTCCCGAAAAGGACGTGCGCGTTGTCGATTGGCAGAAATGCGATTACCTCGCCTTTCTTAATATTGAAGAGGAGAGTGTTGACGATTCGCTTTATGCAGATGCGCTTGCCGTGGTCGTTGATACGGCAACATCCGAGAGAATATCAAATCAGAAATACAAACTCTGCCGCGAGATCGTCAAGATCGACCACCATATCCCCGTCGAGGATTACGGCTCGATCAACTGGGTTGAGGAGCACAGCTCGTCCACTTGCGAAATGATCTCGAGATTTTACCTTGAATTCAAGGATCAGCTCAAGATCAATGAGCGCGCAGCGACTCTCATATATACGGGAATGGTCACCGATTCGGGCAGATTCCGTTTCCGCAGCGTTTCGGGCGATACTATGAGAGCGGCGGCTTCGATGCTCGAAGTTGGCATCAACACCGATCGCCTTTACGCGAATCTTTATATCGACGACTTTGAACAACTCAAGTTCAAAGCACACGTATATAATAAGATGAAGATAACCGAAAACGGTGTGGCTTATATTCACGTCACATCAAAGATGCAGGAGCGGTTTGCGTTGACTGCCGAGAAAGCGAGCGCGAGCGTTTCCTATATGGATTCGATACGCGACAGCCTTATCTGGATCGCCTTTATTGACAACGCGGACGGAACCATCCGCGTGCGTCTGCGCTCAAGATTCGTGACTATTAATGAGATAGCCGAAAAGTACCGTGGCGGCGGTCACGACTGTGCGAGCGGCGCGACTCTGCTGAAAAAGAGCGAGATCCGCAAGCTTCTTGCCGAGGCTGACGAGCGCCTCAAAAATTATAAGGAAAATAACGAGGGTTGGATATGAGAATACTTATCACAAATGATGACGGAATTGGATCCGAGGGTATACGCGCGCTTGTAGATTGGGCACAGAAGCTCGGTGAGGTCAGCGTATTTGCGCCGAACGTAGAAAAGAGCGGAAAGAGCGTGAGCGTTGAGCTTCGCGAGGCTTTCAAAGTTGAAAAGGTAGAATACCCGGGAGCCGTCGAGGCTTATGCCGTTCATTCAACTCCTGCCGATTGCGTGCGCTTTGCCGTGCTTGGCCTCGGGAAAAAATTTGATCTTGTCCTTTCGGGTGTGAACAAGGGACAGAATCTTGGCCACGATATCAACTATTCGGGTACTGCCGGTGCTGTAACCGAGGCGGCAATGCACGGGATCAACGGAATTGCTGTGTCCACAAGTAAAAAAGGGCTTGAAACAGCCAAGGCTAATTTTGACAGAGTTTATGACTATTTCATCGAGAAGGATCTGTTCTCGTACTGCAAGACCTACAACGTCAATTTCCCCACAAAGGAGGTTCTCGGAATCGAGATCACCCGCCAGGGAGGCGTGCGTTTTTCGGACGAATACGAGCCTATCGGTAACGATATGTATATGCCCCATGCATATGTCTGCTTCGAGCTTACGGGCAACAAGGAGATCGACCTCGATGCGGTCAATATGGGATATGTTTCGATCACCCCGATGACTTGGTCAAGAACGGATATGAGTGTTTTTGAAAAACTGAAATAAATACTATGCCCGCTACGCAGATGTGTAGCGGGCGTTTTGATAGTGTTCAGTCTGTTTTTGTGATAGTGCACAAATGATCAATGTTGATTTTGGGTATAATCCCGAAAAAACACTAAAAGTCTTGACAAAAAGCAAAAAATGGTATATAATTACTCTCGTGCATATCGTTCGCCATCGATATGAAATAATTTTGAAAGAGGTATTAATTATGCGTAAAACACTCTCCATCATCCTTTGCGTTATGATGCTTCTCTCGGCTTGCAGCTTTGCAATTCCCACTTCCGCTGCTCCCGAAGGAACCGCTATCAATACCGCAGACGAATTCATGGCTATGGTCTCCACCCCCGCAGATGCTACTGAGCCCACCGCTAAGTACTATCTCGCATCTGACATCACTCTTGCAGGCACCTACGCAGAGCCCTTCTGGGGTATTCTCGACGGTAACGGCAAGACCCTCACCGTAACCAACCCCGTATTTGCTGACTTCTCCGGCGAAGTATCCAACCTCACCATCAAGGGCGAGATCTACTACACCGATGCAGACGCAGCAGGATTTGCAGTTGCTTCCTCCAGAGGCTACAAGGCAACCAAGGTCACCAACAATGCGAACGTAACCGTTATGGGTAACGCTAAGCACATTGGTGGTTTCTCCGCAAGAATCGTTAACAACACCGAGCTCGGCGTTCCCGCAGAGTGCTGGTTCGTTGACTGTGTAAACAACGGTAACCTCTACATCGACTCCACCGCAAACGAGAAGATGAGAGCCGGCGGCTTCTCCGGTATTCTTGACCTTTCCCACTTCGTTAACTGTGAAAACAACGGCGATATCTACATGAAGGGTAACATCTGCATCGGCGCAGGCTTTGTTGGTCGTGTTGCTCTTACCGCAAGTATGAACGGCGCTGAGGCCTTCAACTGCACCAACAACGGTAACGTTAAGGTTGAAGACACCTACACCTCCAAGGACGGCGTTGCAGGCGCAGGTACTGCAGGCGCAGACGCAGGCGGATTCTTCGGCTACATCGGTGGCAAGGGCAACGCAGGCTGGTATAAGATCTGGGGTTGCACCAATAACGGCGACATTACCGGTCCCTACAGAGTAGGCGGTATGGTAGGCTACGTTTACGCATCCGGCTCCACCGCATTCGTTGACATTCAGTTCTGCCAGAACAACGGTAACCTTACCTACGGTCGTATCGCAGGCGGCGCTAATACAACCACTAACGACTACTGCGGTCCCTTCGTAGCATACACCAACTCTCCCTTCACCACCATCAAGTACTGTATCGATACCGGTACGATCACTCTCGTTGAGAATTCCATCAGTGCAAATGACGGACGTTCCTTCGTAGGTCTTTCCTCCGCTGACGGTACTCAGTACGACATTAAGGGCGTTTACGTTCTTAACAAGGAACAGTACAAGTGGGTAACTTACTCCCATAACCCCGACTACGTAGCTAACTGCCACGAGATCAATACTGCAGAAGGCATCATCGTAACCACTCTCGAGGACATCAAGGCAGGTAAGGTTGCTTACGAGATCAACCAGGCAGCTCTTGTTGACGATTACGGCTTTGCAAGCTTCGATTCCGAGGATTACGCTTGGGCAGGCTTCAAGTCCGGCGATCAGTTCGGCTTTGGTCAGAAGCTCGGCACCGATAACTTCCCCACCTCTAACGTAACCGGTGAAAACTGGATCGTCCTCAACGGCGACAAGTACGCAAACGGTGAGAAGGCAGCTGCTACCACCGAGGCTCCCGAGACCCAGGCTCCCGAGACTCAGGCTCCCGAGACTCAGGCTCCCGAGACCCAGGCTCCCGAGACCCAG
>JAZQJB010000034.1:0-6776 GCA_045541375.1 Eubacteriales bacterium | reverse complement strand
TCCCGCAAGCGGGAGGGCTTCATTTGGATAGCATACTTTATAGTTCAGCGTTCTGAATTATGTTTTTTGGTGCCTGCGGCACGTGATATATCGGCGCAGCCGATACGATATGTTGAAACACGATATACCTGCGGTACGATATGCCGCTTCGCGGCGTGAGGGGTCAAAAACCGCGAGATTTGAGATCGCTCACAAGCTCAACATAAAACTCGCGCACGTCAAAATCGGGGACGTCCTTCTTCGTCAGGTCGATAACGTCCATGTGCGAGATGCCCTTTTTGCCCTTGGGGCGAAGAAAAGTGAATTTTTCACCGAATTCGAAGGATTTTTCGCTGACAAGTCCGTCATTCGGACCTTCAAAGTCGCTGACGACCATGTAAAAGTAATTCAGCGGGAAGCCTGCACTTTTTGCACTTCCCATGATCGAGCCGACGCTCTGGCGGTAGATGCCGTGCTTTTCTTCGGCGTCGTCAAGCTCGAGGGCAAGCTTTTCGCAAAAAGTGGCGGTCAGATTGCACATCGCAGTGAGAAAGTCGGGGTCGATGTCGCCAAGACGGCGCAAAGCCTTGTTGTAAGTGCCCGCAACCTTGTCTTTGACCTGATTCGGGATGACCGTCAGCAGGGTGTCGGCATAGTGACAGCCCTTGTGAGGCGAATTTATCGTCGTGAACGACGCAACGTAGGGCGCCATTCCGAGCTTCGAGATGGCATAACGGCAGTCAAGCCCGCCCTTCGAGTGTGCTATGATGTTGACTTTCTCGGCACCCGTTTCTTCAAGGATCTCCTTGATGCGCGCCGAAAGCTCCTCGGCACAAAAGGCGATCGATGACGCCGAATGGTGGTTTCCGTAAAAGATCTTCGCGCCGTTTCGCTCAAGCTCCTTCGGGATCCTGCCCCAATAGTTGAGGTATTTGTAGTCGCGGAAGCAGACGCCGTGGACGAGCAGAATGGGGTATTTCGTCGCGCAAACGCGATCCTGCGCCCTTTGGCGGTTGATCTCTTCCTTTCTGACCTCAAGATCGACCTCGCGAAGAGTCGTTTGGATGATCTTTACAAGGCAAAAGATGTTCGCGATCGGAATCATACCGCAAATGCCGCCGATCACGCGCTGCTTGACGCCAAGCTGAACCGAGGTCAGATAGACGCAAATGATGCCGTTCCAGAAGATCACAAAGTAGATGCCGAAGGCGAAAAGAGCGCGCCAAAGCCAGCCCTTCCAATCCTCGGGGAACATCTTAAACGCCTGAACTATGTGATGAATGACCGAAAAACACGCGCTCGGCAGGAAAACCGCAAGCAGGATCGCCCCGTGATGGCAGATCCGCAGGCGAAAACTATCGGTTTTGATCGAAAACATCCCCGCAAAAAGGTTGAGGATGAGCAATGAGGGTATCAACAGATAAAGATAGTTGATATTTTCCTGCAAAAGCGGGAGCGAAAGCGCGCAAAAGGTGCAGAGAATGAGATAAAGTGCATAAAAAAGAATATGTATCTTTTTCACGTTATCACCTCGTTTCCGTGAAATCAGAAGAGGAATTCGAGTCTTTCGGAAAGCTTGGTGTAGTCGTCAATCGTGACAAAAGCGATGTCGGAGACCGCAACGGCGTGGTCGTTGCCGCCCTCGCGGTAGTCGTCGCCGACGTAAAGTACCTCGTCGTGCGAGTAGCCTTCCTCGGCGCAGAGTTTGGAGAGCGCGTAGTATTTGTCGTTCGGCGCGGGAACGAGGTCAAAGGAGGAAGAGCCGCCGATGAAAACGGTGTACTCGGGGAAAAGCTCTTTCACGCGCGGATAGACGGGACGGCGCTTTGCGCGGTCGGGGTCGAAGGCGAGCTTGTCCTCGATCTTCGCGGATTTACCGAGAATTGGGAAGGTGATCGCGCCCGAAGCGTGGAACTCGACGCCCTCGCCCGCAAATTCGGTGAATCCGAATTCCTCGCGAAGGAGTGCCACGTTCTTTTCCGCGCGCTCGCGGTTGCAGGGAACAACGGTGTCGCGGATGATGTCGATAGTCCCCGTCTCCTTGTTGTATTTTCCGTACTGAAGGCCGTAATTGCCGAGAATGTCAACGGGATAGCCGCCCATCTGGTTGAAAATTCGCATACACATGCCCGCTCCGACCATCAGAATGCGGTATTTCGCCGAAAGCTTGTCAAGTACCGCGCGGTTGCGCTCATCAAGAGGCGTGCGGTGCTGGGTCAGCGTACCGTCAAGGTCAAAAGCGATGACTTTAAGTTTTTCGACGTTGATCTGATCAAAAGAAGTAAGTATCATAATTTTTCTTCCTTATAAAAATAATATTCCTTATATAATATATCACAAAATGGGGGAAAAGTCAAGGTTTTTTGTAAGCTGATAAAAGAACTGCCGCATCATTTTCGATGCGACAGTTAACGTGTTTTGTTATTTTGTTTCCACCAGCGCTTTGAACTCTTTGATCATTTCAAAGTATTTTTCATCGCCCCAAAGCTCGAGCAGCCTATAAATTGGGCAATCAAGACCCAAATCGAAGTATTTTTCCGTAAAGATCCGCACTTTGATGCCGCTGACATCCTTGTAATAGACCAGGTATTTCAGGTATGAATTGATCGTCTCAAGAGGGTAAAGCGGCAGGAGAGAGCAAGCCTCCCGCGAGTCCTTTACGATCTTGTAAAGCGGTTTAAGGTATTTATAATGTTCGGAACTTATCGAAATTTTTTCATCCGAAACAACTTCATCATCGAACAGCTTCATTATACTTCCTCCCAAACAAAAAGTGCGCAGCCGAAGCCACGCACAAAAAACGTAGCTCCAATGCTGCGAAACAATCAATCAAAATACGAACACCCGTAAAGGCATAAGTGTACTGAAAGGGAGCGTACATTTTTATCTATGATAAAAATGTACACCTATGCCGAATAATATGCTTCGGTGTTCTGTATTTGATTGTTTCGCAAACTTATTATATCACAAATTACGCGGTTTGTAAACACTTTTTTGCAAAATAATATGATGCAGCTCGGTTTTGAATTCCTTGATATTGTACAGTGCAGACTCCGCCACCCCTCATTCACCGCTCCCCGCGGTCCCCCTTCTCCCAAGAACCGGGAGAAGGCTAAAAGTTAGTACGATTCGCTTATTTGTTCAGCGAATAATATTCATTACTATAATTCAGTTGGTCAACAAGGAATATTTTATTAAAATTATTTTGCACTCGCAATGGAGTTTGCGCAAACTTTTTTAATAAATCATTCCGATCTGCCTAAACAAAATTATAGCATTAAACGATGTTCGCTGAAATGCGAAGGATTACGAACCAACCCATTCGCCTTCTCCCGGATCTTGGGAGAAGGGGGACCGCGGGGCGCGGTGAATGAGGGGTGGCGGAGTCTGTACTGCACGAACGACAAGCGCACTTGCTTTCCAATTATTCATTATTCATCAGCGAAGCGACTTCATTATTCATTATTCATTAAAACGCTTGCGTAGGTCAAATGAATAATGAATGATGAATAATGAAAAATGAATAATTTTCGCCCACTTTATACTATTTTTCAACTGCATATCTTCGAGGCGGTTCGAATAAAATCATATATCAAAACATTTTGAGGCGAAGTATGCAAACACTTGAAATAAAACAGAAAACCGCGCGCGCGGAGGGGCTTGACGAGCGCGGGGTGGCGGAGTCGAGGGCGAAATACGGCGAAAATGTGTTGCCGAGGGCGAAGGGACGCTCCTTTTTGCGCGCGTTTTTGTCGAATCTTGCCGACCCCGTCATAAAAATACTTCTCGGCGCGTTTTTTATCAATCTGATCTTCCTTTTTAAGTCAACCGACGTCTGGGAGACCGTTGGGATCGGGATCTCCGTACTCTCGGCGGCTCTGCTTTCGACACTTTCGGAGAGGGGAAGCGAAAAGGCTTATGCAAGGCTCGAGCGCGAGAGCAGTGAGGGCAAATGCCGCGTCCGACGGCGCGAGGGGATTTTTGAGGTTTCATTTTCCGAGGTCTGCGTCGGCGATATAGTCTTGCTCTCGGCGGGCGACGAGATCCCCGCGGACGGGTTGATAATTTCGGGCAGACTCGGACTTGATATGAGCTCGATGACGGGCGAGAGCAGGGAAGTCGAAAAGCTTCCGAGCCGTAAAGGCGATCTTGAACCCGCCGCGCCGTCCTCACTTTTGCGCGGCGCAAGAGTGCTTTCGGGCGAGGGCGAGATGCGCGTCATGGCGGTCGGCGGGGCGACTTTGCTCGGTTCGATCTCGCGCGAGGTGCAAGCCGAGGTGCGCGAAAGCCCGCTCCGCGTCCGTCTGCGAAAGCTTGCTGGACAGATAAGCGTCCTCGGCTATATCGGCGCCGCTCTGGTCGCGCTCGCCTACCTTTTTAACGTCTTTTTGCTCGACAGCTCCTTTTCGGGCGAGATGATCCTCGGCAAATTGCGCGACACCCCGTATCTTTTCGCAAGGCTTTTCGAGGCGTTCACGCTCGCGTTGACCGTCGTGGTCGTCGCGGTGCCCGAGGGACTGCCGATGATGATCGCGGTCGTGCTCTCCTCAAACGTGCGAAGGATGGCGCGCGACGGAGTGCTGGTCAAAAAAGCCGTCGGAATCGAGGCGGCGGGCAGTATGGATCTGCTTTTCACCGATAAAACGGGCACGCTGACCGAGGGGAATATGTCGCTCGACGGAATCATCACACCAAACGGCGAGATCTGCGGCTCGATTTCCGAATTTTCGCGAAAATATCCCGCCCTTGCGCGCCTTTTTGCACTCTGTGCGCTAACAAATACCTCTGCCGAGATCGGAATTTCGGAGGGCAGAGAGGTGCCCATCGGCGGCAACCCCACCGACCGCGCGCTGATCCGCTCGCCAAAGGAGTTGTTAAGGCTTGCGGGCGGGTATGAGATCATCAAAAAACTCCCCTTCGACAGCGTGCGGAAGTTCTCGGCGGTGGAGATCGAAGCGGGCGGTGAGGTGCTGACCCTCTTCAAGGGCGCACCCGACTACATTTTCCCCCACTTGATGGGAAATAACTACACTTTGCGCCAAAAAATTGCATCCGAGTGCCAAAACGGTGCGCGCGGGCTCCTCATTGCGGTAAAATCGGGGAAATTCCTCCCCGAAAACGGAACGATACCCGACGGACTTGTGCCGATCTGCGGCGTCCTTTTGCGCGATAGGGCACGAAAAAGCGCATCCGCGGCGGTGCGAAGACTCCGCGGCGCGGGGATTCAGGTCGTTATGGTCACGGGCGACTCGCGCGAGACCGCCGCGGCTATCGCAAAGGAGTGCGGTCTTCTCGGCGGCGGTTGCGATGCCGTCATCGACTCGAATGAGCTTTCGCGGATGAGCGACGACGAGGTTCGCGCGATCTTGCCGCGCCTCGGTGCAGTCGCGCGTGCCTTGCCGAGCGATAAGAGTCGGCTCGTAAGGATCGCGCAAAGCGCGGGCAGAGTGACGGGCATGACGGGCGACGGCATCAACGACGCCCCCGCACTCCGAACCGCCGACGTTGGATTCGCCATGGGAAGCGGAAATGCCGTGGCGAAGGACGCGGGCGACGTGGTGATACTTTCGAATGACCTCGACGGCATCGCAAACGCGGTGCTTTATGGCAGAAATATCTTCAAAAGTATCAAAAAATTCATCTGCCTGCAGCTCACGGTCAATCTTTCGGCGGTCGGAATATCGATGGCGGGCCCCTTTATCGGCATCGACCGCCCCGTGACGGTGGTGCAGATGCTGTGGCTGAATATCATAATGGACACCCTCGGCGGGCTTGCGTTTGCGGGCGAGGCGGCGGAGGAGAGAATTATGAAAGAAAAGCCGAAGCGGCGCGACGAGGAGATCTTGTCGCCCTATATGAAAAGCAGGATCTCGTTTTTGGGGCTTTTCAGCCTCGGGCTGTCGATGTTTTTCCTTTGCAGCGAGCGAGTGGCGGCGCGTTTTGCCGAAAGCGCGGGCGACGTGCGCTTTCTGACGGGATTTTTCGCCTTTTTCGTCTTCCTCGGACTCTTTAATTGCTTCAATTCGAGGAGCGATCGGCTCAATATCCTCTCCGGACTCGGCAAAAACGCGGCATTCGTGCTGATAATCTGCTCGGTTGCCGCGGTGCAACTGATGTTTACCTACGTCGGCGGCTCGATACTGCGAACAGTCCCGCTGACCGCGGAAGAGCTGTGGTTTTCGCTTTCGATGGCACTCGCCGCCCTCCCTGCGGGCATAGCGCATACGGTGTGGAGGAGGCTGCGCGGGAAGAAGGATGGGTTTTGATCACGCTTCGCGTGAGTTAAGATCTCGCTACGCTCGAGTTAAGATTGCGCTGCGCGCAAGATAAGATCGGCTTGCGCCGAGTTAATGTTTCCGCTTCGCGGAAAGTTTAATAGGTATTCGATTTTATTAAAATCAGCGGGAAAGTTTGATCAAACTTTTTCAGAAAGTTATGCTTGCCTTCGGCAAGCTGCGACTCTGTCTTGTCGGCTCACGCCTCCATTTTCCTTCGGAAAACCGCCAGAGCCACACGAATTCTTAAGGCAGAGCCTTAACTCGCCGTCCGCAGACATATTTGCCTACGGCAAAAGTCGACTCTGTCTTGTCGGCTTACACCTCCATTTTCCTTCGGAAAACCGCCAGAGCCGCGCGAATGATAAAAGTTTTTGAGGTTTCTTAAGGAACTTTTTTCAAAAAGTTCCTTAAGTCGCGCTCCGCAGAGCGCGAAATTCCCTTGCGCTTCAAACAGACTGCGCCCCGCAGGCTGTTTGGAATGAGTAAAACCTCCCTTTGGGGAGGTTTTTGCTCATTCAC
>JAZQJB010000033.1:0-3722 GCA_045541375.1 Eubacteriales bacterium | reverse complement strand
CTTTGCTTTAAGAATTCTTGCTTGGCGGCAAGGGTTGCGGATTCGATTTGATGCCTCCGTTTGTGCAGATGACAAGGCCCATCGTCGAGGAGCTTGCGCGTGAGTAGGAACACCAATAGTGCTCCTTTTCGATGGCGTTCCATTCCTCCTTCGTGCCGTTGAAGTTAATACTGTTGCCGCAGTCGAGAAAGGCATAGTTGCCGATCTTTTTGAGCGACAAGCCAAGGGTGATATTCAATTTGGAACAGCTATCGAAAACTTCCTCGCCGATCTCGGTCAGATTTTCGCTTCCCTTCAGCTCTTCGAGGCGGACGCATCGCTGAAAAACAGCCTTGGGCAGAACGGTAAAACCGTTAAGATCGGCACTTTTAATGCCGGTGCAATGTCTGAAAGCACCTTCTCCCAGGCTTTGCAGATTGCTCGGAAGAACTATTTCGGTAAGTCCCATGCATCCTTCAAAAGCACTTTCTTCGATAACCTTCACGCTTTCGGGGAGGTTGATCGATGCAAGAGTTCTGATAAAAGCAAACGCGTGCTTGCCGATGACCTCAACGCTTCCGTCATCGGGAATGACGCTGCCGCCGCAACCGCGCACGAGGGTCTTCGTCGCTTTTTCAATGATGCAGTTGCCGCTGCTGTAATATATCGCGTTTTCGGGCGACACCTCCAAAGAGGTGAAATTTTTGTGAGTCTTATATCCTGTATACCATCCGATACCGGGGTCGCGCACATTTTTGCCGTAATAAACACTTTCGATGTTGGCGCAAGAGGAAATGATCGCGCCGGCAACCACCTCGACCGTGTCGGAAATGACAAGATGCTTCAGATATGGGCTGCCGTAATCGGTCAAGCTCTTGATCTGCGCATCTTCTGTGTCGGCAAGAGCCCAAAGCTCGCCGAGGATCATCTCTGTCACGGGCAGACCGCCGTAACTGCTTGCGATATACACGGTTTCCTCTTTGCAATCACCGAATCCGATGAAGCGCGCACTCTTTCCGTCCTCGGCGACCTCGTAAAGCAGACCTTGCGTGCCGTCGCTTTCAAGCTGCGGGGCGGTCGTTTCCTCGATCACTTCCGTGGTTTCGGGGATAAAAGTAGTGTCTGCAGGTATCGTATCCGCGGGTGTCGTGTCTTCGGTTTGGGTATTTTTCGGCAAAAACCAAACGGCGGGGATCAGGCAAAGAACGAGCACTGCCGCGGAAATGGCGGGCAAAGGATTGCCCTTCTGCTTCTTAATATACTTTTTGTAGAGCGCGGGATCGACGCTTTCTTTGCCTCCCGCGCACCTTGCGACCGTCGCGGCGATATACGCGGGCAGATCGCGCGGCTTATCCTCGGCGAGGTGATGCCAAAGCTCGATCAGAGCCTCGTTTACACATTCTTCCGCTTCTTCGGTAGTTGGCTCATTATCTTTTGCTATCGCAAGGCAAAAGTCGCCGTATTTTTTCATCACCTCGCGCAGAGCATCCTCATCGCGCTCGGCGAAAAGCTTGATCATTCTTTTGTCGGTCATGGTCACACCTCCATCCTATAAGACGGAAAAATCGCAGTCCGGGTAACGGATCCACGAGATAATTTTATCATATCACAGTTATTTTGTCAAGAAAAGGACCGATCGCGCGGATCGGTCCTTTGGATCAGATATTAATTTTTACCCGGCCACTGCGGAACGGGGACAAATTCGCCGTCGGTGCAGACGATCTTTTTGAGGACGCAATTTTCATCGGTGTAAGTGTGCCACTTTTCGTCCTTTTCGATTGCGTTCCAATCTTCGATCGTGCCTTCGTAGGTTATCACGGCAGTGCAAGCGTAAAACGCACCGTATCCGATCTTTTTAAGTGATTTGCCGAAGGTGATGCTTTCAAGACCCTTGCAGAAATCGAATCCGTCGTCTGCTATCTCAACGATATTCTCGCTGCCCTTTACCTCTTTGAGCGCTGTGCAGCTGCTAAACGTCATGCGCGGGATCTGAGTAAAGCCGTTGAGATCAACGCTCTCGAGCTTCTGGCATCCGACGAATACGCCTGTGCCCATCTTCTGCAGATTTGCGGGCAGGGTAATGCTTTCAATAGAGGTCCAGCTGAAGGCATCGCTCTCGATCGTGGTTACGCAATCGGGGATCACGATAGAGGTGAGTCCGGCAGCACCCGAGAAAGCATGGCCTCCGATGATCTCAACGCTTCCGTCATCGGGGATTTCGCTTGTCTTGCATCCGATGATGAGGGTCTTGGTCGTTTTTTCGATAATGCAGTTTTTGCCGCTCATATAGACCTCGTTATCGGGTGAAACTTCGATCTTTTCTATCTTTTCTCCTTCACCGCTCGAGAAGAGCCAGGTGCGCAGTTTGCTGACCTTTGCGCCGATATATACACTTTCAATATTGGGACAGCATTTCATAATAGTATCGTCGAACTTTTCAACGGTGTCGGATATGATAAGATGTTTGACGTCCTTGCTTCCGTATGAGCTCATTGCATTCATACGAACGTTGTCACCGCTGTTCCTGTGATCCCAATAAGGCCCCATTATCATCTCAACAACCGGCTTGCCGTCATAAGTGCTTGCGATCACGACGGTCTCCTCGGTGCAGGCACCGAAGCTTACGAAGCGGGCAGTCTCGCCGTCTTCTCTTATCTCATAAATAAGCCCCTTTGTTCCGTCATGCTCGGGCGGGGTCTGAATTTCTGCGTTCGTATCATCCGCGCGGACGTCCGTGGGGGTGTAGCTGCCGTGTTCTCTTTCGATCAGCAAAGAGGGGAGCGCGAGCGCGACGATCAAAAGGCACGCGGCGGCTGCCGATGCAACGGCAACGAAACGGTTCATTTTTTTGGTGAAAACAGGCTTCTTTGCGGGCTTTTCGGCGTAATACTCCATTGCCTCGCCGATGTAGCGCGAGTCGATGTGGTCGAAAGCCGTCATCAGCTTTTCATTTTTGTTTTTCAAAGCAGTATTCCTTCCTTTCTCAGTTCTTCTTCAAGTCTGCGGCGCATTCTCATGAGAAGCATTTTGATCTTGCCCTCGGAAAAGCCCGTGCGGGCGGAGATCTCCTTGATGCTCTCCATCAGAAAATAGCGCATAACGAAGACGGCGCGGTCGCTCTTTTCCTGCGATTCGAGGAAGCGGTTTACCACCTCGCCCGCGAGGGTCGATTCGTACTTTTCGGAAAGAGTTGTGCCGTCGGGGAGGTCGGATAGAAGCTCGTCGCTGACGATCAGGACGTTTCCGCCCCGCTTGCCCGCCGACTCCGCACGGAGCTTATCTATCGCGCGACTCCGGATTATCGCGGCGATATATGCCCGCAGGTCGCCGGGGGTCTCGGGCGGAATGCGGTTCCACAGCTCCAAAAGAACGTCGTTGAAGCACTCTTCCGCGTCCTCGCGCCTTGAAAGAAAGTTTTCGGCAATGTGCATTATCAGCTTGCCGTATTTTTTCGTCACCTCGCGAAGACACGCCTCGTCACGGGCAAAAAAGAGATCGATTATTCTTTTGTCATCCATCTTCATACCCCCTTCATCCTATAAGACGAAATAATATCCCCGCAGGTAACGGAATTCTGCAAATTAATTGTATCATATCGCGATTTTTTTGTCAAGGAAGAAAAACAGCGGCAAAAGGCCGCTGTTAGACTGCTGACAAACTTGTATATGGAAAAACAATATGTCAAATTGCACAATAATAGTCAAGCATCTGTGTTCGCAATCTCTAATAGGGGTGCAGGGGGC
>JAZQJB010000032.1:0-18265 GCA_045541375.1 Eubacteriales bacterium | reverse complement strand
CATTTCGCCCATCGGGCGAACTATCATTCACGCGAAGCGTGATTATCATTCTGCCGCAGGCAGATCATCATTCACGCGAAGCGTGACCATCATTCTGCGCAGCAGACAATCATTTTCCCCAATGTAACCTAAATTTCATATTTTTCCCTTGACTTTTTCCTTAATTTATGTTATATTATAATAGTAATAATATGCTCTTTTATTAGTTTAAAAAATAGTTTTATATAGAAGGAAAAAGAAATGGCAAACTACAGACGCGGCAGGATCAACGATGAGGTCCAAAAGGCGCTTTCGGAAATTCTCCGAGAGGTCAAGGACCCCAGAGTCAGCTCCGCCTTTATAAGCATTACGGGTGCAGACGTTACGCCCGATCTTAAATTCGCAAAAATCTACTACTCCCTCCTTGGCGCCGACGGCGACAAAGAGAAGGAAAAGAAGGTAGCCGAAGGACTTAAATCCAGCAACGGCTACATCCGCCGTGCACTCGCGCGTGCGGTCGACCTCCGCCAGACCCCTGAGCTCACCTTCATCCTTGACCGATCGGGCGCAAACGGAGCTTATATCTCTTCACTCCTCCACAAGGTTGAAACCGACAGCGCAGAAAGAGCCGCAAGGCTCGGCATCACCACCGAAAAACAGAGCGAAGAAGGTGACGAATAATGCGCAATCTCACATTTAAAGCCGCCTGCCGAAACCTCTATGAGCTTTCGCGCCGCGGCAAGCTTGCGCTCCTCGTCCACGCTCGCCCCGACGGCGACTGCATCGGCTCGGCTTATGCCACCGCAGTTCTGCTTGCGGCAGTAGGATGCAACGCCCACGTGGTCTGTGCCGATCCCCTGCCCGCACGTCTTCGCTTTATTGCCGAAAGCGCGGGACTTGACGGCGACATTACGCTTGATAAGATCCCCTCTGATTTCGCTCCGGGCAACGTCACCGCTGTCGCACTCGACATCGCGGCGGCTACACAGCTCGGTCAGCTTGAGGGCAAATACGACATTGCACTCTCCTTCGACCATCACGCACGCTCGACTCCCTTCTGCGACCGCTATCTCTCCCCCGAGGCATCGGCAACCGGCGAGATCGTTTGGCGCATCGCGCGCGAATGGATCAGAATGGGCTACATCGACGCGATCCCCGAACGAGTCGCGCCCGCGATCTACGCCGCTATCAGCTCGGACACGGGTTGCTTCCGTTACTCGAACGTAACCCCCGCCACCCACCGCACCGCGGCACAGCTCATCGCGCTCATCCCCTCGCATTCCGACATCGACCGTCTGCTCTTCGAAACCAAGACCCCCGGCAGACTCGCAGCGGAAAAGGCGGCTCTCGACCTGCTCAGCTTCGCAGGAGGCGGCAAGATCGCGGTCTGCTCGATCTCGCTTGAACAGATTTCGGCGCACAATCTTGCAAGCGAGGACCTTGACGCCCTCATCGACATCGCGCGCTCGGTCGCGGGTGTTGAGGTCGCATTCTCGATCCGTGAGGAAGCCGAGAAGAGCTATCGCGTTTCGGCGCGCTCGAACTCGAACATAGACGTTTCCTCCCTCTGCGCTTATTTCGGCGGCGGCGGACACGTCAAGGCTGCAGGCTGTACCGTCAGCGCTCCCACACTCGAAAAAGCAAGATCCCTCATCGTTGAGCGTGCAGAACGACTGATTTCCTGATCGCGAAACAGATAGGACGTCACGGCTCAAAAATACTTAATATTAATTCCGTTTTTGGAATTTTCATCGTACTCGCCATTAATTTCTATTGGCGAGTACATTTATTTTTCCGATTTTGGAATTTTTCTTCGTAAAAGTACTTGACAAACGCGCGCAGAGGGTGTATAATGTAATAAAAGAATTCCAAATTTCGTTTTTTATGAGGTAGTTATAATGGCAACAAAGAAAAATGCGGCGGCTATGCCCGCTGACGGCGACGCAAAAAAGAAGGCTCTGCAAACCGCGATCTCTCAGATCGAGCGCGATTTCGGCGCGGGCGCGGTAATGCGTCTCGGCGAGAATGCACATATGGAGGTTCAGGCGATCCACACGGGTTCGATCTCGCTTGATATGGCTCTCGGAATCGGCGGACTCCCCCGCGGAAGAATCGTTGAGATCTACGGTCCCGAATCCTCGGGTAAGACCACCGTTGCCCTGCACGTTGTTGCAGAGGTTCAGAAGACGGGTGGCGAGGCTGCCTTCATCGACGCGGAGCACGCGCTTGACCCCGTTTACGCCAAGGCTCTCGGCGTTGACATCGACAACCTTCTCGTTTCCCAGCCCGACTGCGGCGAGGACGCGCTTGAGATCACCGAATCGCTCGTTCGTTCGGGCGCGGTCGATATCGTAGTCATCGACTCGGTAGCCGCACTCGTTCCCCGCCAGGAGCTTGAGGGCGATATGGGCTCCTCGCAGGTCGGCGTTCAGGCGAGACTGATGTCGCAGGCAATGCGTAAGCTTTCCGCGGCTATTTCGAAGTCGAATTGCCTTGTTATCTTCATCAACCAGCTCCGCGAAAAGGTAGGAGTCATGTACGGCAACCCCGAGGTCACAACGGGTGGTCGTGCGCTTAAATTCTACGCATCCGTTAGAATCGATGTTCGCAAGTCCGAGCAGCTCAAGACCGGCAACGACATTTACGGCAACCGCGTAAAGTGCAAGGTCGTAAAGAACAAGGTCGCTCCCCCCTTCCGCACCGCGGAATTTGACATTCTCTACGGCAAGGGAATTTCTCGCGCAAGTGAGATCGTTGATATGGGCGTGGCTCTCGAGGTCATTCAGAAGAGCGGCTCGTGGTTCTCCTACAACGGCGAGCGCATCGGTCAGGGTCGCGACAACGCAAGAAAGACGATCGAAAGTGATCCCGCGCTCTTTGCCGAGATCGAAGCCAAGATCCGTTCCCTCAGCGACAAGCTTGCCGAGGAAGACGGCGGTGATTTCGAGCTTGACGACGACGATCTCGACATCGATCTTCTCGGAGATCTTTAATGTTTAAGATCACCTCCCTCCGCGCCTCAGACGGCGGCGGAGCGGTAAGGATCGATCTGAAGCGCGAGGGCGAAAAAAAGAGCGAAAGTCTGTATATTCTCACCGCCCATCAAAGGGAGTGTGAATTTGTCACGGGTGATTACCCCGACGAGGCTTACACAGTGTTATGCCGTCTTGACGGCATCTGCCGCGCTGTGCGATCGGGCAGAAGGATTCTCGGCTACGGTGCAAATTCGCGATCCGCGCTTCGAATGAAGCTGATCGGCAAGGGCATCAAGCCCGAATACGCCGACGAAGCCGTTGAAATTCTCAGCACCGAGGCGGGGCTCAACGAATCCGGCGACGCGCTCAGGCTTTGCGAGCTTCAGATAGCAAAAAATATCGGCGCACGCAGGATACTTTCCTATCTTCGCGGCAGAGGATACTCGGATGAATCGCTCGAGGGTGTCAAGGAATACCTTGCGGAGGTCGATTTCATCCCGATATGCCGCAGGGCGATCGAGAAAAAATACGGCGGCGTGCCAACCGATTTCGATATTAAAAAGAAATGTATTGATTATCTTTTGCGTCAGGGATTTTCATACAACGAGATAAAAAAAGCATTCGAAAACTGACGCATCCGGTGAAATATTATGCCTAAAACAACAAAATCGGGAGGGGTAAACCTTGCCTCTCCCGTCACCGTGCTTTCGGGAGTCGGTCCCGCAAAGGCGGCGGCTTATGCAAAAGCGGGTATCGAAACGCTCGAAGATCTGCTGTTGCACATTCCGCGTGCCTACGAAAACCGAGGCGACATCAGGCTTCTTTCCGAATCGCGTGCTGACGGCGGAAAAACCGCGGTCGTGCTGACCGTTGCGACAACACCGCAAGCGGCAAAGCTCAAAGGGCGGCTCACTATCGTAAAATTCCGTGCCTTTGACGAAAGCGGCAGTGCCGAGATCGTCTTCTTCAATATGCCCTACCTGCGCCAGGTCTTCACTGTGGGATCCGAGTGGCGCTTTTTCGGCGTTGTTGAAAGAACCCCGATCCGCGGCGGAATGAAATATAAGATCTCCTCGCCCGCTTACGAGCCCTACACAGAAGGCGCGCTCCCCGATTTCACGGCGGTATATCCTCTTTCAGAAGGGTTGACGCAAAAGAACCTCTCGGCGCACGTTGCTGAGGCACTTCGCCTTTGCGGCTCACCCGAGGACGTTCTTCCCGACGAGATCAGGCGCAGGCGTGAGCTTTGCACGTTACCTTTCGCAGTTCGGAACATCCACAACCCCGAAAGCTACACGGCACTCGCGGCGGCGAAAAAACGCCTGATCTATGATGAATTCTTCCTTTTCTCGCTTTCAATGTCAATGCAAGGCAAGAAAAAGCGCGAAGGACATGCCTTTTCCTGCAAAAAGCAAAACATCTCGCCGCTCCTCGCCGAGTTGCCTTATGAACTGACGGGCGCACAGAAACGCGCGATAACCGAAATTGCGGCAGATATGAAATCCGAAACGCCAATGCGGCGTATGCTGATCGGCGATGTTGGATGCGGAAAAACCGTTGTCGCGGCAGCGGCGATGCTGATCGCGGTCTTAAGCGGACGACAAGCCGCTCTTATGGCACCAACCGAGATCCTTGCGCGCCAGCATTATGAGGATCTTTCCGAGCTGTTTGGCAAAATCGGAATCAAATGCGAGCTTCTCATCGGCGCGACTCCTGCGAAAGAAAAGCGGCGCATCTACTCGGCTCTTTCGTCCGAGGATCCCGAGATCAGAACGCCGATCGTCATCGGCACGCACGCGCTTCTTTCCGAAGGTGTGCAATTCTCCGCCCTTTCGCTCGTTGTGACCGACGAGCAACACCGCTTCGGCGTCAATCAGCGCGCGGCGTTGACAGAAAAATCAAAGGGCACGCATCTGCTTTCGATGTCCGCGACGCCCATCCCGCGTTCGCTTGCTCTTGTGATGTACGGCGACATCGACATCTCGCGCATAAACGAGATGCCTCCCGGCAGACAGCGCGTTGACACTTTTGTTGTTGACGAAAACTACCGCAACCGCCTTATTGCCTTTATCAAAAAGACCGCCGCGGAGGGCGGACAAGTATACGTTGTTTGTCCCTCGATCGAGGAAAACCCCGACCGCGACAGCGGCGAGGTCGATCTTTATGACATCGGTGACAGCGGAATAAACAAAAGACCGCCCCTGAAAGCGGCGATCAAGTATGCCGATGAGCTCAGCGCGGCTCTGCCCGAGCTTTCTGTTGCTTTTCTGCACGGCAAGCTCAAAAGTGAGCAAAAAGATGCGATTATGACCTCGTTCGAATGCGGTGACATCGACGTTCTTGTTTCAACCACAGTAATCGAGGTCGGAGTCAACGTCCCGAACGCCTCGCTTATGATAGTTGAAAACGCCGAGAGATTCGGTCTTTCACAGCTCCATCAGCTTCGCGGGCGAGTTGGTCGCGGAAAGCGCAAGTCATATTGCATTCTTGTTTCCGACGACGGCTCCGAGACCGCTCGCAAGCGTCTCACCGTTATGCGCGACAATTATGACGGCTTTTCGATCGCGGAAGCCGACCTTGCGGCGCGCGGACCCGGCGACTTCCTTGCTTCAAACTCGAATGAGATCAGACAAAGCGGCGGACTTCGCTTCAAATTCGCGGACCTTTGCGGCGACGCATCGCTTCTCACCTCGGCAACCGAGGACGCGCATTCGCTCATCGCCGCATCACCCACACTCGAAGAATATCCCGCGCTCCGAGAATCTCTTTCAAAGCTCGGCGCGGCGACAAATACAGATTGAGAGGTAAATATAATGAATAATCGCGGAATCATCATTCTTGACCCCGGCCACGGACAGTTTGGCAACCCCCACACCACTCGCGCAGGCTTCTATGAGGGCACGCAGAACTTCATTCTTGCTTCCTTCCTCAAGGCAGAGCTTGAAGCGCTCGGATTTGACATCCGAATGACCAGAAACAAGGTCGAGGATGACCCCGGACTTGCAGAGCGCGGCTCGATGTCGGGCAATCTTGGCGCAGTTATGTTCCTTTCGATCCACTCGAACGCTCCCGGCGGCAATCCCTCGGACGAGAGATACCCCAAGGTTCGCGGCGCGGAAACCTTCTATTCCGTCAGCGACTGCGAGGGCAACGCACCCATCGCGCGCGACCTGACCGACGCCGTCGTCCGCACCATGGGAACCGAGGACCGTGGCATCAAGACCCGCCGCTACCCCGACAACGAATCCGTTGACTACTACGGCGTTCTCCGCTCCGCCGCCGCATCGGGCTGCAAGCGCGCCTTCCTCATTGAACACGGCTTCCACACCAACCCCGAGGATTCGGCATTTTTGCAGAATTCCGAATGTCTTGCGAAGCTTGCCAAAGCGGAGGCAGAGGTTATTGACAGGTGGTTCTAAATGATTGATAAGTCAAGAAAATTCTGGCACGGTGACTGTGCGGATGATATTGATGAATATTTGAGAGAGTATAGCGAAGTTCCCGACATAGATATAAAACCTGTGATCTGTCATTCGTGCGGAAACGATGCTTTGGAATTACATATTGATTGTAACGAGGAAGCAATTCAGGTCAAGTGTCCAAAATGCGGTGAAAAGAGAATTTTGCTTGATTGCCAAGAAATATGGGCAGAGGTAAAACCCAAACTCCGAAGGTGCGTAGTATGTAAATTATCTAAAAAACACAATGTGAGAGTTGGATTTGTACGCAGAGAAAGCGGAGATGTAAAGTGGGTATATATCGGCAGTCGTTGCACTAAATGCGGCGTTTTAGCTTCCTATCTTGATTGGCAGGTCAACTATGGCCCCACCGATGAAATGGAAAGAAACATATAAAACCAATCCTTTCAGCTAACAGAAAGGGACTCATTTAACATAGATGTTCTTTGAGTTAACCAAATATTGCGCGTGCTCCTTCCACCATCGTCAAGCGCCGGTGTAAGGAGCACGCGCAACTATATTAATCCGCATCTTTCTGTCCACTGTCCACTAACCACTGTTCACTTCTTAGTAAAGCAACTGAACAAAATTTTGCTATCTTTTTATGACAAAGAATCCACATACTTGCAAGCCGCCAATGCCGCGCAAGCGCCGTCGGATGTAGCGGTTGAGATTTGACGAACGCCCTTCTTGCGGCAGTCGCCAGCGGCGAAGACGCCTTCGCAACCCATGTCGCCGTCATCACTTGCGATGAGATAGCCATAGGGGTCGATGGGCGCGATGTCCTTGAAAATATCGGTCGCGGGAGCCATTCCGACTGCAAGGAAGATGCCGTCAACCTTGAGCTTGGTCAGATTGCCGGTTTCGGTGTTCTTGACAACGATACCCGTAAGCTCGCCGCCCTCGGAAACGTATTCCTCAACAACGGTGTTATAGATGATCTCGACATTCTCCATCGACTTGAGCTCCGCGGCGGTGTTCGCCTCGCAGGTTAGATCGGGGAGATTCTGCACGATGGTCAGCTTCTTTGCGATCTTTGCAAGCAGGAGAGCCTCGACAGCCGCGCTGTTGCCGCCGCCGATGACAGCGATCTCGCCGCCCGTGTAGAACGCACCGTCGCAAACGGCACAGAAGGAGATTCCGTGACCGACAAGCTCCTCTTCACCCTCAAGACCGAGTCTGCGGTGGTGGGAACCGACCGCGATGATGACGCTCTTTGCCTCGAAATCGCCGTCGGGCGTGGTGAGGGTATAGAATTTTTCCTTTTTGTTATACGCGATAGCGGTTACCTCCGCGCATTCGATCTCCGCGCCGAGTCCGAGCGCCTGCTCGACCATCTTATCGGCAAGCTCGTTGCCCGAGATCTCGGAAAAACCGGGATAGTTTTCGATCTTGGGAGAGAACGTCATCTGTCCGCCGAAGGTGGACTTTTCGATAACGGTTACGCTCTTGCCTGCGCGAACTGCGTAAATTGCCGCGGTAAGTCCCGCAGGACCCGCTCCGATTATAATAATATCTTTCATAATTTTCCTCTTAACGAAGATCGGCCGCCAAAAGCAGCCGATCTTTTTATTGATTTATGCCTGAGCGGTGGTCTTGATGAACTCCTTGACACCCGCGATATCGGCAAACGCGGTGAAGTCCTCGCCTACGATATAGAGCAGAGTGGGAGCCTGACGGGTTCCGTACTTCTTTGCGAAGTCGGGATCATCCTCGAAATAGACCTTTTCGAACTCGATTCCCGCCTTTTCAAGGAGAGATGCCGCGATCTTGCACTTGGGGCAGGTCTTGGTTGCGAAGAGAACTACGCGACCGTCCTCGTATACAGCGTCGGTAGCTGCGGGAGCGCACTCGCACTGCTTGTTAACATTACCGTGGCCTCTGTCTTCGAAGTGAAGCATCGACTGCTCGGGATCGTATTCAACTCTTTCCTTATACTCCTGCGACTTACCGTCGTTCCAGTTCTGAACGGGGCGATAGTAGCCGGTGATACGGCTGTAAACCTCGGTAACCTTGCCGCACTTGGGGCAGGAGAAGTGCTCGCCTGCGATATATCCGTGCTCGGAGCATACCGAATAGGTGGGAGAGAGGGTGTAATAAGGAAGCTTATAGTTTTCCGCGATCTTGCGGATGAGAGCTGCTGCAGCCTTCCAGTCGGGAAGCTTTTCACCAAGGAAGGTGTGGAATACCGTGCCCGAAGTGTAGAGAGTCTGGAGCTCGTCCTGAATATCGAGGGCGGTGAATACGTCGTCGGTGTAGCTTACGGGGAGGTGAGAGGAGTTGGTGTAGTAAGGAGTTTCACCCTGCGAAGCGGTGATGATATCGGGGTATCTCTTCTTGTCGTGCTTTGCAAGACGGTAAGAGGTCGACTCTGCGGGAGTAGCCTCGAGGTTGTAGAGGTCGCCGTACATTTCCTGATAGTCGGAAAGGCGCTCCCGCATATGGTGGAGAACGTCCTGGGTGAACTTCTGCGCCTTCTTATCGGTGAGGTCCTTCTTGATCCAGTTTGCGTTGAGGCAAGCCTCGTTCATGCCGACAAGACCGATTGTGGAGAAGTGGTTGTTGAAGGTGCCGAGGTAGCGCTTTGTGTAGGGATAGAGGCCCTCATTGAGAAGCTTGGTGATAACGTCGCGCTTGATCTTGAGCGAACGAGCGGCGATGTCCATAAGTCTGTCGAGCTTACGGTAGAAGTCCTCCTCGTTCTCAGCGGTGTAGCCGAGGCGGGGCATATTGATGGTAACAACGCCGACAGAGCCGGTGCTCTCGCCGCTTCCGAAGTAACCGCCCGACTTCTTGCGAAGCTCACGGAGGTCAAGACGCAGACGGCAGCACATCGAACGAACGTCGCTGGGCTCCATATCGCTGTTGATATAGTTCGAGAAATAGGGAATGCCGTACTTCGAGGTCATCTCGAAGAGGAGGCGGTTGTTTTCGGTATCCGACCAGTCAAAATCGCGGGTGATCGAATAGGTGGGGATGGGATACTGGAATCCGCGGCCGTTGACGTCGCCCTCGATCATGATCTCGATGAACGCCTTGTTGACCATATCCATTTCCTTCTTGCAGTCACCGTAGGTGAAGTCCTGCTCCTTGCCGCCGACGATTGCGGGCTTGTCGATCATATCGGGAGGACATACCCAGTCAAGGGTGATGTTCGAGAAGGGAGCCTGAGTACCCCAACGGGAGGGGGTGTTTACGCCGTAAACGAAGGACTCGATGCACTTCTTGACCTGATCGTAGCTGAGGTTATCGGTCTTTACGAAGGGAGCGAGATAGGTATCGAAGGAGGAGAATGCCTGCGCGCCTGCCCATTCGTTCTGCATAATGCCGAGGAAGTTGACCATCTGGTTGCAGAGGGTTGCAAGATGCTTTGCGGGAGCGGACGAGATCTTGCCCGTGATTCCGCCGAGACCGTCCTCGATGAGCTGACGGAGAGACCAACCTGCACAGTAGCCGGTGAGCATCGAGAGGTCGTGCAGATGGAGGTCTGCGTTCTGATGTGCCTGAGCGATCTCATCGTCATAAATTTCGGAAAGCCAATAGTTTGCGGTGATGGCGCCCGAGTTGGAGAGAATAAGTCCGCCGACCGAATAGGTTACGGTCGAGTTCTCCTTGACTCGCCAGTCGGTGCTCTTAACGTAAGAGTCAACGAGTGCCTTGTAGTCAAGAATGGTGGACTTCATATTACGGAGCTTCTCGCGCTGGCGGCGGTAGAGGATGTATGCCTTTGCAACGTCCTCATAGCCCGCCTGTGCGAGAACAGTCTCAACGCTGTCCTGGATATCCTCGACAGCTACTTTGTCGCCCTTTACCTTGGGCTCAAAGTGAGAGGTGACGCGAAGAGCGATAAGGTCTATCACGTCGGGATTATATTTCTTGTCGCAAGCCTCGAATGCAAGCGTTATCGCCTTTGAGATCTTTGATATATCAAAGTCTACCGTTTTGCCGTTTCTTTTTACTACCTGATACATGCTTTTTCTTCCTTTTCACAAATTTTGATCTATATATAGTACGGGTAATGCGCTGGCGAGTTATATTATACTACATCTTGTGGTTTTTGTCAATACCTTATAACAAGATATTGTGCCGATTTTAAAAAATCGGCACAATATCTAGTATTGATGTTAATTTTTTGGTTACTTTCACCAATAGATCAATCCACGCCGCGGATCTCGACAAAAACGACGGAATCTTTTACGATGTCTCTGAAACGTTCAATTTCATGTCTATCGAATCCGTGAAGTCCGCCGTACATAACCGCGCCCGAATCGACGAAGTTTTGCAGATAATAAGCCTTTGCACCGCGGATGAAATCGGCAATTCCGTGCATTGATTCCTCGTCGTGCAGCTCACGGACGAGGGTGGTGCGGAGCTCGTAATCAATTCCCGAAAGCATAATGAAGGAAAGCGACGCGCGGATCAGCTCGACATCAAAATTGCGGATGCCGACGGTTTGCGAATATTGTTCGGGCGAGTTTTTGATATCCATCGCCACCTTATCGCAAAGCCCCTCGGAAATGATGCTTGCAAGGCGCTCCGGGTGAGTGCCGTTGGTGTCAAGCTTGATCTTATAGTCGCCGATGTCGCGCACGCGGCAAAGAAAATCCTCAAGATCGGGCTGCAAAAGAGGCTCGCCGCCGCTGACGGCAATTCCGTCAAGTATGCCCTTGCGCTTGCGAAGATGCGCGAGGACCTCATCGACGCTGTAGCCCTCGGTCCCGCGGGGATCGAGAACGAGCGGCGAATTGTGGCAGAAGGGACAGCGAAGGTCGCATCCGCCCGTGAATACCGTGCAGGCAGTCAGCCCGGGGTAATCAAGAAGTGTGAGTTTATTAAATCCTTGAATGTTCATTTTTTACCTTTAATTATAAGAAGCAAACCAGGCTCTCGCTTTATAGAAAGCTCTGCCGTCAAAAGTGTGAACCGTGGGTGTTGCCTTATTTTCGTCAAATTTGAAAAGTTTGAAGCGATCGGTATTGTGCGAAGCGTAAACACCGGTTGCAACCGTCAGCGCGGCATCTCCGTCGGGGAATGAGCAGATGCACTTGACGCTGCCCGCACTGATCTGCGACTCGCCGGGATAATTCGAAATGATCGCGCCCTTGGTTTTATCGAAGATACGAACGAAGCTGCCGCCGACCCAGACCTGATCCTCGTTTCCGCTGATCGCGGAAAAATCGTGACCGCCCTTCATATCGTTACAACCGTAGGCATTGATCTTTCGGAGCGAGGGCACCGCGGGGTCGTTGCCGACCTCGTAAGCAACGATCTCGGTATATCCCATCGCCCAAAGGATCTCGCGGGTCTCATCCCAAAGAACGGCATGCGATCCGTTGAGCTTCTTTTCGGCATATTTGGCATCGTTCTTCTTTTCCGCAGAGTAAACGCGGACGAAACCGTTTTCGGCTACGCTTCCTCCCGAGGAGGAGATGACCACCATTCCGTTCGGCAGATACTCGATCGAGTGGGGAGAGGTGCCGCCAAGCTCCGCCTGCCACAGGCATTCCTCAGCGGGGTAGGATGCAACGCCGCAATAGCCCGAGGACGAGGTGAAAAGCATAATGTAAGTGCCCCATTTTTCGCTGTAGCGCAGGCGCGCCTCGTCAACTCGGTTGCCGTAGCCCTTGAGCGAGAAGCCTTTCATTGTCTGCGGTTTGAATTCATATTTGAGCACGGGATCGCCCGCGGCAAGATCATAGACCGCGATACTTGCATTAAGCTGATCGGCAAGCGCGATGGGCTTTGTGCCGAAGTCAGTCAGAGCTGGATATGTCGCACGCTCGAATTTGAGCACTTTGGGCTCGCCGAGAGTCAGAGAGACCTCTGCCTTTCCCTTCGGAAAGAGCTCGTCGAGCAGAGTGCGCGCCGCTTTTACGACAAGGCCGCCCTCGCCGCAAAGGATCACGTTGCCGCCGTCGGCTCCGTAAGTATATTCGTATGCCGCAAGAGTCTTTTGCGCCGCGGTGCCGATGAGTATCTGCTTGCCGGAAGCCGCCGACTGCTTTACGGTTTCAAGCTTGACGCCCGTCTTTTCGGCAACCGTGTATCTGATAAGCTCAGCCGCGTAATCTTCGTCGTCATCAGAATTGTTTGGGATAACAAGCGAGTATTCCGCGATCGGCGAGCCGTTCAGAATGCACTCGGTGACGGTATACTGACCCGCGGAGAGGTAGGAAAGCGAGCTTTCTATCTCACCGTTTTTGAGGCAGAACTCAAGGAAATAGGAGATTGCCTTAACAGTAGCCTCCTCGCTGCCGCCCAGAATCACTATGCGGCGGCTTTCGGGATAGTATTTTACAACAAAATCGTCCTCAAGGAGTTCTTTTTTCATCTCAACGCTCTCGGTGCGGTTGGTGTCGCCGACAAGGATCTCAAGCGCCTCGGCGGGAAGCTCACCTGAATTTTTATTATACCAGTCATCCGAGATCGTGATCCCCTCTGCCTGCTCGGAGATCTTGGTTTTGAGATCCACCGCCGCCGAAACGATCGACTGCGCCGCCTTCTCGGGGCGAATGACCTTATATCCCGCGAGCGACACGGCTGTGGGCGCCTCGGTCAGTTCGGAAGTTGGAAACTCCTCGGGTGCATTCGTGATGATCGGGTCGAGCACGTCGCCCGAGCAGGACGAAAGCAAAAGCATTATACAAACAAGGAAAGCAAAAATTCTTTTTTTCATTGGGTAAATCCTCCGTACCCTATCATTTTACAATTATTTGCGTAAAAAGTCAAGTGATTATTGAAAAATTTCGCTTTTCCCCTTGAAGACGGCGCGGAAAAGTGGTACAATTATTACATATTAATAAGCCAATTGTAAAACTGCGTTTTACAATTGATACGCGCGCTTATCGCCGCCGAAAAAACGGATTTTATTATATTCGCTTGCTTTTACAATCGGCTAATAATTAATAATATATATTAAAAAACGGAGGTTTCAAGGCATGATCCACGAAACGATTACCCTTTGGGACAAGCATCCCGAGGCTACTCTTACATCCTATTGCATCACAAGCACCCCCGAGCTCAAGCTCAACCCCCGACGCACCGTCGTTGTTTGCCCCGGCGGAGGATACCACTTCCTTTCCGACCGCGAGGCTGAGCCGATAGTTTTCAAATTCCTCTCCGCAGGATTCAACGTATTCCTTCTCCGTTACAGCATAGGACCCAACGCAAAGGACTACGCGCCCCTTATCGAAGCGGGAATGGCGATCAAGCATATCCGCGAGAATGCTGAAAAGTACAATTCCGACCCGAATTACGTTTTCATCAGCGGCTTCTCCGCAGGCGGTCACCTCGCCGCAAGTGCGGGTACTCTTTGGAACGTAAAGCCCGTCCGCGAGGCGCTGGGCATCGAATCGGGCGAGGCTCCCGAGGGTATCAACCGCCCCACG
This sequence comes from Eubacteriales bacterium, assembly GCA_045541375.1. Taxonomy (GTDB): domain Bacteria; phylum Bacillota; class Clostridia; order Oscillospirales; family CAG-272; genus CAG-390. Next base: position 4,465 of record JAZQJB010000032.1, on the reverse strand, counting down.
GGCACCATCCTTTCCTACCCCGTTATCACCGGCGGCGACAAGGCGCACAAGGGCTCGATCAAGAACGTTTCGGGCTGCGATCCGCTGACCGACGAGGCTATTGCAGAGTTCTCGCTTGAGCTTCACGTTGACGAGACCACTTCCCCCGCCTTCATCTGGCACACCTTCACCGACAAGACAGTTCCCGTTGAGAACGCCCTTCTCTACGCTTCGGCTCTGACCGAGCACAAGGTTCCCTTCGAGCTTCACATCTACCCCGAAGGAAAGCACGGTCTTGCGCTTTGCAACGAGATCACATGGTCGCAGAATCCCGACAGCATCGTCCCCCATTGCGAGGATTGGATAAACCTTGCAATCAAGTGGGCGATGGAGCTTAAATAATGCACAAAAAACATCCGCGCCTCGCATTCCTACTGACGGTCATCCTCGCCGCGCTCGGCTCGGCACTTGCCGTCTACCACCTTTTCCAGGTAGCGCGGACGGTAGCTGATCCCGAATATACGGCGATGCTCGGCGGTTTTTCGGGCGGACTTTATCTGATATTCGACTATTTTGCGATGTCACTTCCCGTCTGCCTGTTGCTTTTCACAGCGTTGCTTCTCAATCTTCTGTGGTCGCACGCGCTGTCGAAGCCTTGGGGATATTCGGTTCTTGCAGCTTGCGCAGTATTTCTGATCTGCGGAATGTGGATAATAATCGACTCAAGCGGCGCACTCACCGTGTCACTCAATCTCGCCGCAAGGACGATCGCGGAATCTCTGACGGCGATTATGCTGGTGCATAGTTTGACAAAGAAGAAATAAAAAACGAAGGCTGTTTCCTGCGAAACAGCCTTTGCTTTTTATTCTTCAATCAATTCAACTTCAGCTCCGATGGATTTGAGCTTGCCGACGATGTCGTCGTAGCCGCGCTCGATCTTTTCGACGCCCGCGACCTTGGTCTCGCCCTCGGCGTTGAGTCCGGCAATGATGAGTGCTGCGCCTGCGCGGAGGTCGGTGGCGGAAACCTCTGCCGCCTTGAGTCTTGCAACGCCGTTAATCGTCGCGCGATTGCCTTCGACCGTGATATCCGCGCCCATCTTTCTGAGCTCTTCAACGTACTGGAAGCGGCTTTCCCACACGCTTTCGGTGACAACGGAGGTTCCGTTCGCCACGGAAAGGAGCGCCGAGAACTGCGGGTGCATATCGGTCGGGAATCCGGGATAGAAATAGGTCTTCACGTTTGCGGGACCCGGTCTTACGTAGCGTGAAACCGTGATGATATCCTCGTATATCTCAACGTCAACACCCATTTCGAGAAGCTTGGCGGTAACGGTCTCCATATGCTTCGGAATTACGCCGCGGATGCTGACGCGTCCGCCGCTTGCGGCAACAGCCGCCATATAAGTGCCCGCCTCGATCATATCGGGAAGAATGGTGTAGTTGCAGCCGTGAAGCTCCTCGACACCAACTATCTTGATAACAGAGGTGCCCGCGCCCGTGATTCGCGCGCCGCACATATTGAGAAAGTTTGCCACGTCAACGATATGGGGTTCGCGCGCGGCATTTTCGATCGTTGTCTTTCCCTTTGCAAGCGTTGCCGCGAGCATTACGTTCACGGTTGCGCCGACAGAGGCGATGTCAAGATAGACCGAAGCGCCGTAAAGTCCGCCGGGACCCGCCTTGACGTAGTTATATGTATCGCAGGATTCAAACTTCGCGCCGAGAGCGCAGAATCCCTTAATATGCTGGTCGATGGGTCTCGAGCCGAAATCGCATCCGCCCGAGGAGCCGACACGTGCTTCGCCGAATCTGCCAAGCTCGGAGCCGAGAAGATAAGTCGAGCCTCTGAGCTTCGAAACCATCTCAACGGGCGATGTTCCGTTGACAAAGCTCTTCGTATCGATAGCCACGATGTTGTTGCCGAGGCGCTCAACACGAGCGCCCATCGTTTCAAGGATCTTCAGCGAAAGCTCAACGTCGCTTACGGGAGGAAGATTCTCAACGACACAGCGGTCGCCGACGAGAATGCTGGCGAAAATTATGGGAAGCGCGGCATTTTTCATACCGCTGATATTTATATTACCGTACAGCGGCTTACCGCCGCGCACCAAGATCTTTTTCATATATTAAAAGCCCCTTGCGAAGTATATAGTCACACATAATATATTATATCATATCAGGACGAAAAATGGAAGTAATTTTTTGAGAAAATTGTAAATTATTTTGCATCCCTCAGATAGGCGACCGCAAGATCGACGACCATGCCGTAGCTCTTGGTTCCGGGGGTGCCCTGCATTGTCAGATAGGTGTTGTTCACCGTTTCTGTCACGTTTGCGGCAACGTTCTCGCGGTATTTGTCAAAAAACGCGCTGTATGCCGCCATTTCTCTTCTCGCCTCGGGGGCGAGCTTGGCGCGGACCTCGGCATAAGCATCCTTATCTGCCGAATAAAGCGCGCTCGACACGTATTCATAGAGATTAAGATAGCCGCTGTATCGAATATATTCATCATCGGATGCCGCGCAGACCAAAAATGCAACGAAATTTGCCTCGTCCTCACGCGCAATTCCTCGCTGATGCGCCATTTCGTGCGCCGCGGTAAAGGGGAGGGTGTAATCGGGGAAATTGACGTTGATATTCGCCTCGCCCGTGAAATAGGTATAGACACCGGAAATATGGGTATAAGTCCAGGGCTCGGAGAGCATTACGGGCTTGACACGAGAGGGGAAACGCGAGATGAAGGCGTGCTCGTCGCAGACCTTCGAATAAGCCTCGACAAGCTTTTGGCTGAGCTTGCCGTAGCCGTAGGGCATAACGCTCGAGCCCGCGGCGTTGACGCCGAGATTATCGGTGTGTTTGTTGATCTCGTCAACAAGTATTTCAGCGGTCTCGCGCAGTTCCTCGGCGCTGACGTTGCGGCGGTCGAGCTCGAGGAGCTTATCGACGCTGCTTGTGTGATATCCCGCGCCGAAATTCAGCGCAAAGGTCGAGAAAAAGAGCGACGCAACCGACAGGGTGATGAGAAGGAATTTTCCAACCGAGCGCCAGCTGTCAACGTAGTGTTTATTTGCATAGGCAATTATTGCACCGATCAGGAAAGGGCTGAAAAGGATGAAAGCCTCTGCGATCGAGCAGGGCAGGATCCTCGAGATCTGCGCAAACACACCGCGCAGAAATGCGGCGGGATAGCGGTTAAAGAAATCGGCAAAGCCCTCAAAGAGGCTGTAGGTTATCATAACAACGAGAGAAAACGCCGCGATCGCAAAGAGAACCCACGAAAAGATGGGCAATCCCCAAAGCGTTCGCTTCTTTCGCTCGGTTTTTATTTCGATATTTTCGTTATTATTCATCATCCGAACTCCGTATAAGTTTTTCATAAAGCGCAAGCATATCGTCGGGAAGGGGGGCGCTGACGGTTATGCTCCTGCCGTCGGCGGGATGAGCAAAGGTCATTCTTGCCGCGTGCAGAGCGTGGCGGTCGATCAGCTCGCTCCGCTCGCCGTAAAGGAAATCACCGACAAGCGGGCAGCCGATATACGACATATGTACGCGGATCTGATGCGTTCTTCCCGTCAGCGGGCGCAGGACGACCATCGAATATTTGCCGTCCGGAGAAACCGCGACGGTGTTATACTCGGTTCTCGCTTCTCTGCCCTCGGCGGAAACGGTTCGCATAAGGATGCCGACGTCGGCGCGCGCTATCGGCGCATCGACCACACCGCGCATCGGTTCGGGAACTCCGCAAACGATGGCAACGTAGGTCTTTTTGATCTCCCCGTTCTTCATCGCCGTGAACATTCTGCCCGCCGAAATGCGGTCGTTGGCGGTGAGCACTATGCCGCTTGTGTCGCCGTCGAGTCGATTGACAGGGCGGAAGACGAAGGGAATGTCCTTTGCAGCTGCCAAAAACGCAAGTGCATTGGCGAGAGTATCGTCAAGATGCCCGTGCGAGGGGTGAGTCGGCATTTTGGGCGGCTTGTTACATACGGTGATGCTTGCGTCGCGGTAGAGGATCTTTATCGGAAGCTTGCGGGGAACGACGGATTCCGCACGCTCCTCTTCCCTGTCCTCAACAGCAAGCTCGACCGTGTCGCCCTCGTGGAGCACGCGGCGCACCGTGACCTCTTCGCCGTTGACCTTGAGCCCGCCCGCGCGGTACTTGAGCACTTTTATTGTTCTTGTTGAAAGCTTTAATTTATTTTTCAGCAGAGTAAGCAGGCTGATGCCCTCCTCCTCCGCGCGCACGATCCTTTTCATTCCGCGCTCCTTCTCGATTTGCTACCTATATTATAGTATACCAATAATATCTGCGTTTTACTAAAATGTAACAAAATTTTCGCCGTCCCCTTTCGGGAACGGCGAAAATTCTTATTATTCTTCAAGTAACTGCTTTTTATATATTTCTGAAAATCAGTTTTTTCGGCGGCTTTGCCGACCGAAAAAACACCTTTTAGGCGAGCCAAGCGAGCCCGCGAGCCGAGGGGA
>JAZQJB010000031.1:0-6882 GCA_045541375.1 Eubacteriales bacterium | reverse complement strand
AGCGGTGAAAGGAGCCCGCGTAACTATCGATTAGCACGAATAATATCTATGTTAAAGGAGTCCCATTTTATGGGATGACCCACAATATTTATAGCTATTTGTAAACCCTATTTATACAAATATAATTTTAAGTTGATTTTGATAAATGAATATTGTAATCAGTGCAGCCTGGAAACTTCATAATTGCCCAAAATTACAAAAATTGCAACGAAAAAATGTAAACTCATCACACTTTTTACGACGAATAATGTAAAAATACCTCCGCCGAGAGCAACGGTCTGTTACTCTCGGCGGAATTTAATTAATATTTTACAACACAAATGGCAGGTTTATCGCTATCTGTGACCGGGCTTATCCAATCCATTTCAGACAGCCTGCTTACCAATTTGTCTATTGAATAGAAGCGGTAAACCAATGCGCCGACGTATTCTGCGGTATGGCGGATGTGAGTAGGAGCAAGATCCGCAGTTATATTTGCGGCAATCTCGGCAGTTTTGCTGTTCAAATCCGAAACAACAGAGATGCATTCATGCAGGATCTGCTGAAGTTCATTGTATTCTTTGTATGACCATACTGCAAAATTCGCCTTGCCGTTCTTTGCGTAACCGCGTTCGTCCAGCACTTTCTGCCAATCCTTCGGCAAATACTCAAAGCAATCGACCGCTGTGCAAACTATGGGATCGGTCATGCCATAATCAAAATGCTGGGCGTTCAGCGTTTGTCTGAAATTCATTGCTATAACGCTTCCGCGTTTATCGCTTGACTCGCACCCGTTATAAATTCCTTGAATACCCTGTGGCAAATCATCTTGAACAGATGACTCAAAGCTTCTGCCCCAGATCACACCCTTACCGTTCTCGGCTGTTTTACCGTACTTGCTTTTCAGAGTCTTCTCGGTTTCCATCAACGCAAAATGCATACACATTAGAACTTTTTGCCACCGCGCGAGATTGGTGTTTGCAAATCTGTTTTCAAAACACGTGTCAAACTCATCCGTCACGGCAACAAGTTTTCGTGCGCTTTCTTCGATAAGTTCTTTCAGCTTTTCTTCGATCGTGTTCGTGCAATCAAGCGTGAAGATCGGGATATTGGTCAGATATTTTCCATTGTTGCAGACAAGATATTCACGATCAACGAGCAACTTGATTTCGTCCTCAAGGTAAGGAAGTGCAACGCCGAGCTCTATGCTGATCTCTTGAATCGTCATCGGGCTGTAGTATGCTGCAAGCAAAATATTGCCCTTTATCTTTCTTTTCCGAAATGAGCTGAATTCGTTTGGATTGAATTGTACCAATCCCCAGTAATCAATTTCAAACCCGCAGGGTTTATAACTTTTTTCACCGAATAGTCTTTCCATATTCATACCCTCTCTGATAATTTTTCTTGCGCGGAACAAATAATACTTTACCATTTCCGTGCTGATCTGCAATTTTTTCGCAATTTCGGAGCAGGAGAGATTTTCGATATAGTACAAAACGGTTGCATCCCGATACTGTTTTGACAAAAGCGAGAGCTCGCGTCGAAGAAGATTCAACTCCTCTTTTTGGGCGATTTCATCTAAAACAGACTCGGAGTCATCGGCAATGCTTTCGTCGAGCTCCGCTGTACGGCTTGCGTTTTTCGCTTTTTTGCGAAGATAGTCCATATAAACATTCTCCGCAATTTTCCACATAAAACCGTAAAAGCGATCCTCATCTTTCAGATTCGGTGCCGACCGAATAATTTCATATAAAATATCGCTCGCAAGATATTCTGCTTCGGTCACATTCCCAAGCCTTGTCAAAGCAAAGCCGAATATCGACTTCATATTTTCGGCTATCAACCGCTCAAGCTTTATACTATCCATTTGCTTCTCCATTTCCGTTTTCAGGCGCCTTCATACATATAGTCGTCGGAAAGACAAAACGGTTAAGATGATTTCAATATTTTTCAGAATAATTATATCATAAATATGTGAATTAGTCTACATAAATATTTGCAGACACAAAAGCAAAATCCGCCCGAATTTCGGGCGGATTATTTATTGTGCAAGATTAATCACTCTTTTTCCCTTTTTAACTGCATAATTCATCGCACGACAAGCTCCGCCGTGGGAATATTGCACGTATGCAATGATCAGATCAGCGTTATCCGCCATCCATTCGTTTCGCTTGATTATTGCACAGCGTCGCGGAAACGATTCAAGTGGCGGATATATAGTCGCATCATAAAGATTCATTTTTTCAATCTCTCTGATCTTTTTTTGCTGTGACTTAGAAAAATATGGCGTAACGAAGACAGTTTCGGTTTGTTTATATTCATCATTGATCTCTCTGCATACTTCCGCCGCCACAGTATCAAAATCACCGTATCCGCCAAGATAAAATATAACTCTATCTTCTTTGGAAATATTTTCTTTTATAGCTTTATCAAGTTGCTTCTTTATTTCTTTAACATTTGTTATAGTCGAATGACCAAAAAATGTAATTACCATACTTTCCGCAGTCCTTTCGTGGAATCCCGATATTTATATTATAACCCATAACAAAATAAATGTCAATATCGTGGAACTCCACGAGAGATATTTTTCGTTTCATCATATAATAATTACGGAATTCCACGAAAGAGGTACTGTGATTATGCAAATGAACGAAGCAATTATCAAGAGAATAAATGAGATCTGCGAGGAAAAGAAGATCAACATTTGCGATGCATCGCTGAAGGGCGGTATGTCGCCATCGGCTATATATGATCTCATTAAAGGCAGAACAAAATGTTCAAAAGTAATAACCGTCAAGCGTTTTTGCGAAGGCGCGGGAATTACCCTCTCGGAATTTTTTGACAAAGAATATTTTAATGAAATTGAAGAATAGAAAAATCCGCCCGGATTTCGGGCGGATTTTAGTTTAGAGTTTAGAGTTATGATGCCCTTCGGGCAGTTATGAATTTGCTTCGCAAACGTTATAGTTGTGCCGCAGGCACATCATAACTTGGCGTAGCCAATCATAACTCAAAACTCGCCGCAGGCTAATATAACTTTTAGAACGCTCCTCCCATGCGAAGCAGGAAGGTCACGAGGAATACGGTGAGGGCTGAAACGAGGGTGGACCAGACTACGAGCTGACCTGCGAGGGTCACGTCGCCGCCCATTTCCTGAACCATGGGTACGCTGGGGACTGCAACGGGGGTCGCGAAGGCTGCAACGAGGGTGGCAAACTGCGCGGCGTTGAATCTTTCGCGGAAGAAAAGGAATGCCACGCCGATGACGAGCGCGGGAACGATCACGGTGCGGGTGAGAGTGCCGAAAATGATCTCCTTTTTGAGCGCGGCAACTGCCGAGAACTCAAACTGTGCACCAAGAACGAGGAGCGCGAGCGGGATCGCAAGGTTTGCGAGGTACTGAAGCACCTGGAAAAGTGGCGTGATGTTCGAAAGTTTGAAGGTGATTCCCATCGGCTCGAGTACGAAGGTGCGAACCGCAACGCAAACGAGTGCCGCGAAGATACCGATGATGAGGGGGTTCTTGATGATGTCAAGAATGATCTTCTTCGGCGAAATCTTCTCACCGCTGTCGTTGCCGAGAGCGGAAAGGCTGATTACTGCAAGAACGTTGAAGCAAGGAATGAGCGCGGCGGAAAGAATGGTTGCCGCCATCATACCCTCATCGCCGTAAAGCGAGCCTGCGAGGGGAATGCCGATCAGGGAGTAACCCGAACGGAAAATAGCCTGAACGAGAACGCCAACGCGATCCTTCTTGCCCGCGATCATCATACAAGCGGGGATGGAGAGCGCGAAAACGATGAAAAGCGCGATGAGGCAGTATCCGATGAAGCCGAGATCGACATCGGAAAGCGACATCTTGTAGATATTAACGAAGAGCATAACGGGCATAAACGCGCGGAAAACGAGCTTGTTCGCCTTTTTGGCGAAATCCGCGTCCATCATACCGATCTTTTTGAAAAAGTATCCGACAATGACAGCCAAAACGATCGGCGCAACAGCGGAGAGAGCGAAAATAAACGAATCCATAAACTGATCCTTCTTCCATAATAAAATAACTCCAATATTTTACCACTTTTTTCATCGCTCTTCAAGTGCATTTTTTGACGATTTTCTACCTATTTATATAATTTTTTTGTGTGAGTTGCCTTTAGCGACACATTTTCTATCCCAAACGAAGAAAAAAGCGCCACGGATAGTTTTGGTCAAGCTTTTTCAGAAAGTTATGCTTGCCGAAGGCAAGTACGCGATCCTGTCACCCCGCGCGACCTTTGGTCGCGCAATGCAGCATAAAATCTTTGCTTAGGCACTGTATACCCACCGTGGTCCTCCCGCAAGCTGCAATGTTGTCAACTTAAGAAAGTTATTAATAAAAAAATGCAAACAAAATTTTCTTGGTTAGCAATACAAAAGACTGTACGCTTGTCGTTAGTGAAGTACAGACTCCGATCTCCTCATTCACCGCTGCCCGCGGTCCCGTTTCCCCGCTGGGGAACGCAAAGAAGTGTCTGCAAGCTCCTTCGATATTCAGCGAACATCGAATATTACAATAATTTTGTTTAGGCAGATCGGAATATTTTATTAAAATTATTCCGCACTCGTAATGGAGTTTGTGCAAACTTTTTCAATAAAATCTTCCAATTTGATATGCAAAATTATATTGATATGTTATCTTCGCTGAATAGTTGACGGTCATCACCCAACCATTAGCGTTCCCCAGCGGGGAAAGGGGACCGCGGGGAGCGGTGAATGAGGAGATCGGAGTCTGTACTGCACAATAATCAAACACTCAAATTATTTCAATAAAAATCCCAAATCCTCTTTACAAACGCGCGAAAATTTGGTATCATATATAGTGGATAAAAATAATCCTTAATCTATAAAAAGCGAGGAAAAAACTATGATGAATATTCCGCGTCCCGAACATCCGCGTCCTGATTTTTACCGTGCCGATTGGGTAAACCTCAACGGCGAGTGGGAATTCCACGAGGATTACAGCCGCTCGGGCAGAGCGCGCAAGCTCTACCACGCCGATGCCGCGCTTGACCAGAAGATCACCGTCCCCTTCTGCCGCGAAAGCGTGCTTTCGGGTCTTGGTCACACCGATTTCTGCGAGTGCGTATGGTATCGCCGTGCGATCACACTTCCCGAGGGTTGGAATACCGGCTCTGACCGCATCCTGCTCCATATCGGCGCTTGCGACTACAAGACCGAAGTATGGGTAAACGGCAAGAACGTCGTCAACCACGTCGGCGGCTACGTTCCCGTGAACGCAGACATCACCGATGCTCTCGGTGAGGGCAAAAATATCATCACCGTTTGCGCCGATGACGTCATCCGCACCCACAATCAGCCCGGCGGCAAGCAGTGCCCCGAGTATGCCTCCCACGGATGCTCCTACACCAGAACCACCGGCATCTGGCAGACGGTCTGGCTCGAGCGCGTTCCCGCTTCCTACATAAAGAATTTCAAGATCTACACCGACATCCACTCGGGCACCGTCACCGTCGCAGTCAGCGCGATCGGATGCGAGGGCAAGAATGTTTCGGTCAAGACAAGCTTTGGCGGAAACTGCACAGGCTGCGCCGAGGCAGGCGTTTCGAACGGTATGGCAACCGTGACCGTAAAACTCTCCGAGGTCAACCTTTGGGAGATCGGCGCGGGCAGACTTTACGATATGACCATCTCGGTCGGCGACGACGAGGTCAAGACATATTTCGGTATGCGCTCGGTTGAGGTCAAGGACGGATTCCTTTATCTCAACGGCAAGTGCGTATTCCAGCGACTCATCCTCGACCAGGGCTTCTATCCCGACGGAATCTACACCGCTTCGGTCGACGAGGAGCTGCTGGGCGACATCAAGCGCTCGATGGCGTGCGGATTCGATGGCGCAAGACTGCATCAGAAGATCTTTGAGCCCCGATTCCTCTACTATTGCGACCGCGAGGGCTACATCGTTTGGGGCGAGCACGGCAACTGGGGACTCGACATCGCGCGCGCCGATGCTTGGGCAAACTTCATTCCCGAGTGGGTCGAGTGCGTTGAGCGCGATTTCAACCATCCCTCCATCATCGGCTGGTGTCCCCTCAACGAAACGCAGAAGAATCAGGATCCCGATTTCGTCCGCGCTCTCGGCGCAGTGACACGCTCCTTCGACCCGACCCGTGCCTACATCGACACATCGGGATGGACCCACGTTCACCACGTTTCCGACTTCATGGACGTTCACGATTACGATCAGAATCCCGAGACCTTCCGCGCGAGATATGAGGATATGAGAGTCAACGGCACTCTCCAGGGTATGCCGCGCAACCACTTCGGCTACACAACCACCTTCGTTTCCGAGTACGGCGGAATCCGCTGGGCTCCCGAAGGAGCAGGCTGGGGCTACGGCAACGCGCCGAAGTCGGGCGAGGAATTCATCGAGAGATTCCGCGGCTTGACCGATGCCCTCCTCGACAACCCCGCGATCGGCGGTCTTTGCTACACCCAGCTGACCGACGTCGAGCAGGAGGTCAACGGACTTTATACCTATAACCGCGAAGTCAAATTCGACCCCGCGATCTTCAAGGCAATCCTTCAGCGCCGTGCGGCTTGTGAGGAGTAAGAGTGGACAGTGGTTAGTGGACAGTGGACAGAAAGACGCGGGCGAATAATTTTGTTTTTATAAACGCCTGAAGTTTTGTTCAAACTTTTTCAAAAGTTTGCGGAGTTTGAGGCGGAGCCTCATTTCAATGCGCGAGCCGGCTCTGACGTTTTTCCGTAGGAAAACGGCGGTGTTTACCCGCCGAGGCAGAGTCGACATTTGCCGAAGGCAAATATTGAAGCCTCGCGCCTCCGCGCTTCAAAATGGCGAAGCTTGCTTCGACATTTTGGAATGAGTCGATCGTTTCACAAGGGTGA
>JAZQJB010000030.1:0-26032 GCA_045541375.1 Eubacteriales bacterium | reverse complement strand
ACCGCTTGGCCTCCGACTTGCTGTGTTGTGATCTTTGAAGTGATAGATGCGGGGTCCCCGTTGTAGGGAAGAGGAACTGTGTGCTGTGTGTTGTTCCATCCTGCAACGTAAAGCTGCTGGAAGTTCTTGTTTGTGCCGTCCCAAAGCACCTTGCTGTAAGCCTTATGCTGGTGTGTAGCGAATGCATTGAGACCCATAGGCCAAAGCACTATCTCGGGGGACATAAGCTTGTAGGATTCTGCGATTGCGTTATCGTTACCCCAAGTCTGATATCCGTGATGTGCTACCTGAACGATCTCGCAACGCAGATCGTTACCGTACATCTTGTTGCAAATTGCCATAGCGGGACCTGTAACGTCACCCATAACCATAACAGATGTGGATTTGCCGTTTGCATCCGTGGTGGTTGATCTGACAAGGATGGAAGAAGTATTGAGCGCGTTTGTAGTAGCAGGAGCGAAGGTTTCAACGGTGTAAAGGATCTCGAATACAGTATCTGCAAAGTAGAACTTTTGACCGGTATGGCACTGAATGAGTTCAGCACCGAGCGCGCTTGCGGCTGTGCGGACCTGATTTGTTACCTTGGCTTCACCGCCGCCGAAATTCTCTTTGTATGATGAGCTGAGTGACTTTTCGATCTCCTTGTCGCTCATAAGATTTGCGATAACTCTTTCAACAGTAAACTTCTTTGCAAAATTGGATGCTTCGTTTTTCAGCATTCCCATATGGTCGCCGTGAGCGTGTGAGATGAACCAAGCGGCGATACGGATGTCCTTTCCGCTGGCATATTCCTTGGCTTGCTCTGTGATAGCGTCCATAAGGTTGTTTCTCCACCAGGTACTGTTGGTGTCATGACCGCCGTCAACGATGACGAAGGATCCGTCCGCAAGTCTGTAAAGCAGGGAAAGGCCGTTGCCCTTATAAGTTCCCGAACTTTCTTTGAATTCGCAACCTAACATTGTGATCTGCGTAGTGGTGACCGCGGTGTATTTGTTATCCGATTCAAGCCCGATAAGAGTTTTTTCTGCAAAGGGCTCGATAACGATACGGCACTCATCATTCGGTTTGTAATAGCCTACGTTGAGTGTATAATCGTCATTGTAAAGCGTGGTGAAAAGGTTTCCGCTTATGTCGTTGTCGGTGTATTTCTTGTATCCTTCGGATTCGAGAAGAGTGATGTATTCTTTATAGCTTTCGGGAGTGGCATCTTCAAGAATGATCTGGTTGCACTTTTTGTCGGAAGTAGAGGTTGCCACAAAAGTCGTATCGTTGAATACAGGAACTGCGGCAAGGTCCTTCGATCCGCTGTGAACCTCAACAACGTTGAGAGCCTCAGAGGGAATGGAAACGCTGACAGTGCCGTTTTCTTCTTTTACATAGTCATCGACCAGCTCTGCAAAGGCTTTTGCCGCCGCTTTGATCGCGTTATCTGTATAACCGAAAACAACGATCTTGTTACCAACAGCCTTGATCGTGTAGTCACTGTATCTCAGACCTTTGATCGCTTCGGTTACCTGAGGATGCTGTGTCTTGCCTACAAGGATCTCAACCGTTGAGTCATCATAGCTGTCGGAGGCTCTCTTGAAATCATCTCCCATTGAAAGTCTGACGCCGGTCGATTTATCGATTTCATCACGGATGGTGATGGCCGAGGAAACGTAAGCATGCTCCGAGCCAAGATCCTGGGGACGTATGATCTTTACAGTTGTTTGACCGTTGACGATAATGTCTAAAGTTTTGCTTTCTGCTTCTCCCGTCTGAACGCTTTCGGATGCGGATGTTTCGGGTGCAACAGTTGATTCACCCGAACCTGCGGGGGAGCAGGAAACAAGGATGCCAAGAACCATTACGAGCGCGAGCAGAAAAGAGATAAGACGAATGTTTTTCTTCATCATTTTTTCCTTTCTTTTTTAGCGGGTTGTTTGTGAATTTGATGTAAATCTATGACAAATTGCACACAACCATTATATCATTTTGCAACGAAAAATGTCAATAAGTATCAATAAAAAAATAGAAAAAAGCGCAACGGAAATGTGTAATTACACAACAAAAAGCAACCGCCGTACCATCAGGTACGGCGGTATATTCTCATTTATGATTCTGTTGTGACCTTCGAAATGATTGAAGCGGGATCCCCGTTGTAGGGAAGAGGAACGATATGCTGTGTGTTGTTCCAGCCTGCAACGTAAAGCTGCTTGAAGTTCTTGTTGGTGCCGTCCCAAAGAACCTTACTGTAGGATTTCTCCTTGTAGTTCGGGAAAGCATGCGAACCCTGAGGCCAAAGAACGATCTCGGGTGACATGTACTTATATGAGCTTGCGATAGCGGAGTCATTACCCCAAGTGGAATAACCGTGGTGAGCGACCTGAACGATCTCGCAAGCGAGGTCTTTTCCGTAAAGTTTATTGCACTTGGCCATCGCGGGACCCGTGACGTCGCCCATTACCATAACGGTGGATGAATTGCCCTTTGCATCGGTAGTGATCGCGCGAACAAGAATCGTCGAGGTGTTGAGAGCGTTTGTAATGCTGGGAACAAAGTCGTCAACGGTGTAAAGGATCTCAAATACTGTGTCGCCGAAATAGAATCTCTGACCGGTATGGCAGGAGATCATTTCCGCACCAAGGGTTTTAGCCGCCTGACGAACATAGTTTGTGTTGGTTGAGTCGCCGCTTCCAAAGTTGCTACCACTGGAAGAAGCTAAGGATTTTGCAAGCTCTTCTTCACTCATAAGGTTTGCAATAACTCGTTCAACGGTAAACTTGTTTGCGAATTTGGCAGCTTCTTTTCTGAGCATACCCATGTGGTCACCGTGTGCGTGGGAAACGAACCAAGCGGCAATACGAATGTTCTTGCCGGTTGCGTAGTCCTTTGCCTGCTCCTCGATGGCGTTGATGAGGTTGTTTGCCCAATAAGAGCTGTTGGTAGTGTGTCCGCCGTCAACGATGACGAAGGAGCCGTCGGCAAGTCTGAAAAGCAGAGAAAGTCCGTTGCCTTTGTAAGAGCCGTCACTTGCCTTGTATTCACAACCGAGCATAGTGATCTGCGAGGTGGTGACCGCTGTGTATTTGTTGTCTGATTCAAGACCGATCAGAGTCTTTTCGGAGAAGGGCTCCATAATAATACGGCATTCTTTATAAGGCTTATAGAATCCAACGTTGAGCGTAGTTTCACTGTTATAAAGGGTAGTGAAGAGGTTGCCGCTCATATCGTTTGCGGCGTACTTTTTGTATCCGCTTGATTCGAGTTTAGCAATATAAGCGTTGTATTCATCTGCGGTGGCGTCTTCAAGAATTACCTGTTCGCCGGAAAGGTCGGAATATGAGAATGCGGTGAATTCGCCTCCATCAAATACGGGAAGCTCTGCGAGCATCTTTGAATCACTGCTCGAATCCTTTATGTTAAGGGCTTCAACGGGGATGGATACCGATGCGGTACCGTTATTTGTTACGGTATATTTTTCAACTATCTTGGCAAATGCATCAACTGCAGATGAGAGCGAAGCGTCAGTAAATCCAAAGACAACGATCTTGTTGCCAACAAGCTTAACGGTATAATCTGCATATCCAAGCTCCGAAATAGCTTCGGTGACGTGAGGATGAGCTGTTCTTCCCACGAGTATCTCGAAAGTAGAATTGTCATATTCCTCGGTTGCCTTCTTAAAGTCATCCGCCAGTTTGATCTGAACGCCTGTCAGCTCCTTGACAGCATCTCGTATAGCGAGTGCGGATACTACTGCGGGATCGCCGGATGCAAGATCCATCGGGCGAATTATCTTAACAGTTGTATCACCATTGAGGACAAGGTCGAAATTCTTGAGCTCATCACTTCCGGCGGTCTCTTCTGCGGAGGTTTCGGGTGCCTGAGTGGATTCGGTTTCAGCAACCGTCGTGTCTTCCGATCCCTGATCGCACGCGGCAAAAACGCCGATAAGCATTATCAGTGAAAGTAACAATGAAATGAGTCGAATATTCTTTTTCATACGAAATATCCCTTTCTTGAAAAGATGAGTTGTTTTACCGCGAAAGAAAGATCTGAGCGCAACCTTATCCGATCGGGTATAACAAAAATATTATATCATATTTTGCTTTTGAATTCAACAGTTTTTGCGGAATTTCAGTATAAAAATAGCGGAAGCTCACGAAGGAGCTTCCGCTAAAACATTTAATTACTTTTTGGTAATTATAGAAGTGATCGATGCGGGATCACCCGAGTAGGGAAGGGGAACGATGTGCTGGGTGTTGTTCCAACCTGCAACGTAAAGCTGCTGGAAGTTCTTGTTTGTGCCGTCCCAAAGAACCTTGTTGTAGGACTTTTCCTTATAGTTCGGGAAAGCAGCAGTACCCTGAGGCCAAAGAACGATCTCGGGGGACATATACTTGTAAGCAGATGCCATAGCGGAATCGTTACCCCAAGTGGTGTAACCGTGGTGAGCGACCTGAACGATCTGCGATCTCATATCGTTTCCGTACATCTTGTTACAAATTGCCATTGCGGGACCTGTAACGTCGCCCATGACCATCATGGTGCTCGAGTTGCCCTTGGCATCGGTAGTGATAGCACGGACAAGGATAGTGGATGTGTTAAGAGCGTTTACAACGGTAGGACCGTAGCTTTCAACGGTGTAAAGGATCTCGAATACGGTATCGGCAAAGTAGAAGCGCTGACCAACGTGGCAGGGAATGAAGTCTGCGCCGAGTGCAGCTGCAGCGTTTCTTGTGCTGTCGTCGCCGCCGCCCTCACCGCTTGACCAGTTGCCGCTGTAGCTCGATCCCATAGATCTTTCACGTTCAGCGTCGGTCATAAAGTTAGCGATAACGCGCTCAACGGTGAACTTCTTGAATGCAGCAGTCTGGCCGTTAAGAGTACCGTTGTGGTCACCGTGCGAGTGGGAGATGAACCAAGCGGCAATTCTGATGTCCTTGCCGGTCGCATATTCCTTAGCCTGCTCGGTGATGATGTTAACGATGTTGTTTGCGTTTGTAGATCTGTTGAAAGAGCCGTCAACGATTACGAAGGAACCGTCGGCAAGTCGGAAGATCATGCAAAGACCGTTACCGACATTGCTTCCCTTGCTATCGGTATACTCACAACCAACCAAGGTTACCTGAGAGGTGGTGATAGCGGTATACTTGTTATCGGACTCAAGACCGATGAGAGTCTTCTCTGTGAAGGGCTCCATAATGATACGGCACTCGTCATAGGGCTTGTAGTAACCTACGTTGAGGGTGTAATCCTTGTTGTAAAGAGTGGTGAAGAGGTTGCCGCTCATATCGTTGCTTGTGTACTTGGTGTAACCGTTTGCCTCGAGCTTTGCAATGTAAGCATTGTAGCCATCAGCGGTTACGTCCTCGAGAATGATCTCTTCGCAATCCAGATTGGTCTGATAAGTAGCGGAGAAGGTTGCTCCTTCAAAAACGGGAACAGCGGAGTAGATCTTCGAGCCCTTGTGCTGCTCAACAATATTAAGTGCCTCTGCGGGGATGGATACGCTGACTTTTCCGTCTGCGGTATCAACCTTGTACTGCTCAACGATCTCTGAAAATTCTCTTGCTGCATAGGAGAGGGCATCGGAGGTAAATCCGAAAACAACGATCTTGTTGCCTACTGCCTTGATGGTGTAGTCGCCGTAGCTCAGCCCTGCGATCGCTTCAGCGACCTGGGGATGTGCGGTGGGACCGACGAGGATCTCGAGAGTGGATGCATCGAATTCCTCGGTAGCCTTCTTGAAGTCGTCAGCCATTTTGAATTTGACGTTGACAGCATCTTCAATGCCGTTACGAACCTTTACGGCTGCAACAACTGCGGGATCATCGGAGCCAAGGTCCTTGGGACGGATGATGGTCGCCATAGCCTCATTGCCAACAACGATGTCATAAGTTTTGGGAGTATCATCTGCAGAAGTTTCCTCGTCGGTAACTGCGGGAGCTTCCGTGGTTTGATCTGCAGGCTCTCCGGTCTGCTCACCGCCAACGTCTGCGCAGGATGCAAAGATGCCAAGCGCCATAACGAGCGAGAGAAGAAGAGCGATAAGACGAATGTTAAGTTTCATCTGAAATCTTCCTTTCTTTTACGGATAGTTTTTCTTTGGTCAATTATATCATTTTTTTATTTGTAATTCAACACCTTTATGAAAATTTTCACAAATCTTTCACACAATAAATTCCAAGGTACCTATTCGGAACCAAGTGCTTCGCGCAACTTGTCAAGAGCGCTTTTTTCTATTCTGCTGACGTATGACCTTGATATACCCAGAAGAGAAGCGGTTTCCTTTTGTGTCTTTGACTTTTTCCCCGAAAGCCCGTATCGGAGAACGATCACCTGTCTTTCGCGCGCGGTAAGTATGGTGTTGATGTAGGAAAGCGCACGTTCTGCTAGTAAGCGGCGATCAAGATCCTCTGCCATATTTTCGTCCGTGCTGATTATATCCTCGTAAGTAAGCGGATTACCGTCGCGGTCGGTGTCGATCGCATCGTTTATTGACACTTCGTTTTGCAGTTTTCTCTGACTGCGAAAATGCATTAAGATCTCATTTTGTATGCATTTTGCTGCATAAGTTGCAAAGCGTGTCTTGTGCCCCGTGTCGTATGAATCCACGGCTTTTATCAGTCCGATGGTGCCGAGCGAGACAAGATCCTCCTGATTTTTTGCGCTTGAATAGTATTTTCTCACAATATGCGAAACAAGGCGAAGGTTGTGGACGATCAGCTTTTCTCTCGCTGCAGAATTCCCCTTCTTGGCAAGCACGAAAGCCTCGTCCTCCTCCTCGCTCGTAAGCGGCGGAGGAAAGTTGTTGGGGGTGGAAATGCCGAGCATTGCGTGCAGTAACCGCGATAGAACAGAAAGAATGTTGAACATATTTATTCTCCTTAAAAGATGTGGTCAAATAAACTTATTCATTCCTCCGAGCCTTTTTGCCTGTCCTTTCGAGGGATTTTTATCCAAATATATTTGCCGCTTGTAAACACTTAATGGCGCTGTATGAAAATTTTAGATTTACCCCTTGACAAGATATGTTAAAAGATGATAAAATTAATTATATTTATTTTGTTATTCAGCGCACCGCCCCACGGAGGATCACTTGTGATTACGAAAATTACAGAAAAGAAAATTATAAATATACTTAAGCGAATGCTGTGTGTCGTCATCTGCATTTGTTCGCTTTTGCCTTCGGTGAGCGTTTCGACCGATGCCGCAGTCGATATCCCAACGGCATCCGATCTCGTCAAGCAGATCGAATTCACCTATTCGTGGGCAAAAAGATATACGGGATACACGACATTCAAGAATTATTGCGCTCACTACGTAAACACCCAGCTTCTGCTGCTTGGCATCAATACAAGATACGTCGGCGGAAACGGAAACGACGAGTATGATAACTACAAAGACCTCTCCTATACCGGCGGAGGAAGAAAGGTACATAATTATCCCGCAACAAATTCAACCTTCAAGAAGACTCTCGAAAAGATCGCCTCGATGGGCGACGTTGTCACCGACGTTCTTGTTGGCTTTCAATGGACGAGCACAACAGCAGGTAAAAAATACGGTCACTCCTTCCTGATCCACGGAATAATTGACGGTTACGTTTATTTTTCCGACAGCTTCAATCTCACCATTGGAGGCAAGTATTATAAAGAAGGCGCGGCAATAAAATGCACTATCGATCAGCTTGTTGCTTATTACGGCAGAGATAGCGCTTATACCCTCGAGGGTCTTATTTGGTTCGAGGATGAAGCTCTGACCGCCGCTATCGGAGGCTCTTCGGGTGATGACCAACCGATAGTCAGCAGCGAAAAAGAGGGCGTCTACAACATCACATACAGCGCGGGAATGCGTCTTCGCAGCGGCCCCGGCGTCGGATATACCTCGCTCGACGTTATGCCCGCGGGCACAGATATTTACGTCACCGAGATCAACGGAGATTGGGGATACACCTATTATAACGGTAAGTTCGGATGGGTCTGTCTGCCCTCGTATACTCGGCGAAAGTCCGACCTGCCTCAGTTTATTGTCGATACCTATGAGGGAAGCACGGTCACCGCAAGAAAGGGCTGCACAACTATCGATGCCGCGGTTGCAGTTGCCAACAATCCTCAAAAATACACCTATACGATAATTGCAACCGCAGACGTCAAGCTGACAACCAATATCGTTATCGGCACGGGCGTGACCCTATCGCTCGGCTCCCACGCGCTTGATATGGGAAAGTATTCGCTGATACTGAGCGGAGGCACCGTAAAGTCGGCAAAGTCTCTCACAGCGCTTAAAAACAGCGGAACGATCAGCGAAACACATAGCGGCGGCGAGTATATTTATACCGCTCATACAGTCGATATGGCTTTCACGGCGATGAGTCTGGTTCTCGGCGATAATATCGCCCTTCGTATGACTGCTAAAGTCGAAGGACTTTCTTCCATGAAGGATGCTCTTGTGTATATGATAGTGACCGACAGCAGCGGCGTTTCTTCAGAGCATCTTGCCGATTCCTCAAAGGACGGATACTACGTGTTCACCTCCGATGGAATACCCTCGCGTAAGATGGGTGAATCCCTGATACTTCAGGTCTGTGTCAGATCAAGCTCGCTCGGAAGCGTCGGCGAGATCAGAAGTACCGGTTTCGTATGTTCACCGGTCGATTATGTCAGGGCGAGTTACGGCAGCGGAGCGCGGTTTGATAACCTGCTTGCTTCAATGCTGAATTACGGCAGCGAGGCGCAGAAGTACTTCGACTATAATTCTTCTACTCCCGTCAATTCGATCCTTCCCGCAGATAAGCGTCAGCTTTCGGGCGATACCTCGTTGCTCATCAGAGCAAATGCCGCGCCGATAGTCGATTATAATTCCACAGCACATATCACCTCTGCTCAACTGGTACTCCTCGATAACGTTGCGCTCCGTCTGCATTCAAGCGGTGATTCGGGCGACGCAAAGCTTACTCTTCTCGTTTGGAGCGAGGCGGATTATCTCGCGCTTCAAAAGAAAGCGGATGCCGCAGGCAAAGATATTTCGAATTATCTCGTCAAGGGCAATGAAACGTATTCTCTTGCCGACGAGGAGGGATCCTTCACGCTTGACGATATCCCGGTCAAAAAGTTTGCCGATACCTATTATTTCAGACTCTGCCAGACAGAAGGAAGCAAGGTTCTTTACGATTATGTTTTCTCATACAGCGTAACGTCCTACTGCGCCGATAAGGTTGAGGACGGAGTCACCGAGGATATCGATCGCCTCTGCCTTGCGATTGCCGAGTATTCCGCTTGTGCAAGAGAATATTTCGGATATAAGATAAACGGATGATTTCATAAACAAAACAAGCCGACTCATTTGAGTCGGCTTGTTTTGTTATATTTGATTTACGAACCAAAGTTGGTCTCGCCAAAGATCTTTGCGAATGCCTTCGGGATATCGGTGTTGTCGATAACGTCCTTGTTGATAAGCTCAGCCGCGCCGTCGCCGAGAGCGAAGACGGGAACGTTCTTGTTGGTGTGGTTATCGGAGTTGTAAATGTAGTCGCCGTTTGCCTTCTGCGAAAGGTTTCCGCAGTCGTGGTCAGCGGTGATAACGAGCATTACGTCGCCGCGGATCATGGTGTAAGCGATTGCGTATGCGATAGCCTTGTCATAGTTCTGAACGCTCTTTGTGGTCTTGGTAAGATCGTTGTTGTGCGAGTTCTTGTCGATGTAAGCCTCCTCGATCATAACGAAGAAGCTGCTGTTGTCGGAAGAGATCACAGAAAGCGCCTCGCGGGTATAAACAGAAAGGTCTACTCCGTTGTTTTTACCTGCACCGTAGGTGTAATCAACCTTTCCTTCAGAGATGAGCTTGTCGATCTGCTTCTGAAGCTGTGCGGTAGCATCACGGTCGGGGTAGTGGCAGAGATATCCGCCGGGGGTTGCGCCCGTGATCTTGTCGGTAGTAACAACAGCGGTCTTTGCACCGGTGGAGTGAGCAAGCTCACGAATGTTCTGCTTTTCCTGCTTCTTATGGTTTACGCCGAGATAACCGTTAACGGTCTTGTAACCGCTCGAAAGAGCAGTTGCGGAAGCAGCAGAGTCGGTGTAAGACTTTCCGCTGTGAAGAACGGAATAGGAAGCGGTGGTGCACTCAGCCTTGTAGGGAAGGGTATCTGCAACGAATTCCTTGATAACACCGGTATCAACTGCTGCGGCAAAGTGAACTGCGCTCATGCCGTCGCCGATCATCATGATGCCCGAGGTAGCCTTCTTGAAGGTGTAGGTTGCGGCAGCGGGAGCGGTGGGAAGGCTGGTTACGTCAACTGCCTTTCCGTCTGCCTTGAAATAGTCGTTGATAAGCACGCCTGCAGCACCTGCAACCATGCGGTGATCACCCTGAAGAACGACCTTTGTTCCGGAGATGGAAAGAGAATACTTATCGGTACCAAGATCAATGCCGATGTTGGATGCGGCACGGTTGGTGTTGCCGAGGAGAAGCTCATACTGGGTTTCAGCCTTGGAGTCATCGATGACCTCAAGCTTAACGCCTGCGTTATCGTAGAGATAATCCGAAATAGCAAGCGCAGTGTAATATGTAACGAGGTCGCCTGCCTTGGGGTAAACGATCTTGTATTCGGAAAGAGGAGTGCCCGCAATGGAGATGCTTCCCATGGGGTACTGATAAGCTACGACCTCGAGGTGATGCTCGTTGAAGGTGATCTTCTTATCGGTGGTGTTGATGTAATTCTCGATAAAGTAGTTGACAGCGTCGCCCACACCCTTATCGGTGCCTGCGGTGATGACGATTCGCTCGTTCTCGAATGCAATGGCAAAATCCTTTGCCTTGATCTGTGCAAGAACATTTGCAGTCTCGGTGCGGTTGGTCTTACCGACAAGGATCTCCTTCGCGGTCTCGGGAAGACCGTCGGATTCCCTGTACCAGTCATCGGAAAGCTTAAGGTCTACGCCAAATGCTTCGTTAAGAGCGTTCTTGAGATCTTTCGCTGCTTCAATGGTAACGTCGATGCTTTCGTTCTTAACCTTTTCGGGTCTGCAAACGATGTAGTCCTTGAGAATATCCGCCGTCAGTTCAATGGAAACGTCGGCTTTTTCAGTGACCTCTGCGGCCGTGTCGATGACTTCGGGAGCGGTTGTCTCAGCGCCCTCGCCGCCCGTGCATCCGACAAGTCCGAAGATCATAATGAATGCCAGCAGAAAAGCTGTGAATCTTTTTGTCATAATTGTTCCTCCATGGATAAAATGAGATGAAATAATTATACATCAATCTAAGCTTCAAGGTGTGAACAAATGGTAAAAAATGCGTATTTTTCATCACAAAAAGTACACGCAGAAAACAGATTGAAAGAATAATTGGATAAATTTTCCCGTATGTCCAACTTCGACCTTTTTTTCACTCGCGGTGTGCTATCATTTTTTCAGCAACTTCAAAGGATGTGAAAATATGAAGAACAGAAGGATACCGCGCGATAAGATGAAGCCCTATGAACGCTTCGGCGGATTTTTAGGTGAATTTGCGGGTGCGTTGCGAACAATGATCCGAGTCACGAGAAAAGAATACAGCCCAAGGCTGTTTTTGAGGGGACTTGCCCTTGGTGCGGTGGGCTTTTTACTCCACGGAGCCGAGCTTTACTTTTCGGCATCTCCACTCGGCGCGGCTTGGCTTTGCGCCGCGCCCGACGGGATACCATATATTTTGACAGGCGTGCTTCTTTCTGCATTACTTCGCGGAGAGGAAGCACTTGTGTTTTCTTTGAGCGCAGTCTTTGCCGTGGCTTTGCGAATCGTGGTGCGATGCACTATCGAGCCACCCAAGAACGAAAGTCTTACGGACGCGCTCTTTTCCGAAAGCGTATATCTGCGAATGGCGACGTCTGCAGTTGCGGCTTTTGCAGTAGGTTTTTACAGAATATTCGTCGGCGGATTTTACGTATACGATCTCTGCGGATGTATAGCCGCGACAGTGATCGCACCCGTTGCAACTGCTCTTTATATGCCGCTATTCGAAAAGAACGAGGATCAACTGCCGGAGACGGACGGTATGCCGGGGAAGCTTCTTTACGAATCCGCTTACTTTGCACTCCTGTTTTCGTTGACTATTGCTGCACGCGGAATTGAATTTGCGGGTCTGTCACCCCTTCATATCGCTGTCACCACTTCGATTTTATATACAGTAAGAACCAAAGGTGCCGCGAGAGGTATAATAGCAGGTGCCCTGTGCGGCGCTGTAGGTGGATTCGAATACTTCGTTACCTATGCCATAGGAGCCGCCGGGGCTGCATTGTTTATGAATCTGTCCGTGCTTGCCGCAGGTGTTGCTATCCCGCTGTGCGGTGCTTTTCGCTCGCTTTTCTTTTCCGATGCAGAGGGCTTTATCCTGCTGTTTCCCTCACAAGTCGCGGGACTTGCTCTGTTTTGTCTGATTTCTCTGTTTGATGAAAAAATGGCTTCATTCCACAGTCGTGCGGAAGCAAAGGCGAATCCTGCAGCAAATCCTACAGACAGCAGGGAGAGAATGCGCGAGCTTTCCGCCGCCTTTTCGGGACTTGCCGAAAGCTTTTCCGAGCTCGCTTCCAAAAGACGCCGCCCGACCGAGGGCGAACTGCGCGCCGCTTGTGATGCTGTTTGCGATAAAGTGTGCATAAAGTGCCCGAACAGAAATCTTTGCTGGAATCTCGAGTATGCCTCAACACTCGATATTATTTCCAAGATATGCTCATCCGTCACCGCGCACGGATTTATTGAGGTCTCAGATCTGCCCGAATATATGCGCCGCCGATGCCCTTCGATCGACGAGATAACCGATGGCGTCAATCGCGCCGCCACCGATCTTGTCCGCGAATGCCTCGAGGACGGCAGACTATCCGGCTTTTCGGCAGATTACCGCGCAGTCTCCGCCGCTCTTGCCGAGGCAGTTGCCGAAGACACAAGGGAGAACAGCGAAGAGCTCGAAAGGACCAAGCGGGTTGCGAAAATTCTTACTTCCGCCGGAGTTAAATATTCGTCCGTCAGCGTGATCGGAAAAAGGCGTATAACGATCAAGGCTGAAAACGTCAATCTTTCCCGCGCCTCGCTTAAAGCGGCACAACTGCGAAAGGAGCTTGAAAGAGTGCTCAACTGTATGCTGAGTCCCCCAACACTCACCCCATCCGGCACGGGGCTCTCTCTCGAATTTTACAGTAGAAGAAGATTTTCCGTATCCTTCGGCGCGGCACGCTCGGCGGCACAAACGGGCGACCCTTGCGGTGATAATATTTGCACGGTCGATAATGCTGACGATTACTTTTACGCCGTGATCTGTGACGGCATGGGGCAGGGAAGCCGCGCGGCGTTTGCCTCGTCCGCCTCGATCGGATTTCTCAAACAAATGCTCGAGGCTAAAATGAGCGTCGAGACCTCGCTTTCGGTGCTGAATGCCTGGCTTCGCGCTGACCGCGAGGAATGCTCGGTAAGCATAGATATTCTCAAAATCGATCTCTTGAGCGGAAAGGGCGCGATATATAAAAGCGGCGCCGCCCCGAGCTTTTTGCGCCGCGGCAGGGACGTCTTTCCCATAGAAGCCGAAGGCTTTCCGATCGGTATTCTCAAGCAAACCAACGCTACGCGCACTGACTTGAATCTCTCTGATGGCGACGTTATTTTGATGGGCTCGGACGGCATTGATCCCGACGGGCGTATCGTCTGCGGCGACGAGGTCTGGCTTCTCGATATTCTCGAAAGTGTCGATCCGCAAAGAAACGAAAGTGCCACTCTCGCGGCAAAGCGTACCGTCAGCGCCGCAAGGCAAGCGGGTAGCTCGGACGACGTTTGTGCGCTCTACGTTACCCTCAGAAGCGAGCCTTTCGAGGAAGAATAATTGCGTTTTTTGTTGACAATCGCTCCCGAAAATGCTATAATTAAACTAATAATTATTTTATAAGGAGCAGACAAATGATCATCTCAACAGATAACAGCGTAATGCGCTATGCCTTTGGCGACAAGGAATCCATCAGAATGTGCAAGGAAGCGGGCTTTGACGGCATCGACTACTCGCTTTTCAAGATGCAGCCCGATAACGACATCCTCAATCTTCCCGATGAGGAGCGCAAGGCTCTTGCTTACGAGCTTCGCAACTATGCGGAAAAGATCGGAATTTCCTTCCCCCAGGCTCACTCGGATTTCGAGACCCGCTACGGCGAGATCGGAAATTCGGTACATTACAACAACCTCCTTCGCAGCCTTGAATTCGCATCCTGGATGGGCATTCCCCAGATCGTTGTTCATACCGTAAAGTACGGAATCCCCGAGGATGACAGCTTCGACGTTTACGAATACAACCGCCCCTTCTTCTCGGATCTCATTCCGATCGCGGAAAAGCTCAACCTCAAGATCGGTATGGAAAATCTCTTCCACAAGAAGCCTAACGGAAACTATAACTACGTCGGCGTTCTCGGCACCGCAGAAGAGATGAACGCATATCGCGATTCCTTCAATACCGACGTTTTCGTCACCTGCTGTGACGTCGGACACGCCGCAGTCGTAGGCGTTGATCCCGCAGAGTTTATCCGCGGAATGTCGAAGGACAAGCTCACTATGCTCCATATTCAGGACACCGATAATAAGGCTGACAAGCATTGGCTCCCCTATATGGGCAAACACGATTGGAATGCTATCACCTCCGCACTTGCTGAGATCGGCTACGAGGGAAATATGAACCTCGAAGTGCTCCATTTCTATGACAGATTCCCCACCAAGGAACTTATGCAGTCCGCCCTCTGCCACGCCGCAAAGGTAGCACGCCACCTTGCAGACGAGGTCGAGGCGAAGAAGGCTGCACTTGCAAAGTAAAATGATTTACGGAGACGGCGAACACAACGATACCCTCGCCATACAGGCGATGCTTGACGGCTGCGGCATTGTCACCGTCGACAAGCCGGGCACGTATCTCATCAGCAAAACTCTGATCATTCACTCCAACACCCGCTTCATCCTTTCCCCCGGCACAAAACTCCTTGCCGCCCCTCTTTCACGCTGCGCTATTATTGAAAACGAGCATTTTGCCGGTGGCGGACGCGACGAGAACATCGAGATCGTCGGCGGTATCTGGGACGGTAATTGCGACGAGATGGAGCTTGACGGAGAATACGAAGCCCGCCACAGACTTGATGACCCCTACAGCCCCGAGCTCTTCAAGGGTAAGCTGATGCGTTTTGCACACGTTGATCGCATTATGCTGACAGGTCTGACCGTGCGAAATCCCGTCAGCTACGGCATTCAGATCGGCGATGTCCGGGGCTTTGTGACCCGTGATATTTTCTTTGATTATAACTGGCATTTCGGCACGACCGACGGCGTGCACATCAACGGCCCCGCGCGTGACGGCGTGATCGAAAACCTTTGCGGTACAACAAATGACGATCTTGTGTCGCTCACCACTTATGACGAGCCCCACGCCGAAATTTCTCTCGGTGATATCGAGAATATTTACATTCACAATATCACTGCGATCAACGGCTTTTCGGGAGTCCGATTGCTCTCGGGTGAAGGATACAAGCTCTGCAACGTCCGCGTTGACGGCGTTTACGGCGATTACCGCCATAATGCCATTGTTATCTCCAATCACAACAAGCGTCCGGGCAAGGTTTGGTTTGACAACGTCACTCTTGAAAACTTTGGTGCGCGCAAAAGCTACACCCCTCTTGGCGAGGACTGCTTCCGTATGTGGGAGAAGAACGTGGACTGCCGCGCGATCATAGAGTTTGAGAGCGGTGCCCGTTGCGGAAATGTGCTCATACGCGATATTTACCGCCGCGAGGAGCAAGCCACGGCTGCGCCCCTATTGAAGATCAGCAGCGATACGGTCATCGACAGACTGGTGCTTGAAAACATAAGTCAAAGTGCCGCAGATGGTGTAGATCTTGCCACTATTGAGATAGACGGCGAGGTAAAAGAACTCATCAAACGCGATGTGATCGAATAAAAAACAGGACAGAGAACGTGTTTGCTCTCTGTCCTGTTTTTTTATATGTATTAGTTGATCTCAAATTCCGCCCAAAGCATATAGTGGTCGGAATAGCTCTGTGTTACCGTGCCCGAAGCGATCTCCTTGAAACGATCGGTAAAAACGATATTGTCGATCGCGCTGTTTCCGCCGGGGAAGGTGGGATACCAACGCGCGGTGTTGTTGATAAGATTGCCGCCGACAACGGTGAATTCGGTGAAATCAGCGGTGTTGAAGTCACCCGTGAGGATGAAGTTTTCGCAAGCCTTGGTCTTTTCTGCAACCTCGGCGAACTGCAGTCCGCGCAGGGTCTTATCCTCGTATGAAAGATGTGTGTTGAAGAAGTCGAACTGGAATCCGCCAAGGTCGATGACTGCGTGACCGAGCGCTCTGCCTTCCTTGTCCCAGGATTCAAGCGGGATTACCTCGCTCGAGACGATGGGGTACTTTGAAAGAATGAGCGTGCCGTACTGTCCGCCCTGATAGTCGATACCGCGAACGAAAACGTAGTAGGGCATACCCGCCGCGTCTGCAAGCATTCTCGGCTGGTCGATGCCGTTTGAACGTCTTGTTCTGAGGTCGACTTCCTGGATCCCGACAATGTCAAGATTGTTTTCTGTGATTACCTTGGCGATAGTTTTGAGGTTGAGCTTTGCGTCAGCCGCGTGTTTGATGTTGTAGCTTCCTATTCTGATTGTCTTGGGCATTTTGATTTCCTCCTCGGTTGTTTCGGGTGCCGATGTTGTTATCTCTTCGGTTGTTACTTCTACCGTGGTTTCTGCGGGAGCATCGGTTGCGGGTGCCTGCGTTTCGGGCGCAGTGGTTTCCGCAGGTGTGGCATTATCGCAGGACACAAAAAGCGAGCAGAGAAGAGAAAACAGCAAAAGGGCAATCGTCAATTTGATCTTCATTTTACTGCCGTCCTTGTTTGTATTAATGTTATTATAACTTAAAGTGCGGATTTTGTCAAGCAATTATTGACAATTTCTTTTGTTGGTGGTATAATTATAATGATAAAATTTGTTTTCAAGGAGAGTCAAAATGGCTGAATGTATTTTGTATCAGAGTCAGGTGCCCGTTGTCCGTGAGTGCGACGTTCTTGTTGTCGGTGCGGGACCCGCAGGAGTTTGCGCTGCTGTTTCCGCGGCAAGAGAGGGCGCAAAGGTAATTCTTTGCGAGCGTTACGGCTCTGTCGGCGGTATGCTGACAATGGGCAACGTAGATCCCATCCTCGGCGAGGTTGCGGGCGGAACATATTACGACGAGGTCGTCAGAAGACTATCCGAGATAGATAAAGGCACCGTTCCCACAACGGGCACAAGGATCGGCCGCGAGATCCCAGTCAACCGCGAGGTCGCAAAGATCGTTCTTGACAGAATGATCGAGGACGCGGGCGTCGAGCTTTGGGTAGGCTCGGCATTCGTTGACGCCCTTGTCGAAAATGGCAAGGTAACCGGCGCGATTTTCACGACCCAGAACGGTCTGTGTGCAATTCGCGCAAAGATCACCGTTGACTCCACCGGTGACGCTTGCGTTGCCGCTGCTGCAGGTGCAGAGATCGAGATCGGCCGCGAGAGCGACGGCGGACTTCAGCCGATGACTCTTGAGTTTACCGTTACGGGCGTTGACGAAAGCATTGCCATCAGCGTCTGGGGCGGCTCGGATCCCATCAAGATCCCCGCGGGCGAGTTTGCGGGTATGGAATACCGCGAGCTCTGCAAGCAGAAGAACCGCGAGGGCGAGCTCCCCGAATTCGTCAGCATCGTCCGCCTCCACAGAACCTCCAAGCCCGGCGAGCGTTCGGTAAACGCAACTCAGGTCAATAATCTCTCGCCTCTCGATCCCGCCGATATGGGCAAGGCAGAGCTTGAGCTCCGCGATCAGATCAAAAAGTGCGTGGACTTCCTTCAGAAGTATATCCCCGGATTTGAGAATTGCTCGATTAAGACCTCGGCTGACACAGTCGGCGTCCGCGAGTCGAGAAGAGTCCGCGGAATCGAATATATCGTTGACAAGGACGTTGAGGACGGCAGACACCGCGAGGACGGCATCGTTCATAACGCCTGGTTCCTCATCGACATCCACAACCCCAAGGGCGGCGGACAGGCAGAGGGTTACTCAAGACCCGCACAACCCTATGACATCCCCTACGGCGCACTTGTTCCGATAGCTACCGACGGACTTCTCATCGCGGGACGTCCCATCTCGGGAACCCACCGCGCGCACGCATCGTGGAGAGTCATGGCGATCTGTATGGCAATGGGCGAAGCCGCAGGCGTTGCGGCATCCAAGTGCTCCGCGAAAGGCTGTCAGCCACGCGACCTCGATCCCGCAGAGGTCCGCAAGGTACTTACCGCAAGAGGCGTTGAGCTTTAATAATATATATAAGGAACAAGTCAGTTTGGCTTGTTCCTTTTTTCGACAATTTTTTCCGTTAATAAATATTCAATTTTGATACACAAAATATTTATTCAAACAAAACACTTGAGTGATATAATAAATTGAACTTTTCTAACTTTGACTAAAGGAGAAAAAACTATGAATGCACAGACATTAAAAGAAAATATACTATCGGGCGCGCTTGACGTGCGTTTGGCGAAGCTTTATGGCTCGGATGAGGGCGTTCTTGCATCGCAGAGAGCAAGATATGCCGCTCTGATCGACGAGTTTGCATCTCGCTACGGCGCAGACCGCGACATCGCACTCTTCTCGGTTCCCGGCAGAAGCGAGCTTTCGGGCAACCACACCGACCACAACCACGGCTGTGTTATCGCAGGCAGCATCGACCTCGACATCATCGCGGTAGCAGCCAAGAACGAGGACAGCACCGTTCGCATCAAGAGCGAGGGCTTCCCCGAGGATGTTGTTGACATTGACACCTTCAACGCTCCTGTCGAGAGCCGCTTTGGTAAGTCGGATGCCCTTATCGCGGGCGTTGCCGACGGTTTCCGCGCACGCGGTTATAAGGTTGGTGGCTATGACGCTTGCACTACCTCCAGCGTTCTGAAGGGCTCGGGACTTTCCTCGTCTGCAGCTTTCGAGAATATGGTCGGACTTATGCTTTCGCATTTCTACAACGAGGGAAGCGTTGATTTCGTCACCCTCGCGCAGATCTCTCAGTATTCCGAGAACAAGTTCTTCGGCAAGCCCTGCGGACTTATGGACCAGGTCGCTTGTGCCGCAGGCGGTATCGTTTCCATCGACTTTGCCGATACCACCGCGCCCATTGTTGAAAAGGTAGATTTCGATCTCACCGAGGCGGGATATTGCCTCTGCATCGTCAACACAGGCGGAAATCACGCCGATCTCACCCCCGATTACGCCGCTGTTCCCGCAGAAATGAAGGCTGTTGCCGCAGAGCTCGGCGCAACCGTACTTCGCGAGACCGACAGAGAAGCTCTTATGAAGAATATCGCCGCTCTCCGCGAAAAGGTAGGCGACCGCGCGATCCTTCGCGCACTCCATTTCTTTGCCGAGAACGACCGCGTAGCGGAACAGAAGAACGCTCTCAAGAGCGGTGATCTCGAAAAGTATTTCGCAGGCGTCCTTTCCTCGGGAAGATCCTCCTTCTGCTATCTGCAGAACGTTTATACCACCGCTAACGTAGCAGAGCAGGGAATCTCTCTTGCTCTCAACCTCTGCGAGAGCTTCCTTTCAAAGCTTGACAAGCCCACCGCGTGGAGAGTACACGGCGGCGGATTCGCAGGTACTGTCCAGGCTTATGTCCCCACCGAGAATGCACAGGATTTCGTAAAGCTCCTCGAAAGCGTATTCGGCGAGGGCTCGTGCTACCTGCTCCATATCAGACTTGCGGGAGCGGTAAAAGTTTTTTAATCGAAAGGTCAATTTGCTATGAAAAAGCAGCAAAACAATTACGGCGAGCATCAAAGCGTCAAGGAAGCCGTGAACGCTTTTAATTGGAAGCGTGCGCTTATCCTTGTTCTTTCGACCGTCGTTTCAATGGGAATCTACTTTTTCCTCACAAGCACTCCGCTTTGGAAGGTAGCTGTTCTCGCGTATATCGTAATCGCATCGGTTCTTATAATTGCTTACTTTATCATTAACCGCGCGTTTACCGGAAGCGGCGTCACTTACGAAATGCTCCCCGATACGATGACGCATAAGGAAAAGGAAGAGTATCTTGCCGACGTCGCAGACCGCGAACGCCGCTCAAGACCTATGCTTATGGTTATTTTCCCGATCATCCTTACCCTGCTTGTCGATCTTTTCCGCCTTTTTGTGCTTGACGGATTCTTCGGTAACTGATGGGCGATATACTGATCGGCACGCTCTGCTCGGGATCGAAGGGAAACTGCACCCTCGTGAAATACCGCGACACAGCGATACTCGTCGACGCGGGGCGTTCAACTAAATACATAAAATCTGCACTTTCCTCGGTCGGGATACTTCCCGAGGAGATCAGCGCGATCTTCCTCACTCATTCTCACAGCGACCATACATCTGCGCTCAAGGTGTGGACCTCGCATTACCACACGCCGATCCACGCAAGCGGTGCCGTATGCTCCGCTGTCGAAAAGACTTGCGGCGATGATGTGCTCTGTTCTCATTCCATTGAATTTGAGGAGAGAATAGGCGATATTTCTGTGCGAAGCTTCCCGACGGATCACGATTCCTTCGGTTCGGTAGGCTACCGTTTTACTCTCGGTGAGACCGCGGTAGGTATAGCGACCGACCTCGGTCACGTCACGGATCTCGTGCGCAAAGGACTTTCGGGCTGTGCCGCTGCCGTTATCGAATCGAATCATGACGTCGATATGCTTATGAAGGGTCCTTACCCGCCCGATCTTAAACAGAGAATCCTTTCTCGTTATGGGCATCTCTCAAACGAAAGCGGCGCAGAATTCGCAAGATTCTTGGCAGACAGCGGAACGACGCGCCTTATGCTCGCCCATATTTCGGAGATCAACAACACCCCCGAGCTTGCATACCGCGCGTCCGAGAACGCACTTTCGGATATTCGCGAAAAGGTCGAGCTTGCGGTTTCCGAACCCGCCGTTCCCGTACTGTTTAACCTTTGAGGTAACAAAAATTGATCAATCTTAAATTCATAGTCCTTGGCAATATCAAGGAATCTTTCCTGCGCGATGCGGCGGCGGAGTATATCAAACGCCTTTCCGCATTTGCAAAGGTGGAACTTTGCGAGCTTAAAGAAGCAAGACTCCCCGATAATCCCTCGCAAAGCCATATAGATGCCGCACTCGAGGACGAAGCTTCGCGCATTCTTGCCGCAATACCTCCGCGCTCGCACGTGGTTGCACTTGCGGTTGAAGGCAAGCAGATGTCCTCCGAGGATTTTGCGGCTCACATCGAAAACGTGACGCAAACGGCGTCAAATATATGCTTCATTATCGGAAGCTCACACGGACTTTCCGAAAAGGTGAAGCGCGCGGCTGACTATAAGCTATCGCTGTCAAAAATGACTTTTCCGCATCAGCTGTTCCGAGTAATGCTCCTTGAATCGGTCTACCGCGCTTTCAACATAATCAAAGGAACCAAATATCACAAATGATATTCTGAAATAGATTTGGAGTAAAATATGCGTTTATTTAATGAAATAGCCAAAAGAGGAGTTGCCGTGCTTTTGCTGGCAGCCACCGCTTTTGCTTCGATAACCTATTCTCTCGGCGTTTATGATTTCACATTCATAGATCGCCCCGAAGGAGGGTATGATGACGATCGCACGCAGGAATACCTTGAAACTCTCCTGCCGGGTACGAATATATCCGACGTTACCGGGGCCCCCGGGGACGTTACCACGTCTCCCTCGACTACTCCTGTAACCGATGCACCGTCAACCTCCGAACAGATGTCGGAAACCACAGCCGCACCCTCCGTCGACACGACGGGGCCTTCCGCAACTACACCGTCGACAACTACCCCTGAAACTGCTCCGCCGGTAGATCCTCCCCTCACACCTCCCACACTCAGCGAGCTCCTTTCCCTCGGATATTCCATCAGCTATGCCGATTATAATTCTGATATGAAGATCGCGCAGGTCCCAATCGATGTCTCCGGGCTTGATCAATTCACTCTCGGAAATATGAAGCGCGTGAGAATGCAGTTGCTGAGAAACTACGGCGAAGGTCACCGCGAGGTCCCTTATAATGCTATAAGAACTCAGGAGCGTCCCACTCTCGAGGTCTATATGGGATACATAATCGTCGATGCGGGAATAGGAAACGTAATTTCCGGCATCACCGACCGCACCTATGCGGATTCTAACCGTGTAAGCATTTTTACTTCGAGCGGTAAGTTTATCGGGATCTACCCCGGCGACGAGGTCATTCCCGCATACACCAGAGACAGAAACGACAGACCTGTTTTCTATTACAGCGGTTATTATTATTATCTCGACGAATCAACCGGCCGCTTCCTTGAGTCGGATTTCAACCCCGACACCGACAGCCGCGGTCTTTACTTCGACTATAACCCCGATTTCGGAAAATCGGATTGTAAATATCAGATATTCAGCACATATCAGACTATAACGGAATCATTCACTTTCCACGATACGACCAGCTATTACACAAGATACGGCGTTGACAGCAGACTTGCAGAACAGATCTATCTCTATTATCCCAAGTTCGCAAATCAGATCGCGCTTACTTTTGATAACGGAAGATACTACAACCGCCTGTTTGCCGAGGAGCTGAGAAAGGTCAAGGATAAAATCGCATCCGGTGAGCTCACTATGCCTCCCGAAACCACCGTAGCACCCGAAACTACGCTTGAACCCGAGACAACAGTCGATCCGGAAACTACAATCGATCCCGAAACTCCGGTCGTGCCCGATACCAAGATCGATTCAGAAACCACTCTTGTTCCCGAAACCACTCTTCAGCCTGAGAACACCGAAACTCCGGCAACGTCTGCAGACGCGGAAAGCACGGCAGAGCCCGAAACCGTCGGTGAACCCGAAACTACCGTATCCCCCGAAACTGCCGAACCTCCCGCTGAAACCACTCACGTCATAACCGACGAAACGACTGTTCAGCCGCCTCAGCCGAGATCGATCATTCCCGGAAAAGAGGATGCGGACGGAAACGGTATTCCCGATACGCTTACCGTAGATATCAGCTACCCCGCATACCGTTTCACTTACCGCGCCTCAAAGCCCAAAGAGGATACCTCTAAGGTAACGTCAAACAAGTATTCTTACAACGAGTATATCACTCAAACAATAAGCTGGAATACCGATTACAAATACGCAAGAGCTTATAACTTCAGCGAAAACCGTGCATATACCGTTGATGCAAACGGTATCGTAAAGATAATCAATACAAACGGTAATTCTGCCGTATATCTTTATAACGTCTTCAAGTCGGATAGCGGTTCGGGTTCCTTCTATCATTTTGAGTATTATACCGAACCCTTTGAGCGTGACGAATATATGCTTGGACATTTCTACTATGACGACGGACTCATCCGTATGCGTGTGGTTGAAAGACTTCGTTACAGACTCAATATTTATGAGAAAGACTATGAAGTCCTTCTTGATACAAACGGTAAAAAGTCGACAGTAGTACCCGAAGGCTACACTCTTGTATCCTATTCGGACAGCATTCTTCTGCTTGAGCGTAACGGCAGATACGGCTATTATCACCGCGACGGCTATTGGGTATTGCAGCCCATATACACCTATGCCGCACCCTTTATCGAGGGCCTTGCCGTGGTGGGATATGAGGATGGCGTAAAGGGCGTTGTTGATACGTCCGGCAATATCGTTATTCCTTTCCACTACACTTCTATTTCAAATGCTTCCACCGGTATCTTCGCTTGTTATTCCGAAGATAACGGCTGGCAGGTATTTGCAAAGGTTTCCAAAAAATAATAATAAAACAACCGGCTCGTTCTTTACGTATCGAGCCGGTTGTTATTTTGTTTGAACTTTTTGTGTCGAAAGTATTGACTTTTTAGCGTTTTTGTGGTATATTATTTTATATAAATTTGAAAGGAGATGTCAATTATGGCATTTTGCAAAAATTGTGGCGCACAGCTCGCTGACGGCGTAGCTTTCTGCGCTAATTGCGGACAGAAGACCGAGGCTCCCGCACCTCAGGCTGCACCCCAGCCCGCACCTCAGCCTGCTCCCGCTCCCGCTGCACCCGCAGCTTCTGCTTCGAGCTGGGATGGTGGTGTTCTTGATACCGTTGTCAATTCCATCGTAGCAAGCCTTATTATGACCATCACATGCGGCATTGCAACCCCCTGGGCTATCTGCTATATGTGGAAGTTCATCATCAGCCATGCAGTTGTAGACGGCAAGAGACTTTCCTTCGACGGCACCGGCGGTCAGCTCTTCGGTAACTGGATCAAGTGGTTCCTGCTTTGCATCATCACTTGCGGTATCTACGGCTTCTGGGTAGCTCCCAGACTTTATAACTGGGTCGTATCTCACACTCATATCGAGAATAAGTAAAAACATAACCGCCGAGCATCTAGCTCGGCGGTTGTATTTTATTTGGATACGATTCTTGTTTTTGACATATTGAATCTGCTGAAATAGATCAAAAGTGTCGTTGCGCAGGCAAGCCAACCGAGAGGATATGCCATGCCGATCGGAACGAGCTCGCTTGATATATAATTCGAGATCACGAAAAGCATTATCTGTCTGAATCCTACGAATGTGGAAAGCATTATGATCATCGGCGCCGTGGTGTTTCCCGAACCGCGCAAAGCCGCCGCGATAACTTGGTTTACACAACAGCAAACGTAGAAGGGAGAGATAAAGCGCAAAAGTATAGCCGAATTCTTTATAACGTCAGGGTTGTCGTTGAATATTGACGTCCAGAAAGGCGACCAGATCATAATGGGAATGATGATGGCAACCGCTGAAACAAAAGCCATTCCGAGCGCGAGATAAGTACCTTTCTTTGCACGCTTGGTGTCGTTGACTCCGAGATTCTGACCGACAAAGGTGGTAACGGCAAGTCCTATCGACTGAATGGGAAGGAAGATGAACTGGTCGATCTTGGAATAAGCAGTCCACGAAGCAAGTACCACGGTCTGCATATCAACTCCCGAGGTAAGTCCGCCGGGAATGACCGCGCTTGCGATATAATACTGAACAAATACGTTCGAGAAAGACGTGATCGCCATCTGTATTGCCGCAGGGAAGCCGACCTTGATGATCTTTTTGAGGTAAAATGCTTCGAATTTGATATTTTTGAGACTCAGCTTGACGCAAGTATCGCTCTTGAAGAGTGTAATGAGAGTCAGAATTGCGGAAAGCGTTTGTGCGATAACGGTCGCCAGCGCAACTCCCGCAGTGCCCATATTTAACTTGAAAACGAAGAGAAGGTCGAGAAGAGTATTGGTGACTGCAGCAACTATCAGAAAGTAAAAGGGCCTTTGCGAGTCGCCGATCGCACGGAGAAATCCCGCGCCCATATTGTAGATCATAAGTGACGTAACGCCCGCAAAATAAATAGTAAGGTAGGTTTTTGCCTCCTTGAAAACGGGATTCGCTTCGCCCGCGCCGTCCGCCTGAAGCATAAGGTCGAGCGCGAAGGGCGTCATCAGTATGCCGACAATGGTGAAGATAACCGCCATAACAAGCGTCAGCGCCATAGCGGTGTGAACCGTCTTGTTTGCTTTTTCTTCCTCTTTCGCTCCGAAATACTGCGAGATTATAACTCCCGCACCGCTCGAAAGACCAAGAAAGAGTCCGATAAGAATATTGATGATCTGACCGACACTTCCAACCGCGGCAAAGGCTGCCGTGTTTCCGGTCTGACCGATCACCCAAGTGTCAACAAGGTTATAAAGCTGTTGAAAAAGATTTCCGACAAGCAAGGGAAGAGCAAAAAGCAAAATGTTTTTTGCGATGCTGCCCTGAGTCATATCCATTGTTTTTTTCTTGCCGAATCCGAGCTTTTTGATTGCTGTCATTTCTTGCCTCAATATGTTAGTTTTTGTTGTTTTTTATTATATCATAGAACCATAAAAAAAGCAAATTTATTTTATAATATAAATTATTT
Source organism: Eubacteriales bacterium (assembly GCA_045541375.1). Lineage (GTDB taxonomy): Bacteria > Bacillota > Clostridia > Oscillospirales > CAG-272 > CAG-390. The sequence continues at coordinate 80 of JAZQJB010000030.1, read as the reverse complement.
ACATATTAAATTAATATTTAATAGTTTTTTGAAAAAACATTGATATTTTCTCTTGTTATTGAGCCAAATTAGATTTAATT
>JAZQJB010000029.1:0-5490 GCA_045541375.1 Eubacteriales bacterium | reverse complement strand
CCGACTTCTTCTTCGAGCCCTCGACCAGAACCCGCCTTTCTTTCGAGGCGGCAATGCTCGAGCTCGGCGGAAGTGTTCTCGGTTTCGAGGCGGGCGGAAACTCGTCCTCTTCGAAGGGCGAAAGCGTAGCCGACACAGCTCGCGTCGTTTCTTGCTATGCCGACATCATCGCAATGCGCCATCCCCTCGCGGGCTCGGCTTACGTTGCTTCGAAGAATGCTTCGATCCCCGTAATCAACGCGGGCGACGGCTCGCACAGCCACCCCACCCAGACTCTTGCCGACCTCTGCACAATCCGCAGACATAAGCATAAGTTCGACGGCCTCACCGTCGGCTTCTGCGGCGACCTCAAGTACGGCAGAACGGTTCATTCGCTCATTCAGGCGCTTTCGCGCTACACCGGCATCAAGATCGTGCTCATCTCCCCGAAGGAATTGAAGCTCCCCGAGTACGTAAAGAACGAGACCATCAAGGCAAACGGCATGGAATACTACGAGACCGAGTCGATGACCGAGGTCATGCCCGAGCTCGACGTGCTCTATATGACCCGCATCCAGCACGAGCGTTTCGCAAGCGAGGAGGAATATCTCCGCCTCAAGGACAGCTACATCCTCGATATGGCAAAGCTCGAGAACGCAAAGAGTGATCTCATCATCCTCCACCCGCTGCCCAGAGTCAACGAGATTTCCACTGCAGTCGATAAGGACCCCCGCGCGTGCTATTTCGAGCAGGTACTTAACGCAAAGTATATGAGAATGGCGCTCATTCTCAAGCTTCTTGCAGAAAAAGACTGTGAGGCTCCCGCAGAGGACGGCGAATACCGCACCGACCTTGTTTGCGACAACCCCGGCTGCATCGTAACCACCGAGCAGGAGCTCCCCCACCTCTTCCGCAAGGGCGTCGACGGCAAATACCGCTGCCTCTACTGCGAGCACAGAGAATAAAACCGAAAAATCCGCCCATTTGGGCGGATTTTTTAAATTTTTTAAAAGAAAAATCACGCATACTATTGACATTAATGTAAATAAATGCTATAATATCAAAAAAATTTGACAAAAACATAGGAGAAAGACCATGAAAAGGCTTTTTGGCGCGCTGGTGACGGTTGCGCTGGGACTGGCTTTGTTTGCTTCGCTCGGGGTTCGGGCGGCGGCGGGTCCGGCTTTGACAGTCTCGGATGCGAGCGGAACCGTTGGTTCCGAGGTCGTTTTGAACGTCGTTCTCATCAACAACCCCGGTTTTGACGTTCTTGAATGTGCTATTGAATATGATACCTCCCGTTTGCGGCTTGAATCGGTCAGCGGATGCGTGGAGGGTGAAGGTAAATTTTATAATCCGGACGGTATTTCTACCGCCTTTATTTATTTTGGGCTGATTTTTTCGGAAAACGGCGCGCCTTTGGGCAAATATCCCGCGGTAACGGCGCCCGAAGCGCCGATCGCGCGTCTCACCTTCAAGCTTCTTGCCGAGGGCGAGGCTGAGGTCAGGGTCAGGGCTTTGGAGGCTATGAGCTTCGATTCCGACTACAACACTTTCGCCTTTTCTCCCGCCGAAGGATGCGGAAGGGTCAGCGTTTTGCACTCGCACACTCCCTCGCAGAATAAAATCGCGGATGAGAGATTGCGTGTTCCCGGCTCGGGGCTTGACTGCCGAAGCTTCAAAAAGTATTATTTCGAATGCACCTCCTGCCACGAGGCGACCGAGGAATTCTGGGTCGATACCGCAACGGGCGCGCACAGCTACGGCGATTACGTTTTTGACGAGATCGGTCACAGAAAGGTCTGCATTTGCGGAAGCAAGAGCGACGAGGGCGCGCATACTTATGACGGCGAGGGCGATATGCTCTGCAACGAGTGCTCCTATGACAGAAGCTGCAGGCACAAGTCGGTACTGCACGTTCTGCCTCTCAAGCCCACCTGTACTGCGGGCGGAAATATTGAATATTGGTATTGCGAGGCTTGCGGCGAGCTCTTTGACGGAGCCGACCCATCCTCATCGTCGAGCCCCGGGGCTGTGCTGATCCCCGCGCTCGGGCACACCTTTTCGGCAAGGATAGCCGCCGCGGAATATCTTCGCGCGAGGGCGGCGAACTGCACCGAGAGGGACAGCTTCTGGTATTCCTGCGCCGTTTGCGGCGAGGCATCCGAAAGCGATTTCTTTGAGGGCGACCGCGCGGGCATTCACATTGCCGCCGTCATTCCCGAAACCCCTCCCACCTGCACTCAAAACGGAAAGAGTGAGAATATTTTTTGCCGATATTGTTCACTTCAGATCAAAAAGCCGACCGTGATCCCCGCCCGCGGGCATCTTTTCGGCGATTGGGTGACGGTTTTGGAGCCCACCGAGTCGGAAAACGGCTCAAAAATGAGAATTTGCAGTAATTGCGGGGCGGAGGAGAGAGGCGTGATCCCCGCTCTCCCCGCCGCGACTTCTCCCGCCGAAACCACCGCTTTCGTTGAAGAAACAACTCTTGCGGTCGAGGAAACGACTTTATTTGCCGAGCAAACGACAGAAGCGGTCGAGGTGACGACTTCCGCAACAGAAGAAACGACCGAAAAGGCGGCGGAAACAACGGTTATCACCGAACAGACCACTGCTTTTGAAGAGGAAAGCACAGCCGCCGCCGAGCTTCCGCCGACGGGTGACGAGTCGCTGTTTTTCATTGTTGTGATCCTCGCCATTGCCGCCCTGCTGCCCTTGGTAGCGTTTTTCAGCAAAAAAGAGAGTAAATAATGCCAAAGCCGAGTTGCTTTTCAACGCAACTCGGCTTGTTTTTTCACTTTTTAGCAAAATCTTCTTTACAAAAATGTCGGTTTGTGATATACTTATTATGTATTTCGTTTTGGGAGGTGTGGTTTTGAAAAACAACAACCTTAAGGCGTGGCTCTATCTGCTTCCCGCCATTCTGTTCCTGGGCGTATTTATGGTATACCCGCTTATCGACGTGTTCATTTACTCCTTCGAGGAGGGCTACAACTCGGCGTCGCAGACCTTTTTCGGCACGGGATTTTATAATTATCAGTACATATTGCGCGATCCCTATTTCTTGCAGGCGGTGAAGAATACCTTCATTCTCGTTATCATCACCGTGCCTGTGTCGACGGGGCTCTCGCTCGTCATTTCGGTTGCGCTTGCTTCGATTGACAAGCTCCGCAAGCTCTTCCAGACTGTATATTTTCTTCCTTACGTCACCAATACCCTCGCGGTCGGACTCGTTTTTATGATCCTTTTCAAGAAAACGGCGTACACCGACGGAATGGTGAATCTGCTGATCAACTTCTTCGGCGGCCCCTCGGTCGATTTCATCGAAGGTCCATACTGGGCAAAGATGCTCGTTCTCTGCATCTATACCGTCTGGATCGTTATGCCGTTCAAGATCCTGATACTGACCAGCGCCCTTGCCTCGGTCAACCAGAATTATTATGACGCCGCCCGCGTTGACGGCACCACGAAGTGGCGAATGTTCACAAAGATCACCCTCCCGATGATCTCGCCAACGCTCTTTTACCTCATCATCACGGGCTTTATCGGTGCTTTCAAGGCATACAGTGACGCCGTCGCGCTCTTCGGCACCAACCTCAACGCCGCAAAGATGAATACCATCGTTGGCTACGTTTACGATATGCTCTACGGCGACAGCGGCGGATTCCCGTCCTATGCCTCCGCCGCGGCGATCATTCTCTTTATCATCGTGCTCACCATCACGTGCATCAACCTGCTGATCAGCAAGAAGCACGTTCATTATTAAGAAGGGAGAAGAGAAATGCAGGAAAAAATGCTCCGCCAAAGGATCCTGAAGATCGCGGTCTACACAATGCTCGTCATCTGGGCGCTCGTTGTGCTTTTCCCCTTTTATTGGATGCTGCTGACCTCGGTCAAGAGCTACGCATCTTATAACTCGGAATTTATCCCGAAATTCTTCACCCTTTCGCCCACGCTCGAGAACTATGCTTCGGCATTTTCCGCCGTTCCGCTCGCAAAATACTTCCTCAACACCGTGATCTTCACGGTCGTGACCACCGCGCTGATGCTTGTCATCGCCATCCCCTCGGCTTATGCCTTCGCAAGGCTTGAATTCAAGGGCAAAAATCTGCTCTTCCTTTCCTTCCTCGCGCTGATGATGATCCCCACCGAGCTTGTGGTCATCACGAATTTCACCACCATCACCAATCTCGAAATGCGAAATACCTTCGCGGGACTCATCCTCCCCTCGGCGGCTTCGGTGTTTTATATCTATCTGCTCAAGGAAAACTTCGAGCAGGTGCCAAACGAGCTCTATCTCGCCGCCAAGGTTGACGGCACCACCGATTTCAAGTACCTGATGAAGGTTCTCGTTCCCATCTGCCGCCCCACCGTCGTGACGGTGACGATCCTCAAGGTCATCGAGTGCTGGAACTCCTACGTCTGGCCGCGACTCATCACCGACGAGCAGGCGTACTATCTCGTTTCAAACGGTATTCAGGAGATCCGCGAAAGCGGCTTCGGACGCGAAAACATCCCCGCAATGATGGCGGCTGTCGTTGTCATCTCGCTGCCGCTGATCGTGCTCTTCCTGATCTTCCGTAACAAGATCATGGCGGGCGTCGCAAGAGGAGGTACAAAGGGATGAAAAGATCAATTTGCGCTCTCATCGCTCTCGTGCTCTGCCTTTGCACGCTTTCGGGCTGTCACGGCTCGAAAAGGCAGGAGCTTTTCGAGATGCCCGCGGAATTTGACACCTCAAAGCAGTATGAGGTCGTTTTCTGGGCGAAAAACGATAACAACGGCGTTCAGCAGAAGATATATAAGGACACCGTCGCCGCTTTTGAGGAGCTTTACCCGAACATCAAGGTCAAGCTCCAGCTCTATTCGGATTACGGCATGATCTACAATGACGTCATCACGAATATCGCGACCGGCACCACGCCCAACGTTTGCATAACCTACCCCGACCACATCGCCACCTATCTGACGGGCGACAACACAGTCGTCCCCCTTGACGGGCTGATGGCGGACGAAAGATACGGCCTTGGAGGCAGCGAAGTTCGCTTCGAGGCGCCGAAAAAGGACGAGATCGTTGAAAAATATCTTCTCGAGGGCATAATCGGCGACAAGCATTACGCCATCCCCTTCATGCGCTCGACCGAGGCTTGCTACATCAACAAGACAATGGTTGAAAAGCTCGGCTTCACGCTTCCCGAAACCCTCACCTGGGATTTCATCTGGCAGGTCTGCGAAAAGGCTGTCGAAAAGGACGCCGATGGCAATTTTGTCGTCAACGGTCAGAAGACCCTTCTCCCCTTCATCTACAAGTCCACCGACAATATGATGATCCAGGTGCTCCGCCAGAAGGGCGCGGATTATTCGACCGCGGAGGGCGAGATCGGTCTTTTCAATGACACGGCAAAGGAATTTCTGCTTGACATCGCCGCTCACACGGCAAACGGCGAGTTTTCCACCTTCAAGATCTCATCCTATCCCGGAAACTTCCTGAACCCGGGTCAATGCATT
>JAZQJB010000028.1:0-6383 GCA_045541375.1 Eubacteriales bacterium | reverse complement strand
CCCGTCGGCTGTTTGGAAGGAGTAAAACCTCTCGCTTGCGGGAGGTTTTTGCTCCTTCACCCCGCGCGCGGAGCGCGCACGAGATGCCTTCGGCGCGATATATCCTACGGATACGATATATCACTTCGTGATGTGATATGTTCCGCTTCGCGGAACGTAAAGGAAAGAATCCGCCGCGGCGGATTCTTTTCCATTTTATTATATTTCGCTCTTGGTTTGGCTTGGGCGGAAGAATTTCGCACCGGTGCTGACTGCCCACCCTGTCCCTCCCGCAAGCGGGAGGGGAATTTTGGTGTGCGTGAGCTTCCTTGTTTAGCTCTAAATTGCGTTTTTGCCTTTGCCGCGATATGCCGCCTCGCGGCACAAATTACATCCGCGAAGCGGACATATCGTATCGAAGATATATCGTGTCGCAGACATATCGTATGAGCAACGCGAATATATCGTGTTTACCACTATGTTATTCTTCTCTTACAAGAATAGATTCACCATCTTTGAGAGCCTTGACCGTGTATTTCCCTTCGGAAACAAGCGATAAATAGTCAGCTTTTTTCAAGTCTGTATAGTGGCACAAGAGAATGCCTCGAAAGAGCGAAAGCCCGGAAAGATCCGCTAAACCGAAGGAGTCGGTATCGTATTTTGCAACGTGCGAGAGTTCGGCGCTTGCTATATGCGCACCTGCACTTCCGCCGATGTAAAGGACTCCGTTTTGAACGTAATCAATGATTGCTTTGTCTAATCCAGATTCGCGTATGCGTTTCATTGTCCCGAAGGTGTTCCCGCCGCTGATATAGATCGCATCAATATCAAGATCGAAATACTGCGCGGGATTGAAATAATCGACAATATATATGTTTTTCTTTTGAAAACCGAAAGACGATATACGAGATTCGTATTTCCCGCTTTTGATTGCGGCTTCGGTCGCCTTCTCATTTGGAAAAAAGAGGATACGGCAATCCGATACGGGTTTGGGCAGATGTTTGTATATGAATTTAGCCGACTCGGGGTGCCCGAAATCGCAAGATGAGAGGATCAGTTTCATTTTATACCGCTTTCCATTCAAGATATCCGCTTGTAAAGGGCAGATGATCGAATTTCTTTGTTCCTGCGTGTTCAAATCCGTTGGCGATATACCAGTTTTTCAATACCGCGCTTTCCTCAATAATGCCGATCTTTATCTTTGAGCCGCCGAGTGATTTTACCGTTTCCTTGGCATAATCAAGCAACTGTGTTCCGAAACCCAAATGCCTGAATTCGGGCAAAACAGCAAGATTGTGAAGCTCATACGCTTTGTCAGCCTCTTTTGAAAGCGACATATATCCAATGATCCTTTCGTCGGTATAAAGACCAAACATCAGCCAGCCCCACTTCATCTGTGTTTCAAGATAGGAAAGCGGGATAAAACTTGTGTGCTTGGGGCAGTTTTCTTCGGTTAAACCAAAATCAGCCGCTACCGTGGCGAAGCTTTGATGAATAACATCAAGACATTCGGGGAGTTTGTCTTTAGTAACTTTAATAATTGAAATTTTCATTTTTATTCCTTTCTTGAAATGGCAAGTAAATTAAAAACAGTGCAAATCGAAACCTTCGACTTGCACCGTAATATCCAACATGATCGGTTATTCCGATCTATGGGTACGACAATACAAGCCCGACGAAAACTGCTGTTCGCCGCGCTGGGTGGTGGTATTCATACTGATAATGAATGCGTAAACCGTCATTGCCGTAGTCCTTCTTTGAAATATGTGCATAAGTATATCACATTATTTTTGAATTGTCAAGGGGATTTTTGATCAATCCCCGTTTTTTAAATGCTTCTATAACTATCCCTATGATAACGGAAGCGAAAAAGATAAATCCCCAGATTGCCCAACCGTAATGGGTGTGGCCGTACTTGTCTCCCGGGTTGGGGCCGAAGATCACGCCGGCGAGGAATCCGATTGTGAAGCCGCTCAGGGTCGTGATCGAATACAGGTGCTTCCCGAGAAATGAGGGGAGGATCGAGATCGCGGCGGCGATGTAGAACATATTACTGCTCAGCAGCCAGCCGTAGAGATAGCTGTGCTTGCCCGAGGTCGGCGCGCCGAACAGCCACGCGAGAAAGGCAAAGTCGTGATCGCACCAGATGATCCTGCCGATCAGATAGAAGACAATATACCCCGCCGCGATGCAAAGCGCAACGATGGCGTTCCTTTTCATCTTCGCTTTGAATGCCGCGCGCTTCTGCTCTTGTTCCATTTTATACATATAATAGATCTGCTCCGCGGGAGTCGGGGTGTTTTGCTCGTCGTTTTTTATCAGCAGATCGACGGAAGTGCCGAAGATCTCCGCAAGCTTGAAAAGCTTTTCCGTGCTCGGCGCGGATTGATCGGTCTCCCATTTTGTAACTGCCTGACGGCTGACACCGACAAGCTCGGCGAGCTTTTCCTGCGACATCCCGCAGCTTTTTCTCTGTTCTTTTATTCTTTCGCCTAATGACATTTCTATCACCTCCGAGTTTATTATAGCAGATTTGAGGATGATTTTCAAGCAACAATTAGGCAACTATTGGTTGCAAGGGCGCTTTTTAATAGATAATACCGAAGTGATTCGTCACCTCTGCGCTGACTGTTATGGCGTCCTTTGAGAACGTGAAGCGGAGGTTGTCTTTTTCGGCTTTGATGGCGGTGCCGGATTCGGTTACGGTGAAGCCCTCGGATTCCATTACGGATCTGATTTCATCGGCGTTTGATGAAAGCGAAAGACCGTAGAGCGTAACGGCGGGGTCGGTGATCGTGATGCGGGTGATGCAGAGCGAATTGCTTGAATAGTCGGGGTAATTCGTCACGGTGTAGATGACGCAATGCTCGGGGTCGACCTGCTGACCGTCCTCGTCGAGCGTGGGAACGTAGCCCGTGCCGTAGTATTCCCGGCCTCCCATAATGCCGTATTTGGGTTGATATGAGGAGAAATCGAAATCGTTCACGTCCTGCGTTATCCAGAATTCAAGATCGTGCTCGGGCTCGATCGGGCGGGGTGTGCAAGATGAAAGAAGGAGGATGGCGGAAATTAAGAGAATGATGAACTTTTTCATTTTTGCCTCACTTTTCTGTGCGGAAGGCGTAATAAACCGTTCCGTTGTATGCTTGAAAGCTCCACGAGGCGATGACTTCGTAGAGATAATCTCCCGATTTGACCTCGATCTGATTGCCTGTGATTGTGATCTCGTCGTAGTTGTCGTGGTCGTTTGTGCTTAAATTGTAGCGTTTGACCGTGATCTTTGACGGATTGCCCTCTAAATTCAAGGTCAGCGTTGTCTTTTGGGCGACCTTGATCGCGGGGACTTTGTCCTTACTTTCAAGCGGATGCGAGCTGTCGGCACATACGCCGCTGCCCGTGCCGTCTTCGTTTTCAACGTACCAGGAATAGGTTCCGCGCCAGGCTTGGATCGTAGAAATGCCGTCGCTTACCGAAAGGTGAGAAGGCTCAGCGGGGAAGTTTGATGCTTGCGCGGGCAGGCTTTCGCGGTCGGTATACATCCTTGTTTCCTCGCAGATCGTGCATTTATCGACCGCGGTGTGCTGATCGAAATTGGCGGTTCGTTGCCAATTATGGTCGCATTCCTTGGCGCACCCCGAAAAAGCGGGGAGGCAGAGGGAGATCGTGAGGATAATCAATAGGATTCGTTTCATTATATACCTCTTTTCGGGCTTATTCCCACGAGGGATCGATGTCGCCGAACAATTTAGCTAAAAGCTCGTTTACATTGGTTTTGTCGCTTTCGGTTAATGCCAGAGCACGATTGTTTTCAATATCAATAAATGTTCCGCAATCGGAATGATAGCGCAAAGATCTGTCATCAAAAGTGAAAGTGTAATCGTGTCCGCAGTTGGTGATGCCGTTTGTCCATTTGCTGTTGTTGAGAAGGTCGAGGATAAGCGCGGATTCATAATCGACAACAGATATATTATTGTAATTTATGCCCATTGCCCCCGAGTAACTCAGATCTTTGCAGGAATGGAGGACAAGCGAGAGAAGAAGGATCAAGACCGATCCGATAATTAGTTTTTTCTTCATAGAATTCCCTCCTATTCAAATGAAAGCGTTGCGAACCATTCGTCGTTCCACACTTCGGCTCTGCCTCTGACCTCTATGAGCAGATCGCCGTATACGAACGCAGTGTTGTTTCTCGGATCGTCATTGTACTCACAAACCAAAGCCGTGACTTCGCGGTCGCGGAGCTTGATATTCTTTTCGTAAATGTTTTTGTGTCGGGTGCCGAGGTTGTTTACGTTTGGGGAATTCGGGGAGAGTTGCTTTATTACCGCAGAAGTCGAAGGATCATTGTCTGTTTCAATGCTTTCGTGCAAATATGTGATCTTGATAAAGAAATTTTCGCCCGTTGAAACTTGCGGGTAATAAGCTATCCACGGCAGACCGTAAAGCTCTTTGACTAAAAAGGTGATGTTTGAGAATCCTTCTTTATTGCGGTATGCTATCTCTTTGCCGTCAAGCATAGGACGAGGAAAGGCTTTGTCGGCTTTTACTCTGTCAACGAATTCAGTATAAGGCTCCCCGAGCAAGGGCTTGAGATTCTGAATAGTATATGAGCTTTTGGATATATCGTATTTTCGGAAATCCTTTATCATCTCTTTGTAGCTGTCAAAATGGAAGGTTGTCTGATAGATACCCGGCGCAGCTTCGGGGCCGGGAACAACAGTGGAATCGTAGAAATCGGGCTCCTTCGTGCACCCCGAAAAAGCGGGGAGGCAGAGGGAGATCATGAGGATAATTAATAGGAATCGTTTCATAATCGCACACTCCTTTTTAAGGCAAAGAGCATATCCGCTCCGTGAAAAATTTGTGATCGTGATCAATGCCGCAGCCGCCGCCTTCGAAAGTGCCTTCGTATTTTATGATGATCTCGGCGTTCAGGCAGAGGTAGCCTTCGCTGTCGATCGAAAGATAGAAGTGGCTTCTTTCGTCGTATTTCTCAAGCTGCTTTTCGAGCTTTTCTTCCGCCGCGCGGATCTTTTCTTCGGTCGCGTAGGGCAGATATGCGGCGTACTCGCCGTAGTCGCCGTATACGTCCCCTATGGTTTTATCGGCGTTAAGTTCTACCGTATAGGACTCGTATGTTCTGTAATTGCCGATCATAAGTTTGTATCTCACGAAATAATCACCGTTTCTGCCTTGGTCGATGCTGATTTGGTAATGATCGAGCGATTCGATTGGGTACTTTTTCAGTATTTCAGTATTCGCGAGTTCAATGACGGAGCGTTCTTCGTCGGTTAGGGGAGCTTCGGAGACAACGGCTTGTTGCAAGGCTTCGGTTGTAGCCTCAAGCTCTTCAACCGCCCGCGGCTTTTGCATGCAGGATGTCATAAGCGAGGCAAGCAGGAGAAGGGAAAGGAATATTGACAGAATTCGTTTCATGTTTTTTCTCCTTTATGCTGTTAATTGTCCAATTCATACAGCAATGAGTCAAAGCGGTCTGCTTCCTCGAAGATCATTTCATATAGCGATCCGTCCTCTGTCATGATGTATTTGTTGCAGGAATGATACACGGTCGTGACTTTTCCGTTTTTATGTTCAATCGATATGACCCATGCCATGCCGTTCGCGGAATTAATTCCCGAAAAAGGAGTCAGATGCAGGCTTTCAAGATAATCAACGATCGCCTGCGCGTCATCCCCTTTGAACGAATACTCATATCCTTTCGGCGACGACGTTACGGAGATGCTTTTTATGCTGTTTTCATCAAGATTCGGCAGCCCGCACCCCGAAAGAATGGGCAGGCAGACGGCGAGGGTGAGGATTATTAATAGAATTCGTTTCATATTTTACCTCTCATATTCGTCAACAACGCTTATTTCGACACGTCCGAGCTTGTTGTGACCGTCGAGGAAGGAGAGGGTGACGGTTCGGGTGACGGTGCCGACTTTTTCGGAATAGGTGATGACGTAGTGATAGAGCGTTTCAACCGGGAGCTGTGTCATTGCCCAATTCGTGAAGACAAGGCTGACGCCGTCTTCGTTGTAAAGGGGTAATTGCTCGAGATAGGTGGTGCTGCTGTGCTCCATAACCGTCTTTTGGTAAATGTTGCGGTCGATGCCGAGCTTTTCGAGGGCATCCCCGACGCTGTCATCGAAGGTGATGCCGCCCGGAAGAGCTAGGCCTTTGATCTCGACTGCTGTGTAAAGAGAATTTGCGTATCGCACCTTGCCGTCTTTCGAGTGATAGTCGTTCGTGTAGCCGAAAAGCTCGCCCGAAGCCATGCATCCGCCGCCAAATTCGCCGTCATAGTGGCAATACACGGGGACGATCGAGGGAAGTCGGAGGCCAAGCGGTCTTAGGAAGACAAATAAGGCAGTCAACTCCTTGGCTCACAGAACGACATGGCT
>JAZQJB010000027.1:0-13047 GCA_045541375.1 Eubacteriales bacterium | reverse complement strand
GCAATTGCAAAACGAAAAGCAACAGTTCAAGCCCAAGGAGGTTGAAAATGGTTTACATAACAGGTGATATTCATGGTCAGCCTCACAATGTGGTGCGGTTGGCAGAAGAAAGAATCAAAGAAAATGATACTCTTATTCTGTTAGGAGATGTCGGTGCTAACTACTACGGAAACAAGCACGATTCTCTCACCAAGAGAACTCTCGCAGAAATAAAAGGAACTGTGCTGTGCATTCATGGAAACCACGAGCAACGTCCTCACAATATCGCTTCTTACAAAGAGAAAGAGTGGAGTGGCGGTATGGTTTGGTATGAAGATGAGTATCCCAATCTACTGTTTGCAAAAGACGGTGACATCTATCAGATAGAAAAGTACAGATATCTGGTTCTCGGCGGTGCATACAGCGTAGACAAGTTCTACCGCCTTTCTAAAGGCTACGGATGGTGGGAAGACGAACAGCCGAGTGATGAGATAAAAAGCCGTGTAAGGGCTAATTTAGCCTCCTTGAAGGCAGATATCATCCTCTCTCACACCTGTCCGCTTCGCTACATTCCAACCGAAATGTTCCTGCCGTTTATTGATCAATCAACTGTAGACCAAAGTACCGAAGAATGGCTTGGAGAAATCGAAGCTGTAATTGATTACAAGGCTTGGTTCTGCGGTCATTGGCACATCGATAAACGAATCGACAAGATGCATTTCTTGTTCAATGGTTGGGAATCGGTTGAAAAGATCAAATCATGATATCGGAGCAAAGAGAAACTGCGATGGCAGAAGAAATATGGCTGAGATACTTCAATAGATATCTCTTGAATCATAAAACGATATCCTTGAAGGAATACCTGCGTATGGAAGAAAAGATTGCAATAAGATTCGGAAGGAGAAGAAAACATGCGAGATTGGGATATACTTACTCCAATTGAATCAATGCCGAAAATCACTCGGCAAGAGTTCGCAGAAAAGCTCGACGAAATACTCGACGATGTTACAGACAACAACAAAGCCTATGTGATACATGACGATGATAAAAAAGAGTATGTTCTGTGTCCTGCAAAGTGGTTTGATTTCTGCTTTGATGATGACTTCGGCTGCATTGTAAATAGTGCTGTCAGATATGCTCTTGGAAGGTACACCTATATGCCCGGTGTGGTGATGAATTTCGTTCGCAAGTACATGCGGGTCTTGGATTCACGAACGATTCATGTCATGATAGAAGATATCGAACGAGAAAGCAAAATTGAATCTCTTCCGTATTTTGATGAGTGGACGGCTTTTAAGCTCGAATTAATAGAACGAGAAAAGCAGATGCAACAGCAAAAAGTGGAAAACGAGAAATCATGACAGACAAATACTATGCCTTAAAATTGTGGGATCCTGCGACTCCCGGATTCTGCTCCTTTTCGAAAGTCTATATCGGGACGGAAGAAGAACTGAAGACGGTAGTAGCGCGTATGAAAAAAGCGGAAGAATACGAGGACACGCAAGAAGCAATACTCGATTACTTTCGGGGCAATCACGCAGCTACCCATAACATTGCGTATCAAGTGATTCCTGTTCTCGAACCCGTCCCTTACAAAAGCGAAATGAAGACGCAGGTTGGAGAAACCATTAAGGAACATTTCAACTGCTGGGAATGCCCATACATGATGAAATATGACTCCGGACTCATACACCAGATCGTAATCAAATATGACGGAAAATACCACAGATGCGTTCGTGCTTGGCTCAAGAATTTATGCTACGAGTCTACTGTTGGGGAATGGAACAAGCTGTCGAGTAAATTCTGGGGGCATGGTTTCCTCTTGGATATAACAGGAAACAAGGAAAAAGACTTTACGTTCAATAATCTCCTGTATGTCGTTGAAGAAAGCTATGACAAGTTGTCTGATGCGATTGATTCGCTTGGAAAAACGGACTTGTTCAATTTCAAAGCAATATACGACGAGGTGTTTGCCGATGGATAAAGCACTATATGAAGCTATCAAACGAGTTGAAAAACTCAAGCCCATCATGTATGAAAAGTGCAAGTGCGATGTTGAGTTCATCATTTCCAACAAGATAACAGACGAGCAAAGAATTGACATGGTTTTCGATGAAATCATGGATTTCTTCGAAGATGATTCCTTCATGGAGTTGTTCTGGAATCTTGTCAATTATGTTGAAACGTTCGACCGTGGGATCGGTGCATTCTATCGTAGACAAGAAGAAGTTATACACGAGGGGTATTAAAGGGAAAATGATTTATGTAATGTCTGACATTCATGGAAACAAGCGAAGATTTGATTCCATAATGAAACAAATAAACCTTCAGCCCGAAGATACGCTGTATGTGCTTGGCGATGTGATAGATCGGCATCCTCATGGTGGTCGAATACTTCGGCAGCTAATGAACATGCCGAATGTACAGATGATTCTTGGAAATCATGAATACATGATGTTGAATGCGCTCGACCGACCTTTCGATGAGAAAGACTGGCATCAAGAAGACGAGCATCTACGGTATCTTTACCACTGGTATCGAAACGGTGGCGAAGTGACTCATGCTTACTTGAAGCATATAAATAAGGAGCTTCGGCGAGAGATATTTGACTATCTTCGTAAGCTCCCAGTTAATATTACGATTGAAGTAAATGACATCAAGTACAAGCTGGTTCACGGTGCACCCGTGGAAATGTATGACAAAGAACTACGCAGGTATGATGACGAAACAGAACATGCCGTTTGGTATCGTCTACGTTCGCACGAAGTACTACCACCAGATTGCGTAGTAATTCACGGCCACACCCCTACGTGGCGTTATCAAGAAGCAAATCCATTAAGAATTAACCACGGTGAAAACCGAATTGGAATAGACTGTGGTTGCGGTTTCCCGGATTTGACTTACAGGGTATCCGAACCTCAAGGACGACTCGCATGTCTTCGCCTTGACGATATGACTGAATTCTATTCAGAAGAAACTGAAAATATAAAATAAGTTAGGTGTTATCATGAAGAAACGAAAGATAGTAGCGTACATAAGACTGGCAACGGTCAAGAAAACATGGGTTTATGCCACCAAGGAAGAACTGCTAAGTCAGTTCTTTGAATCAACGAAATTTGCGAATCCCGACTTGGAAATAGAAGACTTCTATGTCGACGAGTATAACTGTTACAGCAAGCGCAATCCTCAAACTGCTTTATGTCGTCTGATGCAAGATTGCCAAAAAGGTGAGATAGGATTAATACTCATACCGACCTGCCGAAACATGACCAACGATTCGAATACTACAATGCAGTATGTAAAGGAATTTGCGGAACTGCCTCGGCCGGTAGGAATTTACTTTGAGTATGAAAACATCTTTACTTTGAATCCAAAAGCAAAGCAGGAACTTACCGAAGCACTTACTTATTGGGAATACCATCACAAGTTGAAAAGCAAACAATCTTCGATCAGAAGCAACGCAAGATACAATCAGGTGGCAAAAGAATACGTTCTTGATTTAGCCACTATTCAGGATTTGATTTGACAAAGTCAGGGCTGGAAGATAGCTTCCTGGGTCCACCGAGGATGTGGATGTTCCACATCATTATGAGGTCAAATCTTTAACCGCAGTAAGCAAAGAAAAGGCGAAATGGCGATGTCATCTATTTCGGTTGCGAGCAAAAATCGCACAAATATTGCCCCTGCACAAGGAACATTAAAAATTCGGCTCAAAATTTCTCAAAAAAGCCTTAAAACCCTTATAAAATCTACATTTTTGGCATGTCATCTATTTCGGTCGTTAATCACAAAAAAGAACGGTCACCCTTCGGGTGACCTTTCTTTTTTGGCAGCGGCGTAAGTTGATTCGAATTTTGTCGCGAAAGCTACGCATTTCGCGACTAGGTTCGCATTCCCACCGAAGCCGTCGGGGAGCTCGCTCACCAGCGGCAAGGTGAGGAATCTTCGCCAAAGGCGAATACCCTTGCGCTTTTTACCAAACGTATGTTTTCAAAATCCCCCCCCGCCAACGCTCTCGCGTTTGGCGGGGGGATTTTTATAATTAGTTAATGAACGTTGCCTCATCCGTTGCAGCGACGAACTTATAGGGATCTGCACATCCCGTAACTACGTTGCCGCTGATTTCCGTCGCGAAGAAATACTCTCCCTCGACGGAGCCCTCGTCGGTGACGATGACCGATCCGGTATTATTGCTTGCAAAGATATTATCCTTGATACGGACGATAGCCGCAGTGCTGTCGCGATTTATCTTGATCCAAGGAGCATGCTCGGAGGGAAGATCCTCGCCGTAGAATACGCATCCGCTGATCTCGATATCGATCTGTTTCTTATCAACGCCGAAGTGATCAAGACGCCAGTTGGGAGCCGCGAGGTCCTTTCTCAGATTGATCGAGAATATCGTGGTATTGGTGTTTCTGAACATACTGTCCTTGATAACGTACTTATCAGTGCCAACACCTGCAGCAGTAGCAAACTTTTCAACAACGCCCTTGGTGCACTTGGAATCCATATAGAGACCCGAGATCTCAAGAGTTTCAAAGCCCATTCTGAAAAGATACTGTGCGGTCACGCCTTCAACACGGACGTTTTCCATCTTCAGGTGCCTCTTATAGAGGTCGGGGTTGGACGCATCGTTGGGATAGTAGGGGAAGAAGAAGAGGATGTTGTTGGTGATGGTGCTGCCACTGATCAAAATGTTATACATTTCGATCTCGACCTCGCCCTCGTTACCGGTGTTCTGACGGAGAAGGAAGTTCTGGGAGAACTTGAAGCCGTCCATAACGATCTTATGGCAGTCGGAATATACGGTAGCATTCCATACGCCGAGACCGAGGTTGGCCATCAGGATAGCCTCGTCCTCTTCCTTGCTTCTCTCGGGGTTAAGAGTCCAGTCATCGGTCGGATTTGCGCCCTTTACGTTGGGGCTGATGCCTGCCTTCGGACCGAGAAGGGTCAGGTCCTTCTGAACCTGGAAGTTCTCCATATAGTATCCGGGCAAGAAGAAGATAGTTCCGCCCGCGGTAACTGCGTTCTGTGCGTCCATGGGAGAGTAGAACGCGTCCTTACCAACGGTTGCCTTATATTTAACGCCGCCGAAGGTGAACACTATAACGTCGCCGTCCTTGTCGCAGTCATCGTCAACGACTACGGTATTCGCGGGAAGCTCAATCGCACCGGTCACGTCAACGCCGGGATCTGTAGGCTCGGTTACGGAGGGAGTGGAAATGGGAGCTTCGATGATCCTCTTGCAAAGCTCAAGCAGCTCGGGGACGTATGCCGCGTGCTCCTCGATGCTGGGGTGATAGGAAGCGGTAGCGTTACGGGAACGTGCTGCCTTGTAGGTGTAGTATCCGGCAGTCTCGCCGCCAAGCTCCTCAAAGACCTTTTCGATGATTGAGCGATACGAGCCGTTCTTCATATTGGTAACGGCAAGGAACTTGCAGTCTGCGCCGTTCTTTTCCTTGGCGTACTCGACCCACGCCTTGAAATCCTTCTTGAACTGAGTCTGATCGATCGCCTTGGTCTCGTCGTTGGTACCGATATTGACGACGATCAGGTTTGCCTTGCGGGCAAAATCGTATTCGGTCTTGGCGTCCTTGCCGTAGCAGGCGTAGCGGTATCCGAGAGGAACACCGGGCGTACCGCAGCAGATGCCCTGTCCCGAGAGTGCGGTGAGGGAGTAATCCGCGTCAAGAGCCTCGGCGAGAAGATAGGAATAGCCGAGGGTAGCGTCCTGAGAGGTGTACTTGCCGTCGAAGGTACCGATAGTACCCCACGCGCAAGTGATACTGTCGCCGACGAACTCAATGTAAAGCTCCTTGTCCTTGGGTGCTTCTTCAGAGATAAAGCCGGTGAGCTTGACGGATGTGAACGCCGCAAATGCAAGCGTATAGCCGGTGACCTTGATCACGCGTACGGTATGCGTGCCCGTCGGGATATCCTTAAGGGTGATCTCGCCCTTGCCGGTGATCTCGAAGTAAGGCGACTCGCCGTTCATACAGGGCTCGCCGTCGACGTAAGCGCGGAAGTACGCGCCCTTGTCGTTGGTCTCGACCGCGAAGGTCATATCGCCCTCGCAGGTTGCAACGAATTCGATACCCGATGCGCTCCAGTCGGCGTTGATCGCGGTATCGGAGGCAAGGTTACGAACGCCGAGGATCTTGATGCCCTTGGTGTTCTTGTTGAGCGGAACCGTCTGCTCGGTAAGAACCAACGGTGCTTCGGTGGTTTCGGGAGCCGGGGTGGTCTCGGGAGCGGAGGTGGTGTTTGCAGGAGGTTCGGTTTCGGGAACCTCGGGGGTGTCGTTACAAGCGGTCATGAGCATGGTGCCGGAAAGCATACACAAAGCCATGATGCAGGAAATAATGCGGATAAACGTAGACTGTTTCACAATTAAGTCCTCCTTTTTTTTCGCTGAATTCATTATATCATCTTTACTGTATAAAGTCAATATATTTCCTTACTTTGGCAGAAAAACGCTCTTCTATTTTCGATATATTATTGAAACTAACCGGATTTTATGATATAATGTAAAAAAACACGGGAGGCAACCGCCTATGACAGAAAGAAGAAATATCCTCGACCTGTTCGATGAACAGAGTGATTACGTAAACGAAAAGGTATCGCACGGTATTGAGACCTACCGCAAGGGCGACGGCAAGGTTCAAGTCATTGACAAAAACGGCGATCCCGTTGCGGGCGCGAAGATAAAGTTCAGCCAGAAATCGCACGAATTCCGCTTCGGCGCGAATATTTTTATGCTCAACGAGCTTGAAACACCCGAAAAGAACGAGATCTATAAAAAATGCTTCGCGGACGTCTTCAATATGGCAACGCTTCCCTTCTATTGGGACTCTCTCGAGCCCGAGCGCGGAAAGCCGCGTTATGCAAAGGACAGCCCGAAGGTCTACCGCCGTCCCGCGCCCGATCTTTGCATTGAGTTTTGCGAGGAGCACGGCATCGAGCCGCGTGAGCACGCGCTGGCTTACGACCACTTCTTCCCCACCTGGCTCTATGACGCCGAGATCGACGAGATCAAGCGCGAGCTTGAGCGGCGTTATTCGGAAATTGCCGAACGCTACGCCGACAAGATCCCGACCATCGAGGTCACAAACGAGATGAAGCACGCCAAGGGCAGAACGAAGTTTTATGACGATCCCGATTTTGTCGAGTGGTGCTTCCGACTTGCCGAAAAATATTTCCCGAACAATCAGCTCGGCATCAACGAGTCGCGCAGATTCGCCTGGTGTGACAACTGCCGCACGTCGGATACCTACTATGCCTACACAGAGGCAGCCATCCTCAAAGGCGCACGCATCGATGCGATCGGTATGCAGTACCATCTTTTCAACAAGCTTGAGGAAGAATACGCCAAGACCCGACAGATGCTGAATCCGAGACTGCTTTACGCGCATATGGATATGTATTCCCGCCTCGGAAAGCCCTTGCAGATCACGGAAATAACCATTCCTTCCTATTCCTGGGATCCCGATGACGAAGAGCTCCAGGCAGAGATGCTTGAAAAGCTCTACTCGGTATGGTTCTCGCACCCGAACGTGGAGCAGATCATCTATTGGAATCTCGTGGACGGCTACGCGCATCTGTGGGATCCCGATCCCGAAAAGATCCGCGCCTCGCAGGGCAATATGTCGCTCGGCGAAAACTATTATTACGGCGGACTTCTCCGCTTCGATATGTCACCCAAACCCGCATATCTCAAGCTCAAAGAGCTTTTGCAGGAAAAGTGGCACACCGAGGCAGAAGCTGTCACGGATGCGGACGGAAACGCCGAGTTCAGAGGATTTTACGGCAAATACGATGTTGAGATCAACGGGGTGAAGACCGCGGCGGAACTCGATCTCTCGAAAAAGAGCGCAAACGAATTCGTTATAACCTTGAAATAAACATTCAGAAGAGGCAAAAATGTTCAAACAGAAATACGCATCCGTTCTTGCGGAATATGAAAAATTCTGGAATCGTGAAAACACGGGGCGACCGATACTAAATATTTCCTACCAAAAGCCGGGGACGGTAAACTATCGCGCACCCGCAAGCCTTGAGGAACAGTGGCTCGACCCGGAATATAACTACAAAGCCTTCAAAATAAAGTCCGAAAATTACGAATATCTGGCAGAGGGTATCCCCGGATATTTCACAAATCTCGGTCCAGGATGCCTTTCCGCCTGCCTCGGCGGCGGATACGAGCTTGCAAAGCGAACCGTCTGGTTTGAAAAGGAGCAATTCGTCACCGATTGGGAAAACCCTCCCGCAGTCAAATTTGACGAGCATAGCGAGATGTGGCAGTACGTAACAAAAATGCAGGAACGCTTCGCCGCTGACCCCGAGGTTTGCTTCTCGATCACCGACCTCGGCGGCATTATGGATATCGTCGCATCGCTCCGCGGCACTGAAAATCTGCTTTACGACCTTTATGACTACCCCGACGAGGTATATAATTTCACAAAGGAAGTCCGCCGCGAGGTGCGCGTTGCCTACGAAAAGCAGGTTGATTTCATCCGCAAGCATGATCTCCCCTTTATCACTTGGATGAACATCCCTTCGGAAAAACCTTGGTATCCGATGCAATGCGACTTCTGCTATATGATCTCGCCCAAGCAGTTCGAAAGATTCGTCCTGCCCGAGCTTGTCGATCAGGCGTCCTATATTGATCGTCCCGTCTACCACCTCGACGGCATCGGCGAGCTGCCTCATCTCGATATGATCCTCGACATCCCCGGCCTGTGCGGTATCCAATGGAATCCCGGCGCGGGCAAGGAGCCGCTTTGCGATGAAAAATGGTTCGAAATTTATAAAAAGATCCAGGACAAGGGAAAGAATCTCATCCTCCTTTGGGCGCTTGATGAAAACCTCGAGGATAAGCTTGAGCGGTTCATCAAAACCGTCGATCCGACGGGCGTTTACCTGAGCGGCAACAGATTTTCCTCCCCCGAAGCCGCAGAAAGAATGCTCGAAAATATTATCAAATGGACAAAATAACACCGAAAGGATATATCACAATGAAAAACTACAAAATTGCCGTCATCGCGGGCGATGGAATCGGCCCCGAAGTCATCGGAGAGGGCGTTCGCGTGCTCGAGCACGTCGGGGAGCTCGACGGCGGATTCAAATTTGAATTTACGCACTTCCCTTGGGGATGCGATTATTATCTGCAGACAGGCAAAATGATGCCCGACGATGCTATCGAAACTCTGAAGCAGTACGACGCCATCTATCTCGGCGCGGTCGGAACCCCCGGCGTGCCCGATCACATTTCCCTTTGGGATCTCTTGCTCAAGATCCGCCACGAGTTTGATCAGTACGTCAATCTTCGCCCCGTCAAGCTCCTCAAGGGCGCTCCCTGCCCTCTCAAGGATGCGACTTGCGAAGATATTGATATGATCGTTGTCAGAGAAAACAGCGAGGGCGAATATGCAGGCGCGGGCGATTGGCTCTACCGCGGCCAAGAGAACGAGATCGTGCTTCAGACCGGTGTTTTCTCGCGCAAGGGAACTGAAAGGATCATCCGCTATGCCTTTGAGCTTGCAAGAAAGGAAAAGAAGACTCTGACGAGCATTTCCAAGGGCAACGCGCTGAACTATTCAATGGTATTCTGGGACAGCGTATTTGCCGAGGTAGCAAAGGAATACCCCGACGTAAAGACCGCTTCCTATCTCGTCGACGCGGCAAGTATGTTCTTTGTCAAGGATCCGAAGAGATTTGAAGTCGTTGTTACCTCCAACCTTTTCGGAGACATCATCACCGACCTCGGCGCCGCCATCGCGGGAGGTATGGGACTTGCTGCGGGCGCGAATATCAATCCCGAAAGAAAGTTCCCCTCGATGTTCGAGCCCATCCACGGCTCCGCACCCGATATCGCAGGCAAGGGCATCGCCAATCCCCTCGCCTCCATCTGGTCTGCAAGCCAGATGCTCGATTTCTTCGGCTACGAAAACTGGGGCGCAAAGCTCATCGACGCCATCGAACAACTTATGGTCGAGGGCAAGACCCTCACCTGCGACCTTGGAGGAAATGCAAGCACCCGCGAGGTCGGAGATGCGATTATTGAGATTTTGAAGTAATTTTATATTACGATTCTTATTCCATTGCGAGCGCGTAGGGGACGTAGTTTAACCAAGCTAAAATATGAATATGGCGCTCGTACCTTTCGCCAACCGTCAAAAACGGACTGTCTTTTGTTACTTAAAGACAGTCCGTTTATTTTATTGCTTCGTTATTACTTCGCCCGAGCAAATTGGAGTATTATTGGCTTTATTTCTTCCCACGCCACGGCGTAGATTATTTATTATATCTTGAAATCCTTTCATATTTATGCTATAATAAACTCATAACACAAAGGTGGTATAATTATGAAAGCCTACTACGAATACCTCGAATTTAACGGTGCTTCTCTCTTCACCGTGATCTGTCTTCCTGAAGAATCGGGAAAGTTCCCGATCGTTATCAGGCGCGATCCTTATGTTGATGCGGTTGAAAATTCAGCCGAGGACGAGATCGTCGATGCCTTTGCCGCGAGCGTGGAAAAATGGCTCGCGCACGGATATGCCGTCGTTTATCAGCATTGCCGCGGGCGCGGCAAGAGCTCGGGCGACTGTATCCCCTACATAAACGAGCGCGAGGACGGGCTGTTTTTGCAGGATTGGGTGCGCTCGCAGCCCTTCTATAACGGCGAGCTCTACCTTGTCGGCAACAGCTACAAGTCCACCGTCCATCAGGTCACAGCGCCCTTCGCGGACGACATCAAGGGCGCGGTCCTTGCCGTTCAGGACACCGAGCGCTACAACTGCAACTACCGCAACGGTTTTTACAAAATGGGACTCCACGGCGGCTGGTACGTCAAAATGTATAAGCACAAGAGCATCCGCGAGAAGGCTTACAAGCAGGAGACCTACAATATGCTCCCGCTGATCGACTTTTCAAAGACCGTTTTCGGCGAGAGCGTGCCGAGCTTTGACGATATTCTTCTCCACCCCGACCGCAACGACGATTTCTGGAATACCCGCGCGGGCGGCTCTGATTCCCGCGGCGCGATGACGAACGCGAACATCCCCATCCTCATCGTCACGGGCTTTTATGACATCTACACTGGCGGTATGTTCGATCTGTGGAACGCCATCGCGCCCGAAACGAAGGCAAAATGTGCCCTGCTCGTTCATCCCTATGACCACGGCAACAACAAAAACGGAGATCAGCCGATAGTCTTTGATGACGCCCCCTCGGGTGCAGAAGTACTGGACGACCTTTACCTCCGCTGGATCGATTCCGTCCGCGGCAAGGATGAAGCTCCCCTCGAGCGCGGCAAGGTCACGTATTACAAGCTCTTCGGGGACAAATGGTGCACCGATGATTTCGCTAAACCCGAAAAGTCGCTCACCTTCCCTCTCGGCAAGGGCGAGAAGACCTACACCTACAACCCCTACGCCCCCGCAAAATTCAAGGGCGGGCTTTCCGCCAATTTCGGCGGAAACGCTTGGCAGTATAAGCCGAAGGCCCAGCCCGACGTCCTTTCCTTCTTCACGCCCGCATTCGAGGAAGACACCTTTGTCAAGGGCAAGATGACGGCTCGCCTGCGCGTCCGCTCCGACTGCGAGGACACCTGTTTCTACATCCGTATCAGCCTCGTCAAAGAGGAGGGTGATTACGGCTTGCGCGACGACATCAATCAGATCTCAAATTTCGCGCCCGATTACGTCCCAGGCGAGGAGATCGAGATGGATTTCAGCTTCGATGAGCACGCTTTCGTCATCAAAAAGGGCGAAAAGCTTCGCATCGACGTCTCGTCCTCGGCATTTCCTCTCTACGTCCGCCACACCAACAACCGCGGTCCCTTCGCGCTCCAGACTACCGCCAAGATCGCGCACAATACCGTAATTTGCAATAAATCGAGTATCACTATTTTCGTTGAATAAGGGAGGAAACACTATGATCAACAACGATCCTCATATCATTCATCACGAGGCGCTGAAGGCTCTCGCTCCCGCAATGCGCTATGACGGCGCTTCGGATTTTGCCGCGTGGCAAAAGAGCGCCCGCGCGCATCTTGCATCCCTTATGGGACTTGACAAGATCGCTCCCGCTGCGGACGACCTTTTCAACATCGAACACAAAAAGGACTTCGACACCTTCACCGAATACCGTTTCACATTCCAGAGCGAAGAGGGCTACTTCGTTCCCTGCACTCTTTGGGTACCGAAGGGCAAGGCGGACAAGATCCCCGTGGTCATCTGCCTGCAGGGACATTCAAAGGGCTTCCACATCTCGCTCGGCAGACCGATATATCCCGGCGACGAGAAAAGCATTAACGGCGGCGACCGCGACTTTGCCGTTCAGATCGTGCGCGAGGGATACTGCGCCCTCGCCATCGAGCAGCGCGGATTCGGCGAATGCGGCGGCGACGAAAAGGGTCCCGGATGTCAGGTTCCCGCGATGTCGGCGCTTCTCTACGGCAGAACTCTCATTGGCGAGCGTGTATTTGACATCAGCCGCGCCATTGACGTCGTGACCGATAAATTCGACTTTGTTGACGCCGACAAGATCGCTTGCATGGGCAACTCGGGCGGCGGCACGGCAACCATCTACGCCTCTGCCATCGACGAGCGCATCAAGGTTTCGATGCCCTCCTGTGCCCTTTGCACCTACAAGGACTCGATCGGCGCAATGAAGCATTGCGTTTGCAACTATATTCCCAATATCGCCCTCGACTTCGATATGGGCGATCTCTGCGGTCTGATTGCGCCGAGAAAGCTGATCGCCGTCAGCGGTGCCGAGGACAAGATCTTCCCGCACGACGGCGTTGCCGAAAGTATCGAGGTCGCCTCGCTCTACTACCGCGCCGCCGGCGAACCCGACGGATACAAATGGATCGAGGGCCCCGAAGGCCACCGCTTCTACGCCGCCCTCTCCTGGCCCGTTTTTCACGAGTTTTTTGACTAAGCCAATTGTAAAACTGTGTTTTACAATTGATAACTGCGCAGTGGGTATTCGCGCGCTTATCGCCCCCGCAAAAATCTTTGATTTTTGCGGCTCCCCTCATAAGCAATGCTGTCAACT
>JAZQJB010000026.1:0-20189 GCA_045541375.1 Eubacteriales bacterium | reverse complement strand
CGAGCCGTCGGATTTGATAACGTACTTTTTTCCGTTATAGTACATATGAAGATTCTTGATATTGGTCAGATTATCCGCCCACAGAACCTCATACTGTGCGGTTGTTTTAGTTTCACCGTCAACCGTTACCGAGGCGCTGATAAGATGAAGCGCGTCGGGATCGTTGCCCGAAAGCTCGACCAAAGCTGACCAGCGTCCGCTTTCGTAAGCGGTTGCGCGCCCGATGACCCATTCGCCGTCATAAACGGTAACCGAAGCACCCGGGACGGTCACACCCTGCACAAGGATGCTTTTAGTAGCGGTGGTTGTCGGCACCTCGATGGTTACGTACTCCACGGTCGTGGAGATACTGCCAGCAAATTCCCGATAGCTGACTCCCGCATAGTTAAAGCAGAAGGAAGCCGAAGAAACGATCAGACCGTAAGCGGTGGGGCTTGCGGAAAACTGAACAGTGCCCGAGTTTTCCGTGATCTTGATACGAAGCTCGCTGTCGGTCAGTTCGGTGTCGGATGCTGAAGCTCCGTCCAGAGTCACGCTTTCCTCGGATACGAGGAGTCCCTGCGGGATCGTGATAACTATCTCCTTGCCCGAAAGAGCATAATCCTTGAATTCTTCCTTAAGGCTGTAGCTCAGGCGGAAATCTATCCTTCCCGATGCTGTGACCTCGCTGTCAAGCAAGAGATACGAGGTCTTGCCCTCGTCGAGCCATACCGAGGCATATGTGCTCTCCTTGGATATGGTGATATCCTGCACCGCTATCTCGCCGTTTATAAGCTTTACCGTGCTCTTAACGTAATCGCTGCCCTCCTGCATTCCGAGCGTTTCGTAGTCGGAAAGTGAATTCTGAATCCAATTTCTGACTTTACCCTGGAGTGCTACGACCGTGTAATTTCCCGCAGGAAGATAGTCGCTCGTATATTTTCCGGAGTTCAGATTCATTGTTTGAATGTGCGCTCCCTCGCTATCGTATATAGCAACCGTGGCACGGCTCTGCGCAGTGACGGTTCCCGTTACGTAGCCCTTTTGCGCCGCGCGGAGAGTTACCTCGGCGCATTTGTTTTCATCAAGCTCGACCAAGGTGACGCTTTCCTCGCATTCTCCCGTTTTGGAGATAAGGCGGACGGTCACCTTACTGTAGTCCTTGATGCTCTCACCGTTGTTCGCAGTCTTTTCAGCAGGGATCAGAATATAGTCACCTGCTGTATAGGCTGGGAATTCATATTCCTCCGCCGTTCCGTTATCGCCGAGGAATACGCTGACGCGGTAAGAGGAAAGAGAATCTTCAGTATAGCCGTCACTTCCCGTCAGCTTCTTTTCGACTTTGGCAGTGATCAGATTGCCGCCCGTGACGTAAACGAGCTTATGATATATGGCGTGCTCCACGAGCGAGCTGCCCTCGTCGCACACTATCGCCACATTATCGTTAGCATCAAGTGCAGACGAGCCTATGGTTTCGGGGTTGCATCCAATTGCCATGATCAGCGACAGCTCATCACAGTATGCAAAGGCATATCTTCCTATTTCGGTAACCCCCGCGGGGATCGAAACCGATTGCAGATACTTGTGGTCATACGCAGCTCTTTCGCCGATAACAGTGACCGTTTCGGGGATCGCGTACTCGGTTATCTGCTTGGCTGTCGGGATCTGTATCAAGGTCGTTCCGTCTGCGCTGAACAGAACTCCATCCGAGGAGAAGTATGCAACTCCGAGCGCATCGCGGTTTCCCGCCTCATCAATTACGAAAATATTCTCAAGCGCACTATGCCGATAGAGTGACGGTGGCGCGTACTCCGCTGTTGCAGGTACATAAAGCGTTGTCAGCTTATTACATCCCACCACGACGCTGTTATTGACAGTTTCGGGGTTCAGCTTTTCCGAGAGGGTAAAGCTTGTCATATTATTACAGTAATAGAACACATCATATTCAAGCGTATGGACGTTCTTTCCGAGTACTATCTCCGTAAGCCCATAACAGTAAGCAAATGCCGCCTGCTTTATCACTTCAAGACTTTCGGGCATCGTTACCTTTGTGAGAAGCTTATTATCCCTGAACGCATCCCTACCGACGGTCTTCGTACCTTCGAGGATGGCATATCCCTCGTCCGCCTTTGCGCGCGGATAGGTGTGCAGAAGCTGTCCGTCCTCCTCGGTGCGCTCATAGAGCACACCGTGGTCCGAAAAATAACGTGAATTGCCGTCTTCCACCACGATTTCGGTCAGAGCACCGAATTTTGCAATCGAATTCGGTACGAATTCCGCTGCCGCAGGGACGTAAAGCGTAGTCAGCTTATTACATCCCCCCACGACGCTGTTATTGACAGTTTCGGGGGTCAGCTTTTCCGAGAGGGTAAAGCTTGTCATATTATTACAGCCATAGAACGCATCGTATTCAAGCGTATGGACGTTCTTTCCGAGTACTATCTCCGTAAGACCATAACAGTAAGCAAACGCCGCCTGCTTTATCACCTCAAGACTTTCGGGCATCGTTACCTTTGTGAGAAGCTTATTATCTCCGAACGCATCCTTACCGACGGTCTTTGTGCCTTCGAGTATAGAATAGCTTTCATCTGCCTTTGCTCTGGGATAAGCAAGCAGAGTATCGCCCGTCGCATTGGCATTTCTCGGGTCTGCAGTATACAGCACCCCGTCTGCCGAGGTGAACACGGGATTTCCGTCCTTAACTATGATCTCTGTCAAGGTATCCTTGAACATCATATTTGCGGGAATGAATGCAGCATTCTTGGGTACGATCAAGGTCTTCAGCGGAGAGCCGCTCAGCGTACCTGAGGTCGATGTCAGAACGTCGTCAAGCGCGGGCGACAGTGTCAGACTCTCGAGCGCGGTGCAGTAATAGAAGGCATAAGCACCCAATTCCTGCACGTCGGGACCCATATCGATGGACTTTAGATTTGCACAGTGGCTGAAAGCCTCGTAGCGGATCTCCTTTACTCCCGCCGCGATCTCCACCGAAGTCAGATTGTTGCAATAATAAAAAGCATATTCACCGATGGCAGTCACGTAGCAATCACTCGGCACGGTGTAATCCGTGATCGGACTGTTTCTCGGCATCCGCACCAAGGTGAGATCGGTGGCAGAGCTTTCTCTCCTGAAAAGAACACCGTCACGGCTATAGTACCAGGTGTTTTCCGGGTCGGCAACGATCTGTTGCAGAGTGGAAATGTTAAGAAAATTCTCCGCCACGCTGACAACGCTCGGTCCGAGCACCAGCGTGGTCAGATTTTCACAACCGGAAAAAGCAGAGCCGGCCACCGCGACAGGCGTATCTCCGTCCGGGAGATGAACGGTTGTCAGAGCGGCAGCACCGTAGGCGATGTTGTTATCTATTGATACCACGTTCTTGCCAAGGTACAGCTCTGTCATAGTCGTGTTGTTCCTGAACGCACCGTTTGCGATCGCGGTAACGCTATCGGGCACTCTCACCACGGTGTCATCGCCCGTGTATGCGGTCAGAACGCCATTTTCGATAACGAAGCCGTCAGTGATGCCCGTGGCGTATGCAGGTGCCGCCAGACCGAATGCCATTGCAATCGCAAGGACGGCGGCAATTATTTTATTATAATATCGAAGCATATCTTTCTCCGTTCTTTAAGGAAACGGGCGGTTGGCGGTCGTTTATGACCGTCACCGCCCGTTTTACGCTTACTATTTATTTGATGATCTTAAATTTGCCAATAATAGGAAGCTCTTTAGCCTTACCGTTCAGCGCGTTGATAATTCCGATAACGGCGAGAACGGTAATCAGGATGCTCGCAATAGGAGCAATGATCCAACCGAGTATGGGGATCACCATAATCACTCCCGATGCAATAGCCGCAAGGAAAAGTACAAGCCCCTGATTTGTGTGGTATTTGGCAAAAGGCGAATCCTTTGCCGCAAGGAGAGGAATAAGGAAGATTATGTAAGCAAGTACTGCCATTAACTTATTCTTCTCAATATCAGCAGCGTCAAACTCTTCCGTTGTATCCGCGGTGTTATTGAGTGACGCGACCTTATCGGAAAGATTGTTCTTCTTTTCTTCCGCTTGGGGCTGTACGGGCTCGCTCGGAGCTCCTACGGTGTTACCGCAGTTTGAGCAGAATTTTACCCCTTCCTCTATCTTTGTTCCGCATTTTTCACAGAATGCCATAATTAATTTCTCCTTTATATTATTTTTGGGCATATGCCCGCAAATTATCCGCCAAAGCCGCCAATTCCGAAGCCTTCAAACAATGAGCCGAGATCCAATCCCGCGAGATCGCCTAACGAACCGATAAGGAAATATAGCGCGATCGAGATGATGGCAGAGAGAATAAGTCCCACAAGTACCCAAATCAGAATTGCACGGGCAAAATGCTTGAGATTCTTATTTTTTGCCGCAAAGCCCATAATAAGGCAAACAAGGAATCCTATTACAGGCAGCGCGTAAAGAAACATCAGCCAAAAATATGCACCCGTGCCGACTACCTTGTCGGTCTTATCACTTGCGCTTGCAGGTACCGCCTGCGGAGAGGCATATACCGTCTGCTGAGGCGGCTGAACATACTGCGGTTGAGCATACTGCTGTGCGGGTTGGGTATATGTATATTGCTGCCTCAAAGGCTCCTGAACGTACTGAGGCTGAGGTTGAGGTTGAGGTTGAGGCTGAGGTTGAGGTTGAGGCTGAGGTTGGGGCTGAGGCTGAGGTTGGGGCTGAGGTTGAGGCTGAGGTTGAGGTTGCGGTTGAGGCTGAGGCTGGGAAACGGGAGATTCGGTCGGAGCCGCCCCTCTCGGAGTTCCGCAAGATGTGCAGAAAGCCGCGCCATCAGCAAGTACGCTTCCGCACTTCATACATACGTCCTCTTTGACAGTTTCTTTTACGGGTTCTTCTTCAGGTTGCCGGACAACGACCACTTCCTCGGGTGCTTTTGATCCGCAGTTGGTGCAGAACGCCGCACCGGGTGCTATATCCGCACCGCATTGATCACATTTCTTTGGCATAATAACACCTCCGTATTATTCATTCGGTAACATATCCGCAGTTATTCCTGCATCCGCCAAACTCTTGACCGAGGTATCGTATTTAACGACCTCGATAAGGGTAAACGCGTTCTGTGCAAAGAGCAATCCCGTATCGCGGCTCAGCCAGTATTCGGCCGTGCTCTGAGTGGAGGTTATTTTGATACACTGCGAGCCGGCTATCGTCTTTGTTGTTGACTGATCTTCCACCATATAGTTCGACTTTGTATAAAAGAGATAGTTCATAGAACTCTTCAAAGCCTTGTCTACGCCGTATCTGTCAAGTACTTTATCCGCCTTTATCCACATGATCGAGTCGCCTAAGCTCATACCGTTATATCTCGTCCAGGTCTTTGCGGATGCATCGTACTTGAAATAGGTCTTCGACAATGCGCCGGAATCAAAATAGTAATCCTCGCCGATCTTGGTTACCTTATAGGTAATTTTGCTGTCGGGATTTGATGAATATGCGTACGTATATTCAATATAGGCGTTTGTCGGAAGCGTAAAGCCCGGTCCCTCGTATTTTTCATAATCAACGTAAAAGGTTCCGTAATTCTCGCCAAACGAAAGCGAGACTTCTACCTGATCGTAGTTATCGAAGATCATCGAGTACTTAGCTCTTTCTGATGTCTTGGTAGTTTCCTCAAAGCCTGCGGCGCGCATTGCGGCGCACCAAGTCTCAACCGCTTCGGTATCAAGGTTATTTCTGATGTAAATGTAGTTGTTCTCGACGTCAAAGACACGGCGGGGGGCTTCCGCTATTGCGGGAAGCAGCGCGGCAAACTCAGCACCGTATTGTGTCTTTATGTGCTCTGCAGGCCATTCAAGACCCGTGAGCTCTTCCTTTTCAACCGTGATCGTAAGCCGTCCGCCGTAGCTGTCGTATTCCGCGGAAACGTTTGCATAGAGCCCGTTTCCGAGATCCTTTACATAGATGTATTCATCTGTATAGTCGCCCGCGGTCTTCGCATAGCCTGCGCCCTCGATCGATGCAAGCCAAGGATCAAGCTCCTCTTCCTCGGTCCAGGTCATATATACCGCGATGTGATCGAGATATTCCGAATATTCTCCCGGCTGCTCGTTTTTATATTCCGAGACTTCAAGCTCTTTGTAGTTGCCGCTGTAAGCGGGAAGAGCGATCGCCTTGCCGAAGAAGGCGTCTATCTGATCGCTCGGCCAAGCGGGAAGAAGGCTTCTGTCTGTGTAATGGTAAGCAAATTCAACGTACTGCATACCGTCAAGGTCATAAAGCTCAAGCTCGAAATATCTGCTCTCATCACTGTTGTCGATCCATTGGAGCACCGCCTCGGGTCCCCAGCTTTCTGCCTCGCCCTCGACCATCGTATAACCCGACAGTTGGGAGCTAAGAGCATCTGCAAGCGCCAGAAAGTTTTCTTCATTGAGATTTGCACTTCCGTTGAGGAGCATTCCGCCGTACTGAGCCTTTGCGCCGTCATTTGAAAGCGAGGGAAGTCCCACCGAGGTAACGAACGAAGGAAATTCGAGCTTTACGCCGGAATACTTTTCGATCTCCTTTATAAATTCGGTAGGACCCGACGTCATTCCCTCTATCAGCTCGTTATCGGTCATTGAAAAGGCGATCGTAAGCAGGTCGCCCTCCATGGCAATAACGGCGCCGTAAAGAACCTTATCCGTCGTGCGAGAGTAGGTAAGTGTATCCTCATTGGCTTCCCAGGAGGAAAAAGCCGAAGCGATATCCGCAAAGAATTCCTCCGCATTCACCTTGGGCTCGGTCATCGTAACCATATACATCGACATACTCGAGCCGCCAATGGTTGCGCCGGCGTAGTCCTCGGCTTCGGGAAGCGTGATCTTTACACCGAAAACATCTTTGATATTTTTCTCTATAGTTTCCTTGTTGTCTGAATCCTCGATGTTTTCAAAACCTTCCTGCGCCTCACCGAAGTCCTCGGAATCTTTACCGCCTCCGAGATCACAAGAGACCATCGAAAACAACATAAACGCCACTATTAAAAACGTCAATATTTTTCTCATTGTATTTTTCTCCAATTCAAACCGCTGTTACTTACCCTGCCACTCTTCCTCTGCGCCTTCATTTTCGGAGGTCACGATATCAGCGCCGGAAGGAATATCGATCTTATAGGGAGTTTCAAATTTCTTGCAGGTAAATTCTGTACTTCCCGAGCCCTCGGCACCTGCAGAAGCACCGAGCTTCCAGGAAAGGCACATACCGGTTTCAATATCTATGCAGAAGGTATATTCCATACCGTATCCGAAAAGTCCGATAGAGTAGGAGAATTGATCACATTCTCTGCCCGCCACCTTTTCGCTCGTCTTCTTCATAGGTGCGCCCTCGAACATTTTATAATTCCCGAGGTAGCCGAAAAGCGCGATCGTGTAGTAGGAACAGCTTTCTTCCATCTGCTCTCGGGTGATGCCTGCTTCTTCATAGACGGTCTCTGTCATCAGCCACTTACCGTCCTCCTGTTTGGTGTATGTAACTGCTTTGGTATCGTCCGAGAAATCAACGATAAGCTCATCGCCGTCGCCGCAATAATAAAAAGCGGTGGGGGTTTCGGCATAGATGATCTTTTCGGCGGTGGGAGTTTCGCCTGTTTCGATATTTACAATGCTCATTTCTATGTAAATACCGTCCTCTTCCCTCATCTTCTTGAGGTTTTCTTCCATTTTCTCATAGTCGTAATCCATTGTTACACCCTCGTTGCCGCCCGTGAGTATCGATTCGAGATCGCAGGACGTAAGCGAGAGCAGCATAATAGCCGCGAGTAAAAGCGCAAAAAGTCTTTTCATAGTTTTTTACTTCCTTTCTTATTTGAGTTTTGCTCCGCAGGAGGTACAGAATGCCGCTGTGGGAGCATTTTTGGTGCCGCACTGACCGCAGAAGACGGGGCTCTCTGCATTGGCAGTCGGAGCGGGAGGAGGTGAGGTGGTTACAGTCTGAGGCTGAACGTATTCGAAAGCAGGAGCTGCAGCTGCCGCAGTTCCCGCATAAGCCATCTCGGGGTTTTCTTCCTTTCCCTTATTGAAGAGTTCCTTGAATTTGCCCGAAAGTCCGCAAAGCTTTTCATAAAGATCAAAAGTGATCTCGGTCGTCTGTGCCGCTTCCATATAACCCGCCATAGTCTGGCAGAGGATAAAGCTGTCAAGGAACGCAAACTTGACCACCCATGTAAGCAGGCATGAGATAAGGAATGCAAGCAGTCCGCTCCAATCAAATACTCTGAAAAGCAGACCGATCGGGATAAAGATGACAATTACGGTCAGAATGACGGCAAGGATAACCTTGAGCATCGTCTTTGCCGCGTTTCCAAGCAGTTTTTTGATATTCTGTGCATAAACTACAACACCGTCACATGCGCTTTCAAATGCACCCTGTTCTTTCTTGTAGAATGTATAGCCAAGACAGCATTCGTCCACGTATCCCAAAGAGAGCTCGACAAAGAATTTTGCAAGGTCCGCAACCTTATCCATACCGGGTATAAAATCCAGGAAATCCGCAACCTTGCCAATACCTCGCTGGATCTGCTTTACAGCACCGCTGACCAGCTTATCTACCGCAAAAAATACGTTTGAGGTGACAAATCGCTCCTTGACGTTGCCTATGCCGTATTTTACCTGATTTGCGGGAACCTCACCCGTGACAGCCGCTTCGGCAATGACGGAAATATGCCCTGCCTTGACCATATATCCGAGATAGTGCATCACTGCAAAACGAACAACTCCGACAGCTCCGCACCAGATAAGAAATCCTACAACAATACCTCCGTCACCGAAAAGATAGCCGATTCCAAGACAAAGTGCAAGAATAATGCCGAGGATCAGCACCATAGCTCCTCCGAGCAAGAGCTTTGCCCAACAAAAAGGCAGTGTTTTAGTGAATAATTTTCCTGCTTTCATAAAAAGTAACCTCCGTTATTATCTGAATAAACTTTTAAAATTAAATGCTTGAGTAGGCTCGGTTTTTACATAATCGAAACCGCCCACAGGCTCGCCGACCGAAAAATAGATAGTTGGGGACTCCGCGCCTCCCTCGAAGCAATGCTCCGTGTCTGCACGGTAGCAAACATCTCCTATTTTTTTAAAAAGTATTTCCTCCGAAGGATACTGCCCGGCAGGGCGGAATCCTTCAGCTCGCAAAAGTGCTCGGTAATCTTCCACTGCTTTCTGCGCCAAATAGTTATTCGGGAAAGTAACGCAAAACCACAGATAACCGTCGTCCTGCTCAATGCAAGGGTCGCTTCCGCCGAGATTCCATTTAGGATAAGCGGGAAGCTTTGCATCCCACTCTGCCATAACGCCTGCAAATTGTGCAGCAGCTCTTTGTTCCTCGGCTATCGCAGAGGGAAGTTTAGTGCCGCACGCACTGCAAAATTTCATTCCGAGATCATTCTGCTTACCGCAACTTGTGCAGACAGCGCTTTCGGCAAGTGTCTGATCGGGCAACCTTGTACCACAACGGGGACAGAATTTGTTGTCCGCAGTTGCCGCCGTTTCGCAGGATGGGCATATCTTCATATTTTTGCTCACCTCTGTCACATATCCTTGCGCTGCGCGCTCAAGATTTGCCATTGCACCCTCGAATCCGCCGGGGGTGCTTTGAACTGTTTGATTATTTGATGCCGAATCAAGCCTTGCAGCTGTCTTATTTGCAAGTTCGGTCGCCTTGGGTTCGACCGCTGTGCGCACTGCATTACCGACAGCCTGACTCACGCCGCGGCTGATTCCGCGCTTTATTGCTCTTTCAAGAAAACTCAACTCTTTTCCTCCTTTTCGTTTTTGAGCTTAAGGCACTCGATGCATATTCCCTGCTCGTCTGCGAAGCAATCATCGCAGACCCTTCTGCCGCAGACGGGACAGAGGTTAAAAAAGATGAGAACCTCTTTGTTTGCTCTTTCGTATGCGTCCCCATGATCGCTTAGCCACAAAAGCTCCCGCGCTCGCCGTTCGGAGGCACTTATAAAAAGCTTGGGTTTAAACGGCGGCTTGAAGCTGTAGCTGACTGCCTTGACAGGCTTTGCGCATAGATCGCAAAAAAACGTGAATTTGAATGATTCGAGATCCGAATCATCCTGATATTTTTTTGTTACAGGTTCTAACATTGCTGCCTCCTTTCACGGGATATATAAACACGGCCTGACGCTATCCTTTAACGGATGACCGCTTTTATGATTTAATTATACCAAAAAAACGCAAAAAAAGTACCTACCGCAGGGGGGTAAAGCGGTAGGTACTGTGTATTTTTTGAATAATTTATTGCTTTTTTATGACTTTCGAATTTTGCTATCGATTTTAATGAAAAGCTCGTCCTTGTTTGCAACGCCAAGCTTACCGTAGATCCTTCCCGCGTTGTCCTTGACTGTGGAGATGCTTATTCCAAGGTAATAACCGATCTCGCTCTGTTTTTTACCCTTGAGCAACTCGCAGAAAACTTCGAGCTCGCGGTTGGTCAACAGATGAGTTTCAGCGGTAGCGGCAACGATCTTTTCGATCTCCTCGTCGGTGTATCTCGTCTTGACGATCTTCTGCTCTGCTGCAGCTTCGGAGTTTGCCGCCATTTGTGCGGCTTGCGCTTCAGCTTCGGCTTTTTTCTTTTTGTTATAGATAAAGAACCAAACCGCGCCGCCTACTATCAAGAGGACAACGGCGGAGATCACGATCACGAAAGCGGTGGAAAACTCGGATGGAAGCGTGACTGCTATCGGTTCGTAAAAAGCATAGTAGGTTACGTTCTCGTCGGTCATAAAGCTCGCGCCGTCGGTGAGCTGTTCACCTTCACCATTTGCATGCGTGAACCATCCGACAAAGGTATACCCCGCACGTTCAATAACCTCAGGGAGAGAAAGTGCTTCGCCAAAGGTCTGCTCTGCTTCGGTCTTATTATAGCCAAAGTCGAAGGTTATCTTATAGGTATTTGGGGTATATACTGCATAAATGTCCACATTTTCGGTTTCATTGCCAACCACTAAAGGACTGCCCGGATCATAGTTCGTTTCTTCACCAAGTGTCCAAGAGGTCAGCGTGTATCCCGATTTTAACAGCTCGGGCAGTGTAGGTATCACGCCGGAAGGGATGGTTACCGTAAGCTTGCACTCGCCGTCCGCCAAGAATCGGAACGTTACGTCGTAATTGTTCGCGCCTACTGTAAATATGCCGTAATAATTTCTATCGCCCAACTTCTCCTTGATAAAATCGGTAGGAACCGTGGAAGCACGTACGAGACGTCCCTCCTCGTTGTACCATTCTGACGGGGCTGTGCTGCCAAAATAGTTGTATCCGTTCTCCTCGGTGGGTTGCTCCGTTTTGGGCAGGTGCGTTTCGTATATACCGTCAACAACCAGATTTCCGTAATATTCGAGATAGCTTATATCAAAGAAATCGGTGTACCACGAAAACCAAAGCCATCTGTCCTCACCGTATCCCATATAGTCGGACATATTCATTTTGCAGGTATTGCCCTCTATCGTGCAGAACAGCAGCTCAACCGAGCGCGTGCTATAATCCAAAGAAGGATTATAATCCGTGTAGATCGCACCCATTGCGTTTTCTGCGTAATTTTTGCGAATCTCGGTGTTGCTTATGGTTACGTTCGTTGCGCCGTTGAGATATATCGCGCCGCCAAGTCCCTGCTCACTGCATAATCCGAGATTGCCTGACGCACTCTCGGTTTCGGGAATTGCTTTGTTTTCGTTTATATAGCAGTCCTCAATATCCGCGCTTGATATAAGAATGCTGATTGCTCCGCCAAACGATGCCTTGTTTCCGATAATCATACAATTACGAACGGTAAGAGAGGAGTCGTCGTCACATCCGATTGCACCGCCGCTCAGCTTATCCGCCCAAAATCTTTCGCCGCCGTAATAATAATTTGCGTCGTTCTTCTCGAAAACGCATCCCTCAAAGGTAGCAACGGTATTTTTCACGTATACCGCTCCGCCGCCGACCGCATTTTGAACAAAGCCTGATTTGTTTTCCTTAAAGCTGCAATCCTTCACGTTAAGCGTTACGTTCTTGCCGGTTGCTTCAACGTAGACTGCACCGCCGCCGTACAGTGAGGCGTTGGACGAAAAGCTGCATCCCTCCAGATTCAGTTCCAACCGATACGGCACGTTGTCACCGTGTTCCGCTTCAATAGAGGGAGTCAGCGTATAATCCCCATAAAACGCGCGGATGGCGGGACCGTATGTATGCATATAATTCTTGAATTCGCAATTTTTGAAGCTTGCAACCCCGTTACCATTGCACTCAACGGCATACTGATTCTTCAGTGGATACGGGGATAATTCCTCGCCCAAACTATCGTAGGAAAGCTTCCAATCCTCATCTGTCAGCGCGCCTGTGTCAAGTCTCTCGTCGAAGATGATACCCTCAAAAACAAACGACGAGCGGGCGCCGCCGATCTTCGTGCCACTCAGTATAAAGCTCGCGCCCCAAAAGACGGCGTTTCCGTCAGTCTTTCCGTTTTTGACCGTAACGCTTTTATCGATCGTGATCCTTTCAACCGTATTAACCGCGCCCGTATAAGGAAGCTCAAAGTCGATATCTCCGACGAGAAGCGTATCGCCGTCCTTTGCGTCCCTGAGTGCCTTTTCAAACTCTGCCCTCGTGGTGATCAGCTTTGTTTCCTGCGCGGACACCGCCATGGGCAACACAGAAAATATAAGACTCACGATCAGAAGTGCCGTAAATAAGCGCGTCATGTTTTTTCGTTTCATACAGGCTCTACCTCACAAAATTCAATTTGATGCAAACAGTTGATCTATCTACCATATTATAACATAAATTTTGCTTTATTTCAAGGTCTGTAATAAAAAAACAAATAATTATTGTTAATACTATAATCAACCAAACAGTTTACGGAGGTTTACATGGATAATATATGCGTATTAATATCGCAGAAAAGAAAAGAACGCGGTCTGACACAATCGGAGCTTGGGGCGATGCTCGGTATATCAGGAAAGGCTGTTTCCAAGTGGGAACGGGGACTATCAAAGCCTTGTGACGAGCATTTGGAGAAGCTTATCGACCTGCTTGGTTTACCGGTCGAAACACCAATAACGCCGGAAAAAAAGGAATGTGTACCGAAAACTACTTTTTTATCTACCGTTCGTAAAGAGTTTATCCGAATCCTCGCTACGGGTGTGATGATCGGCGTATGTGTATGCAACTTGGCAGGAACGATATCAACCGAGTCGACCGTGGTTTACCTCGGTTTCTCGGTCGCTCTTTTCTGCTTTGGTACAATGGTTAAAGGATAAAAAGAAAATCGCTACCCTCGAAGGATAGCGATCTATTATCATTACTTCATTTTTATGATCTTTTCAACATCAGATATATCGATATATCCTTTTTCTTTTGCTCTATCTTCGCCCTTTTGAAGCTCGCGCATCAGTTCGGCAATTGCCTTTTTGATATCTTCGGTAGCCATATCACTTCATCTCCTTGTAGCGTTTCTTATACATCGGCTTGAGGTAGTTCTTCTGCATATCTCGCATAGAGCCAAAGAATGCTTCCTCGGATTTGGACATAATATGACGCTCGTCCTTAAGGCAGATAAGCTCCAACGTGCAGAAAAGATCTGCAACTTGAAACAGCCTGTAATCTGCGGGCATTACCTTACGGAACTCCGCTTGCGGAAGCATAACCGTGAATACAGATGCCAAGAGCTTGTTCAACTCAACTTGTCCGTTATCGTAGTAAACGATGATCTTATCAAACCCCGCAAAGAAGGCGTATTCCTCGCGAATAAATGCCGAGAGTTGCTTGGAGAGTGCCACTGTCAAGCTGAGCGAGTCCGACATATGCTTCTTCTCAACCGAAAAGGTAATGTAGGATATCTCACAGTTCTTTGCAAATGTTAAAATGCGGTTGAGGCATTTTCTACGTTCTGTTATTGAAAGATTTTGATAATCTTCTTCGCGGCGGATAATAGGGCCTGCGTGGAAACAATGCTTCATGTCAAATCCAACATCTGTGAGTCCGTGTTCCAAATGACTGATCTGATCCTCGATGGAATTGCTTTGATCATGGAATACGAGTGTAAACAAATAAAATGGTGTGTGCGGCTCGTATGAACCGAAATCGCCCGACTCGTCAACGAATATACTTAGTTCGTTCATCATTCACACTCCATCCAAAACAAAATGGCGGGGAACATCCCCGCCGCAGGTGGACCCGGGTCTTACGACCAGCCCGTTTTCCTTGTCTGTATTATACCATACTTTTAAGAAAAATGCAATACCTTTTATCGAAAAAAATATTTCATTTTGCTTACGGGATTTCCACCCGATAATAGTATATGCATAGACAAGGGATTTAATACGAGAATCAGTTACTTGGAAGATATTTTCTTTCGTTGCTTTAAGTATAGAGCAGTTCATTGGCGACGATTTCCTCTCGATATGTACCTCCGATCTGTTCGTAAATGGTCTTTTCTTCTTTCATTTGGTTTGTTTCTCCGTACGTTTATTTTATCAAATCTTTATACCGTAAGGAAAAACGCGTACTTGACGGTTATCTTGTGTCCTTGCGATATGCGGCTTAGACGATCAAATCTCATAGTTCGTACGGGGTTCATATTGTTAACCATCTGGCCGCCGATAGAGCCTGCCTGACGTGCGGTAAGATCGCCGTTGTAGCCCTGGTTGAGGGTTACGCCTACTTCGTTAGCTGCCTCGTTCTTAAACTGCTCGAGAGCCTTCTTTGCATTCTTGTTAGCCATTTTGAAATTCTCCTTATGCTTATAGCATTAACTTCTTTTCTTGGGGTGCAATCGCTCGCGAATAACCGACTCGGTGCTTATCAGCTCCGATATGCGTGCGAATGCGGATCTATATCAATTGAGCCCGCATGCCGCACAGAGCATAAGTTCGATCACTCACCGTTCTTCGCGCCGGCGACTTGCGTTCTCTGCTAATATTGTTTACCGTCTTCGTTTTTATATGAATTCCTTTTTTATGAAAAAAAGCATCCACACCTTTCGGTGTGGATGCTTTTATTTTTAATCGGAAATAGGTTGCTTTCCGGATATGTGAAACAGTATTGCAACCGAATCGGCTACTGTTATTCTGCCGTCACTGTTGACGTCAAGCGCATTTTTGTCATCAACGACAAAAACGCTTTCGCCGACGATGTATTTGTTGAGCACGTCCGCATCGAGGCTCTCGATCCTTCCGTTGCCGTCAACATCGCCGGGGATATATTTGGCATAAAGGACAAGATCACCCGTCAGCATGATCTCTTTTTCGACGCGTGTACCCGACGCGGTATACCACCCAGCGAAGACGTATCCCTTCGTCGGTGCGGGAGCGGATACCTCTTCAACGCTAAGCATTGTACCGAAATCAGCCACGAAGGCTTTGAGCAGTATTTCTCCGTTCATAAACTTAACGGTGACCGACCTCATAGTTCCGCAAGGACAGCTCTGCTCGCCGAAAATATGCTTTGCGTTATCGCTCTTCATAGCGCCGCAACAAGCATAGAGCTCATCGTGCGTTGTTTTTGTGACGTCTGCATAAGCAATCTGCGCCGACTCGTGATTATTTGTGTCGTAAGCACCGTATGAAGCACCGCATTCGGCACATTTTGCAAGAGTTTTGCAAGTAGCCTTTCCGCCGCTATGAAGTCCTATGCTATCCGCGCCGCAGAGATCACACTTGTGGTCGGAATCGCCCGGAACATCCGAGCATCGCTCCGTTTCGATAACGGCAGAGCAACACTTATTCTTCTTCGTGTGGTTTCCGCCGCCATTGTTTGTATAGGTAAATTCACCCGAAATATGCTTTGTCACCTGCTTGTAGATTGCAGTATATTCAACATTGCTGACAACCGCGGAGAGCTTCTTGTCCCAACCGTTGAATTCAAATGCCGTGCATCCCTCCGCAAGCTTATCGGTCGATCCCTTAAATTCGGGTATGGCGCCGTATTCGTAGCTTTCAGAGGTTTTGACTCCGCCGACGTTCCATACCACGGTGTATTTGATCTTCGTTGCGGTGTATGACGCGGTATAAGTCGCGTCAGCCACGGCGGGAACGACCGCAGGAGTCCAGCCCGCAAATTCATAGGAATATTCAGCAGTCGAGGGCTTAGTCGGAGCGGCATAAGAAGGCATCTTTCCGTGCTCGACAACAGTAACGTCGATTATGCTTCCGTCATCGTTCTTCCACGTTATCGAATAGCTCTTGGTTTTCTCCGCAAAGGTCGCAGTATATGTCACGTCGCTGCTTACACCCGAGAGTTGCGGATCCCAACCCGCGAAGATATAGGTTTTGTTGTCTGTCGACGGCTTTGTCGGTGTCTTGCCGTCATAGCGGGGCATATCGCCGTGCTCGACTCCAATATCGGTTTCAAGAACGCTGCCATCCCAGTTCAGCCACACAACCGTGAACTTCTTGATCGACTCGCTGAAGTTGGCAATATAAGTTGCATTGCCCGTGACCTTTTCTATCTGCGGCAGCCAACCGACGAAGGTATAATCATATTGCTTATCGTCGATCTTTACAGGCGTCTTGCCGTTATAAATAGGCAGCGAACCGTATTCAACTTCGGAAACCTGCAGCTCTGTGCCATCATAATTGAGGAATTTAACGGTATACTTTCTTCTCACGGCATCATACTGCGCAGTATACGTAGCATCTCCGTCCGCGGGCTTCAGGGCAGGAAGCCAACTGTTGGTGAAAGTATATGAATACTCAGCCGTGCTATCCTTTGTGGGCACGTGGGAAGGAGGAAGCGATGGTATCTCGCCGTGTTCGACCGTGGTAACTATATCGTAATCGTTGATAACACCGTCCGCGTTGATATCCCAGTTGATGGTATAGGTCGCCTTCTTCCATCTTGCAGTAAGCGTGATATTCTGCGCGGGCATTGTTGTGGGAACTCCTCTGTCCCAACCCTCGAAGACGTATCCCTCTTTTGTCGGATGCTCGGGAGGAACTACCTCTGTGCCGTAGGCTTGCGTGATTGGAGCCACCGCGCTTCCTCCCGCGGAATCAAACGTGATGGTATACAGTCCGATTGCAAACAACTCTCGGTATTCAAGATTCTCCGCGCCCATGACGGAGCTGACAGGATCGGCGATGCCGTCATATTTGCCGTCCTTCTTGAGATCCCAACCTGCAAAAGTGTATCCCGTTTTGACGGGAGTGATCGAAATACCGAAAGGAGAGCCGTACTTTTCCGTGATAGCTTCGATTATCTCATCATTTTCGTTATAGAAGATCACGGTATATTTGTTCGCTTCCCATATTGAAACGTAGGAAACGCTCTCGTTACCCATAATCGGGATAACGGCATCCTTAAAGCCGTCGCCAACGCCATTTGCGCCTATCAGATCCCAACCGATGAAGGTATAGCCAAGGATCTCACCCGGTTGCGGGGCGTTAACGGTTTCTCCGACAGCGTAATTTTTCTCGTAAACCTTGTCGCCATCCTTGAAGACGACGGTTTTGCCGAGAGTCCATATCGCAGTGTAGGATTCATTAACGCCATCGGGAGAGGTTTCGTTCTTCTTCCAACCCGAGAAATCATATCCGCTTCTCGAAGGTGCCTGATAGTTTTCTGCGTTGTCGCTCTGATTTAAGGTTGCGGTCTTGCTTTCGTCCGTGCCGTCGCTCCAAAAGCCGCCGTTCGGGTCATAGCTGACGGTCTTCGTCGCAAGCTCCCACTTGGCAGTTATTGTGATATTCTCGGGAGGCATCGTCGAGGGGATATCTTTGTCCCATCCGATGAATTTATACCCATCCCTTACAGGATCGGCCGGG
Source organism: Eubacteriales bacterium (assembly GCA_045541375.1). GTDB lineage: Bacteria > Bacillota > Clostridia > Oscillospirales > CAG-272 > CAG-390. The sequence continues at coordinate 2,430 of JAZQJB010000026.1, read as the reverse complement.
CGGGAGATTTCCGTACCGTAGCCTTGAGAAATCGGAGCAATTTCACTTCCGCCCGCAGTATCGAACGTCAGAGTATAAAGATTGACGTTCCATTTTGCTTTGACAATCAGATTTTCTGCAGGCATAGTTGCCGGGATATCGCGATCCCAGCCTGCAAAGGTATGGTACGCCTTTTCGGGATCAGCAGGAACACTTACGGAGGTACCGTAATCCTGCGTTATTGATTCGATAGCCGTGCCGCCGTCAGTATCAAAGGTGATCGTATATTGATTCACCGTCCACTTTGCTTTGAGAGTGATATTCTCCGCGGGCATAGTCGACGGAATATCTCCATCCCAACCCGCAAAGGTGTGACCGGTCTTAGTCGGCTTTGACGTCAGCGCCACCGTACTGCCGTAAGCAAGAGTTATCGGGGCGATCTCACTTCCACCGTCCGTGTCGAAGGTGATAGTATAACTAATGCTGCGCCATCGCGCAGTTATTGTAATATCCTTTGCGGGCATAGTCTGAGGAATATTTATATCCCACCCATCAAACTCACACCCAATCTTTGTGGGAAGCTCGGGAGGCGTGATCTTAGCGCCGTAGTCCTGAGTGATCGGATCGATCGCCGTTCCACCCGCGGTATCAAAGGTGATCGTATAGCGATTGATGATGAATAACTCACGATAATCAAGATCTTCAAAAACCGTTGAGCTTATCACGTCCGCAATTCCGTCATATTCTCCGCCCTTCGCAAGATCCCAACCCGCGAAGGTATGACCGGTTTTAACGGTATTCTCGGGCACAATTAAGATAGATCCGTAGTCGTATTCCTTTGCTTCGATCAGATCTCCGCTCTCGCCGAAGAACTTTACGGTAAAGCGCTTCGCCTTCCATACAGCAACGTAAGTAACGCTTTCGTTGCCCATAACCGAGATCACGGAATCCGTCAAGCCGTCACCGACGCCGTTTGCATCAAGCTTGTCCCAGCCAACGAAAGTATATCCGACTTTTTCGCCGACCTGCGGCAGAGCAATAAACTCGCCTGCGGTATAACTCTTTTCATAGACAGTGTCGCCATCCTTGAAAGTGACTGTCTTTCCGACGTTCCATATTGCGATATAGGACTCGTCCGCACCGGGCGCAGGCACTTCGCTCTTTTGCCAACCGCCAAAGTCATATCCTTCTCTTGTCGGTGCTTGAAAATCATCTGTTTTATCGCCCACCTTAAACGAAACTATCTTGGTCTCACCGGAACCATCGCTCCATTTTCCGCCGTTTGGATCAAAGCCGACTGTTTTTGTCTCTTCTTCCCACATGGCAGTTACCGTAATATTTTCTGCGGGCATAGTCGATGGAATATCTTTGTCCCAACCAATGAAATTATATCCTTCTTTTGTCGGGTTCGACGGGAGAGCTACAGCCGTACCGTAATCCTGCTTGATAGGAAGTATCTGCGTACCGCCGACAGTGTCAAAAGTAATAACGTATTGGTTAACGGTCCAGAATATTCCGTCAATAACAACTTCTTGCTCTGTAGCAAGCCAATTTTCTCCCTCTGTTATGCTGACCGAGGCAGAATAGGTCCTCACCGTCTCACCCGTGCTATTCTTTGTTTCGCCTTTGAAGGCAAGACTTATAATAATATTAGCCTGATCGACCTTCCCGCTTCCGTCTGCGGTAGACCACGATGCGGAAACAGAACTTTTCAGTGCGCTTTCAAACTGCGATTCGGTGTCAAACTTTCCCAAATCCTTATTGATAAGCTCATCCACCTGCGCAGGTTTTCGCGGATCGGCAGGCTCGGTTTCGGGAGCCACATGGTAATTGATTCTTATACCATAAGTTTCTGTGGAATTCCAATACGGCTTGGGGCAAAAATATATATCTGCATACCCGTATTTGGAAAATTCAATAGAGTATTCCGCATCAGCTACAATTTCAATTCCGTGATTGCTCCAAACTTCACCCGCATAATCGGGATGCATATAAGCGTATCTATAGGAATCAAATTCATTGGTAGTGAAGTAATTGAATATCTCGATCAATCCACTACCCGTTATTTTGTTGTTATAAACTATAAAAGTATTTGAATTGACCTGTTCCCACCCGTTTCCGGATGCAAAAGACGCAAAAACACCAACAAAATTTGTTGGTATCATACTGAATAACAAAGCCAAGAAAACTATCAGAGACACTGCTCTTTTCACAGCATTTTTCATTATTTTTTCCTATTATTAATGTATTTTCAGAGGGGTCAACCTGCTAATATAGCTCCGCAAGCCTTGTGCGGAGCTATATTAGCAGGCTGACCCGCAAAAAGCGGGTCAGCAATATTTGTGTTAATTAGTTTTCTTCTCTCTTCTTGAAGCTGAATACAGCAACGCCGAGGGTGGCGATTACTGCTACTGCTGCTACGTAGAGAACAGTTGCATCACCTGTGGGCGG